>JAAYBF010000131.1 GCA_012718975.1 Solirubrobacterales bacterium | reverse complement strand
TCGGGCTGGGTCAGCACCGTCCGCAGCGCCGGATGCTTGCCGGTGGACGTCTGGCGCTTGCCCAACAGCCGCATCCCGAGCTTCGGGGCGAACCCAAGCGAAGCGCACTCGCCAACCTGGAACCGCGAGCTCCCATCACTGGACTGGCCGTCGACCGACTTCAGAGTCGCGTCCACGCTGGTCGCCTCACACGACGTCGGGTTCACCGTGAACCCGTCACGGTCGACAACGACCCGCAGCTCGCGCAACCGCAGCGGGATGCCCTCCACGATCGTCGGCATCCCACCCTGCACCGTCTGGGACAAGTTGCCCTTGCGGTCGAAGACCCGGGAGACGTCGATCCCGGTCGACAGCTGGGCGGTGACCCGGTCGATGTGAAGCGGCGAGCGGGCAACGACCCGCCCGAGATCGAACGGACCCGCCTGAGCAGGCACCACGACCGACAGGCTGTAGGGGGCGCCCTTGTAAGGGCCGGCCAGGCTCACCGACGTCGGCGCCTTGCCCTCTTGGGGCACCCACACAGGAGCGCCGCCAGGACCGGCAGCGACCTGCACATGCCCAATCCTGGAACCTGCCCCACACGTCCCGGCATCCGCCTGCGCATCCGCGCACACATCGACCTTCGAGACGTAGCCGAGCAGCCCCTCGGGCAGCTTCAGCGACTCGAGCGTCGAGAGCTCGGCCGTGCGATCCGGCCGCGAGATCGCCAACGAGAACGCAGAGCTGCCGCCAGCGACCGGGTTCGCGGAACCGGCAACAAACCCCGGATCGAACCCACGCGGACCGCAGCCCTCGCTTACCACCAGCGGCGACGTCAGATCCCGCGCCTTGCCTGACCAGGAGGAGATCCCGGCCGCGGTCTCGTAGCGGCCACAGGCGAGTGGTGAGGCCAGCGACGCGTTCTCGCCGCCGTCGAAGCGGACCCGCAGGCTGCTGAACGGCAGCTGCGGGTTGTTCTCGAACGTCGCGGTCAGCCGGCCTGTTGTCGGGTCGGCCTCGACCTCGCCCGGGATCTTCATCAGGACACCCGGACCCCGCACCACCAGATAGAGCGCGATCAGCGAGTCGAATGGGTTGTCGTCGGGGGTGGCGAGGATCACATCGCCGGTGAGCTGCTCGTCGAGCAGCGGCGTCTGGCCGGCGATCGTGCCGAGCTTCGACGACTGGGGGCACGCCGGCTCCGCGTTGGAGCCGAGGTCGATCTGCGCCGACGAGCAGGCGCCGAGGCCGACCGCCGACGACGGCGAGACCGTGAAGCCCTCCGGCAGCGTCATCCGCACGTCCTTGACGTGGGCGGCCGCGGGGAGGTTGACGGCATCGGTCTGGGGAACTCTCAGCTCGACGTCCAGGCCCGAGGGGGCGTCGGTCGCGGTCGCGGTCGCGGCGACGGTGACCTCCGGGTCGAACGCAAGCTCGTCGCAGCCGGTGAGCACGAACGGCTGGCCGTCGGAGTCGGTGTCGAACGACGCCGAGCCGAACTCGCCGATCGTGCGCCAGCCGTCGATCAGGCCGGTGGTCACCAGCGGCTCGCCGGAGCACTCGGTCGGCAGCGACAGGAACGGCCGCGGAACCCCGCTCGCCGCCTGGCCGCCGCCGAAGCAGCCGAAGCCGGGGATGCAGGTGAGGAGGTTGCCGCCGACGGGCCGCATGGCGTCGTGGGAGGGGTCGAACGGGACGCCCCAGAGCGTGACCTCGGCGCCGATCATCACCAGGCCCTGGGAGATCGTGCCCGAGTCGATGTCGATGCCGAAGTCGCCTGCCCGCACCGAGGGCTGCAGCTTCGTCACGACGCTGAGGTAGTTGAACGCGAACAGCGCGGGCGCGTCGGCCGGCCGCTGGAGGTTGTAGACCGGTGCGACCGTCGTCATGCTGCCCCCCGGAGAGATGATCGCCGCGACGCCGACCTGGGACTCGGCCGGGCAGAGCGCGCTGTTGCCGTTGGGCCCCGCCTTCAGCAGCGACTCCGGACAGGTCGCAACCGCCTGGGGGTTGCCGACCAGTCCGGGCGGCATCCCGGCGATCAGCCGGTGCGGCTGGTCGATCGGGTAGGAGACCGGCACGTCGGGGTTGTCGGGCGGCACCGTGAACCGGAAGGTGACGTCGGGGTGGGCGCCCGCCTGGCGGACGGGGTCGCCGCTGCCGTGGGGGTCCTGATAGGCGCCGGTGATCGTCTCGAACTCCAGTGCCGCCGCCGACGAAGCCGCCGGCGCCACCGCCAGCGCCGCCAGCGCGGCGACGGCGGCCAGCAGCGCCAACCTCACCCGCCCCGCGACCGGCCCCACCGCTCTCTGTCTGCTCATCGCGCTCACCTTCCGATCCCTGGCTGCGTTCTCCCGTGCTCGGGCCGCCATCACCGGCCGCCCCTGGTCGTGCTCGGCTTGCGGAAGGCGATCCGCACCGTCCGGGCCGCCCTGCGGCCGTCACGGGCTCGGTAGACCACCCGCACCGCGACCCGGACCCGGCCGCGCCGGGCGAGCGCGCGGCGCGCCCGCGGACTCAGCCGCACCCGCAGCGTGTAGACGCCCGCCTTCGACGTCGCCCTGCGCGCCCGCTTGACAGACCGTCCCGCGACCGCGAGTCGGCCCGCGCCGGGCACCCGCACCCGCAGCCGCGCGACGCGACCGGCGACCGCCTTCGGCCGCGTCACCCGCAGCGCGACGCGCCCGCCGCCGGGCGCGACGTTGCCGCCCCCGGAGAACGCGAACGAGCCGAGCCGCGGTGCCAGCGGAGCGCCGCCGCCGTCGGCGCGGCAGTCCGAGCCGCCGCACCCGGCGGGCGCCACCGGCGGCTGCTCGAGCGGCAGCCCGGCGCCCGGACCGGTCAGGTAGAGGTCGACGACGTTGTCGGTGTCGTCGGCGGTGATCCGGTCGTTGGTCGCGATCAGCACCCTCGACCCGTCCGCGGTCGCGTCGACGAACCGCGACCGAGCGCCCGGCAGCGCCCGCGAGAGCAGCCGCAGCTCGCCGTCCTTCCACGCGTAGGCGTCGTGCTGGCCGTTGCTGTCGGCCGCGACCAGATCGTCGGCGCTCGAGAAGAACACCGTCCCGTCGTCGACGACCAGCCGCAGGCTCATCGAGCTCATGAACGTCCCGCCACCCACGGCGTTCGCCGGATCGCCCGACGAGCCCGCCGGCTGCGCGCCGTCGGTCCGGCACGACACGCACGCCAGCCGCTCGCCCTCGGGCGCGTCGGCGTCGAAGCGGTACACCTGCATGCAGCGGCCGTTCGCGCCCGCCGGCGTGGTGCACGCAGGGTTGGCGTTGTCGAAGCCGAACGAGGCGGCCAGCGAGGCCGAGTTGTCGGTGAAGACCAGGTAGCGGCCGTCCTCGCTCATCAGGCGGTCGAACAGCGCCCCGTTGCTGGCGGCGCCGTCGGCGTCGGGCACCGCGACGAGCTGGAGCTCGCCGTCGCGCCAGAGGTAGATGTTGGCGCGTCCGGCGATCGCGCCGGCGGTCAGCGCCCGCGTGCTCTGGAACGCCACCGAGCGGCCGTTGTGGGTCATCTGCCAGACCGCGTCGTTGCTGCCGCCGCGCACCCCGATGTAGGCCAGCGTGTCCTCGTCGGCGTCATAGACGTAGAGGACCCGCTGCTCGCCGGCCGGCGCGTCGTCGGTCAGCTGGCCGTTGTTGTAGGTCGAGAAGAGCGTGAAGCGGCCGTAGTCGCTCACCGCCCACAGATCCGACCGCACGTCGACCGCCGGGCTCCCCGACAGCCGCGACCGCGAGATCGCCCGCGTGCCGTCGCCGTCCTGGAGATACACCGGGCCGTTGGCCACCCCGAACGCAAACCGCTGCTCCGCGCCCTGGCGGCGCGGGATCGAGCTGCGGACCGCGTTCGCGCCCGAAACGGAGTCGTTGCCCATCCGGCGAAGATCGGTGGCGGGCGTTCCGTCCGGCAGCTTCGCGAAGAGCTCCGTGCCCCCGCCCGCGGTCCATTTCAGGAACGCGAAGGTGGACACACCCGGGATCTCGTTCGGCTGCGCGCCCCAGATCACCGTCCCGCCGTCGTCGGACAGGTACTTGAGCCCGAGCCCCGCCTGCCAGCCGTTGTATCCCTGCGTGGCGAGGCCCTTGTCGGGCGGCGATGAGAGATGGGTGAGATCGCCGGTGTGGGTGTCGAGGCGATACACGTTGTAGGCGTCGGGATCCGCGTCCGGCGTCAGCGCGCTGCGCGAGCCGACCGTCGCCCAGCGCAGGTTCTGCGAGACCCCCCAGACCGACATGAAGTAGCCGCCCGAGGTGCTCGTCCCACTGCCGAGCTCGAACGGCTGGGTCAGCATCCGGCTCGTCCAACCGGACTCCCCCCGCTGGGCCAGGTAGGTGACCATCGCCGCGCCGGCCGTACCGGGCACGCTCGCGAACGGGCCGGTCGTCGAGTAGATCACCGATTGGGCATCGGGCGCGATCCGGAAGAAGTCGGTGTTCTGCACGCCGCCTCCGCCCTTGCCGCCCGGCGTGACCTTCTCGAAGCCCCAGGGCTCCTGGGCGGCGGCGACCGGTGTCGCGACAGCCAGCAGGCTCGCGGCGACGGCGACCGTGGCCGCGCTCAGCGACAGGCGGAACCCGCCCCGGCCAGTCGTAGACCGCCTCATATCGAATTCCCCATCTTGTGCATCAAGCCTCTCCTCACGCTGGTGCTTGCTCTCACCTGTCTGCACCCGGTCGCCTCCCGTTCGAGAAACCGGCGGGTATCTGGATCTATGAGAACAGGGACTGACCGTTCGTGTCAAGGGAGACCCCGCTCCAGATGCGGGCGAGGAACGGTGGCGGTGCCTGGAAATCAGCTTCAGACACTTCAGATTTCCCAGAGATGATTTGGCTTTACGAGCGGGATCGGCACGACGGATCGCGCCTTGCGATGGGCGTTCGGCGGGGGCAGGAGTTGAGAACCGAGCCATGACCGATCTGCCCGGATAGCGACGCCTGGCGTCTTCAGGTTCCGCCGCGGTTCTATGCTCGGTACACCGATGCCGGCGACACCCTGGGGGGATGCGGACGAGCTGCTCGCGCGCCGGCTGAGCCCGGGGCCGGGACTCGCGCGCGCCGCCGTCGCGGCCGACCAGCGCGACCGGCTGCTCGCCGCACTCGCCGTCCTGGCCGCCGAGCGGGGCTACGACGAGTTGCGCGTCGAGGACCTCACCGCCCGTGCTGGGGTCTCGCGCGCGGCGTTCTACGAGCTGTTCGGCGGGCGGGCCGAGCTGCTGCGCGTGGCCGTCGAAGGGGTTGCCGCCGCCGCCCTGGAGGGCGCGGAGCGAGCGGCCCGCGACGCGTCGCCCCACCGCGCGGACGCAGCGGGCGCGATCGCCGCCGCGCTGCTCGGCGCGGCGGCGACCCAGCCGGAGGCCATGCGCCTGTGGCTGGTCGACGCGCCGGGAGCCGAGCCGGCCGCCCAGGCGGCCGCTCAGCGCGCCACCGGCCGGCTCGGCGACCTGATCGCCGCGGCGGTGGCCCGCGCGGGCGCCGAGCACCCCACCGGCGGGGCCGCGCCGACGCTGCCCCCTCCCCTTCCCGCCGCGCTCGCCGGTGGGATCGAGGCGGTGCTCGCCCGGCGGCTGCGGCCCGGGACGACCGCCGCGCTGGGCGATCTCGCCAGCCCCCTCGCGGCGTGGCTGACCGCCTACCCGCCCCCGCCCGGCCCGCTGCGCCGGCCCCGCCCGCGCGCGACCGCGGCCTCCACAGGCCCCCGCTTCACCCCGCGCGACCAGGCCGAGCGGATCATCCTCGGCCTCTGCGAGGCGGTCTACGAGAAGGGCTACGCGGCGGCCACGATCGGCGACATCGCCCGGCTCGCGGGCACCTCGACCCGCACCTTCTACGCCCACTACGACACCAAGCAGGAGGCGTTCGTCGACGCGATCGACCTCGCCCAGCTCCAGGCCGACGCCGCCGCCCGCGCCGCCGCGCGGCGGGCGCCCGACTGGCCGCGCTCGGTCCGTGCCGGGATCGAGGCGGTCTGCTCCTACTACGCCGCCGAGCCGGTCCTGGCGGAGGTGGTGCTCGTCGCCTCACACGCCGCCGGCGAGCCGGCCCGCCGCCGCCGCGACGAGGCCGTCGAAACCGTGTCGCGCCTGCTGGCCGGCGGTCCCGCCCCGGTCGAGCCGCTCGTCGCCGAGGCGACCTCCGGCGCGCTCGACGCCCTGCTCGCCGACGCCGTCCGCGCCGGCGGCGGCCCCAAGCTCCGCGCCGCGGTCCCAGCCGCCACCTACATCGCCCTCGCCCCCACCACCGGCGCCGACACCGCCCTCGGGATCGCCAACGAGACCGCCGCGCACGCCCGCGGGCGCCGCTCGTAACACAGCCGGCGCGTTTCGCCTCCCCGCTGTAACCCCTCACCCGGGACAGTAGTTGGATGGCCAACTCCGTGATAGAGCATTCGAATGCCCAAATGCATGCGATAGTGGACAGCGTGCGCACCACCGTCGAGATCTCCGACCGCGTCTACACGCAGATTCGCGCCCTCGCCGCCGCCCGCGGCCAACGCGGGTTCTCGCCGATCGTGGAGGCGGCCCTGCGGGACTACCTCGCCCGTCAGGAGGACCGCCCAAGCACAGAGGCGTTCGAGAACGCGCGGGGCTCCTGGACCGACGAGGACGCCACTCGCTTCTCCGCTTCCCTACAGGAGGCATGGGCGTCATGGACTCACGGCCGGTAGTCGACACCGACATCCTGATCGACTACCTCCGCGGCCGCGGCCCCGGAGCGGGCCTGCTCGACCAGCTTGGCCCACGTGGATACCTCGTGACCGCCATCAGCGCATTCGAGCTGGCGCTCGGATCGAGCCACGGGCAGGACCGGCGTCCGGTCCTCGCCCTGCTCGACACGTCAGCGCTGGGACTCTCGCCGGCAGCCGGCCTGCGAAGCGGGGAGATCCTCGCCGCCCTCCGTGCGAAGGGGACCGCGATCGATGTTCGCGACGCCCTCCAGGCGGGAATCTGCGTCGAGGCCAACCGCCCGCTTGTCAGCAAGAACCATCGCCGCTTCGCGCGCATCGCGGAGTTGAGGCTCTTCGGACCTGAGACCTGGGATTAGGCGAGGCGCTCAGCGCCGCGGAGTCATGAGCGCCACCGGCAGGCCGAGCCCAGCCTCGCGGCGGTAGGTGGCGATCCGGCGGCCGGGCTGGACGGCGTCGCGCGGCTCTCCGAGCAGGCCGGACGCTGAGGCCGCAGCCGCCTCGAGGTCGTCGACCACGAAGGCGAGGCCGTAGAAGCGGGCCGGGTCGTCGCCGGAAACCGGCGACCCCTCAGGCGCCTGGGCGACCTCCAGCATCAGCTCGCCCAGCCGGAAGAACGCCTGCCGCGGCGACCCGGCCGGCGCCGCCTCGTCGCGGATCCGCCGCAGGTCGAGCCCGAGCGCGACCCCGGCCGCGACCGTCCGGTCGAGGTCGGGCGTGAACGCGACGAGATGGTCGATCGCCCGGACGCCGTTGGGGTGCGGCCCCGCGGGCTCGGGCGGCGGCCCAGCGGCCATCGCCGCCGACACCGGCAGCCGGTCGAGCGCGGGCGCATCCCCCACCCCGCGCAGCGAGCAGTCGACGATCCGCCGCCCGGCCCCCGTTCCAAGAAGCCGCAGCGTCACGCCGCCGACCGTCACCGCGCCCACCTCGACGCGAAAGCCCGCCGCTGCCCAGGCGGCCGGCTCGGCCGCGAGCGCCAGCTCCGCGAGCGCCGGGGCCGTCACCCGCCGGGCCGCTTCGCCTGCCCGGGGGGACCGTCCGGCACCGCCGCGCGGGGCTCGGGAGCAGCCCCAACCGCCGGTGGGGCCGGCCGGGGCGCGGCGGCCGCCGGCCGCTCGCCCGGTCCCGGCGTCTGGGCCGGCCCACGGCCGACCGCGCGCGACGCTGCCGGCGACCCGGCAGCCCGGCGCGCCACGCCGTTGGACACGGGGCGCACAGCGTCTGCCCGCGGCGCCGCGGGCTCGGCGGGCGAGGGCCGCCGCTGTGGCGGCCCCACCGCCCGGCCGGGGCTGCCGGGCGACCGCTCGGGGCCGAGCGCTCGCGAGCCGTTCCCAGGTCCACGCCGCTCGCCGCTCTCCAGGCCGGTCGCCCGCGACGCGGCCGGCCGCTCGCCGGCTCGGTCCGCCACGGGCTTCTTTGCCGCCCCCGCGCCCGCACCCGGTATCCGGACCGGTTCGCCCACGATCTGCGCGCGCGGCGGAGCGGGCACGCCGCCGCGGTCGCCGCCGACGACCGCCTCGGTGGCCACGCCGGCGCCGAGGCCGCCCACGGCCACCGCGCCGACGGTCGCGACCTTCGCCGCGAAACCGCCCGCGAGCAGTCCCGCGGCGCCCCCGGCGCCGCCGCCCACCGCCCCGGCCCCCGCCACCGCCCCGGCCCCCGCCGC
>JAAYBF010000130.1 GCA_012718975.1 Solirubrobacterales bacterium | reverse complement strand
CCCGCTCGACCGTCCCGAGCAGCTCGAGATGGACCGGGCCGACGTTGACGATCACGCCGACGTCGGGCTCGGCGATCGCCGCCAGCTCGGCGATCTGGCCCTCGCCGCGCATCGCCATCTCGAGCACCAGCACGTCGGTTCCCGACGGCGCCTCGAGGATCGTCAGCGGCAGCCCGATCTCGGTGTTGAGGTTCTCGCTCGTGGCGTGGGTGACACGGTGCGGCGACAGCAGCGCGGCGAGGATGTCCTTGGTCGACGTCTTGCCGGTCGAGCCGGTGACGCCGACGACCTTGCAACCAAGCTCTCGCCGCCAGGCGCGCGCGAGCGCCTGAAGCGCGGCGAGCGGGTCGGCGACCGTGATCACGGCGGCTCCCGGCGGGGCGGCGGGGAGCGTCCGCCCACCGTAGTCCGGTACCACGACGGCGCCCCATGCCCCGACGGCGAGGGCCTCCGCCGCGTGCACGCCGCCGTCGACGTTCGCGCCGCGCAGCCCGAAGAAGAGGTCGCCGGCGCCCGCGACGCGGTTGTCGACGATCGCCCGCGCCGGCCCCGGCGCGGCCGGATCGCCGGCCAGCAGCTCGCCGCCGATCGCGTCGAGCACCCATGCGGTGTCCCTGTCCCTCATCGCCTCCCCTTCCGCGCGAGACCGAGATTCCGGCGCCATGTTCGCCGGAATCCTGGTCTCGCATCAGCCGCCGGCCGGATCATGCGCGAGTCTCCGCCAGCGCCCGCAGCGCGTCACGCGCCACCTCGCGGTCGTCGAACGGCTCCTTGCGGCCGCCCTCGAACTCCTGCCCCTGCTCATGCCCCTTGCCGGCGATCACGACGACGTCGCCGGGTCCGGCGGTGCCGACCGCGAGCGCGATCGCGGCGCGCCGGTCGGGCTCGCGCTCGACGTCCGGCCCGGTACCGGCGAGCACCTCCTCGATGATCGCCTCGGGGTCCTCGGAGCGCGGGTTGTCGGAGGTCACGATCACCCGGTCAGCGCGCGCGGCGGCGGCTTCACCCATCAGCGGACGCTTCGCGCGGTCGCGGTCGCCGCCGGCGCCGAATACGACGTGCAGCCGGTTCTCGGTCAGGTCGCGCGCGGCGCGCAGGACGTTGTCGAGCGAGTCTGGCGTGTGGGCGAAGTCGACAAAGACGCCGAACGGCTGACCCTCCTCGATCGGCTCGAGCCGGCCGGGCACGCGGCTGGCCTCGGCGAGCGCCGCGCGGCAGGTCTCGGTGTCGACGCCGAGCGTCCGCGCGATCGCCAGCGCGGCGAGCGCGTTGGAGACGTTGAAGAGCCCCGGCAGGCGCGTGACCAGATCGAGCGGCCCGTCGGGCGTGTCGGCGGTGAAGCGAGCGCCGTTCGTGTCGAACTCCACGTCGCGGGCGCGGTACGCGGCCGGCGGGGAAGCGCCCGATCCGCTTGGGAACCGCTGCTCGGGCACTTCCCCGCCGGCCGCTGCATGAGCCGTGGTGGCGGACGCCGTCACCGAGAAGCCGATGGCGTTGTCGATCTCGGTGGCGAGACGGCGGCCGTAGGGGTCGTCGAGGTTGACGACGACCGGTCCCGGCCCGTCGAACAGGCGCCGCTTGGCGAGGTAGTAGGCCTCCATGTCGTCGTGGAAGTCGAGGTGGTCCTGGGTCAGGTTGGTGAAGACGCGGCAGGCGAAGTGGATGCCGGCGGCCCGCCCCAGCTCGAGCGCGTGCGAGGAAACCTCCATCACGCAGGCCGTGTCGCCGCCGTCGACCATCCGCCGGAACGTCGCCTGGAGGTCGACCGCCTCTGGCGTCGTGTGCACGACCGGCTCCTCGACCCCGCCGACGACCTGCTTGACCGTTCCGAGCAGCCCCGTCGGGACGCCGTCGGCTTCGAGCAGGTCGCGGACGAGGAAGGCGGTGGTCGTCTTGCCGTTGGTCCCGGTGATCCCGACGACCTCCAGCTCGGCCGTCGGATCGCCGTGAAAGCGCGCCGCGACCGGCCCCATCGCCGCCCGCACGTTGTCGACTACGAACTCCGGCACGCCGAGCCCTAAAGGCCGCTCGCAGACCAGCGCCACGGCCCCGCGCTGCACCGCGTCGGCGGCGAAGTCGTGGCCGTCGGCCTTGAACCCGGGCACGCAAAAGAAGAGCGTCCCGGCGGAGACGCTCCTACTCGAATAGGAGAGCCCCGAGACCTCGACCTCAGGGGCCCCATTCCCCATCAGTTCTCGGAGGGTCATGGACGTCCGCAAGTCTAGAGTCGGGTCCGGGCGACTCCGCGAAGCAAACGGCGTCCCGACGGGTTGACCGGTAGATGGCGACGACGCGACTGACAATCACGCTGGCCTTGGCGGCCGCGACACTCGTCGCGGCGGTGCCCGCGTCCGCCGCCAAACCCCGCCTCACGACCGGCCCACAGCCGTCGGCCACGCCGGCGAAGGCGCTCGGAATCTGGTCCCCGACCCGCTTCGACAGCTGCCCGGCCGCGCTCCACGACCGCTACGCGACCCGTGGACCCGGCGGCAAGCTCTACCCCGGCTGGCACCCGCCGGTCGTCCGCGATCCCGCGACCGACCGCCGCTGCACCTTCGGCCACGAGCACGGCCGCGACCCGCGCGGCTCCGACCTCTACCGCTGGGTTGCCCGCCACCTCGGCGGCGGCATCCCCTTCGGCGCCGCCAGCGAGGCGCTCGACGCCTACGCCGCCGCCAACCCCGGCGCCGCGACCCGCCACGAGGACCACGTCGGCCACAAGATCGAGTGGCAGAACGACGTCCCTCTGCTCCGCCACACCCGTACCGGCGCCCGCCGCCCGATCGGCGTCACGTGCGACTTCCTGACCAAGCTCCACCAGGGCAGCCACTCCGCCGACGCCTTCGCCAACGACGCCCACGAGCTGATCTACGCCGTCCGCTGCGACGACGGAACCCGCCTGCTGACGACGACCTTCGCCCGCATCTCGCTGCGCCCGCGCGGCCTGTCGGAGACCTGGGCATCCGCCAACCGCCTCGCGACCCGCGCCGGCCGCCGGATTGCCAGCTGGAACCCGTCCTTCGCCGTCCTCGACCCCGCCCGT
>JAAYBF010000129.1 GCA_012718975.1 Solirubrobacterales bacterium | reverse complement strand
CGGCGCGGACGGCTGGCCCTACTGACCGCCAGCGCGAGCAGCACCCAGACCGCGACCGCCACCCAGTGCGCGCCGGTGAGGTCGGCGGCGAACTCGGAGTTGAAGCCGCGCGCGTCGTCGGGCGGGAACAGCAGGTAGATCGCCGGGATCGCGATCGCCGCGAGCGCGCCGGCCGCCAACGCCAGGGCGCCCGGTCCGACGCCACGCCACAGGATCAGCGCGACGGCCGGCCCGATCACCACGCCGGCCCGCAGCGCGAACAGGAAGGCCCCCGCGATCCCGGCGGCGGCCCCGATCGCCAGCGCCGCGCGACCCGGCAGCCTTGGCACGCGGGCGACCGCCTCGCGCCAGCCCGCCCGCGCCCATCGATGTCGACGTTGCGGCGAATATTTCGCCGCAACGTCGACATCGATCGAGGGGATCTGCCGACGACGGCGGAGCGCGCGGGCGAGGAGGAGGGCGAGCAGGGCGGCGACGGTAGCCGCGGAGATCGCGAAGCCGGCGCTCATCACCCGCTGCGGAGCGAAGGCGAAGTCGACGGCGCGGCAGTCCGCCGGGACGCGCCAGCCGTTGGCATAGCCGTCGATCGGAGTCGGCGCGCCGAGGTCGGCGCCGTCGCAGGTGGCGCGCCAGCCGCGGTTGTAGCTCTCGCCGAGGACCAGCCAGGCGGGGGCGTCGAGCGCGAGCGCCACGCCGTCGCGGCTACCGCGGCCGTCCTCGCCAGGATCGACGACGCGCCCCGGCGCCGCCGGGGCGGGCAGCGGCGCAGGCGCCGCCGAGCGCAGCCGCAGCACGTCGATCCGCAGCGATCCCTCCTCCGTGGTGACGGTCGCCGGCCCGGCCGCGAGCGCCACCGCCGGCCCGCACGGCCGCGCGCGCAGCGGCCGTCCGGCACGCACATCGGCGACCGTGCCGACCGGGCGCAGCCGCAGGCTGGATGCGGCGGTGACGGTCGCCGAGAGCGCGCCGCAGGGCACGTCGAGGCGGCCGCCGGCCGTGCCGTAGCGGCGGACAACGGCGTCCCGCTCGGCGGGCGCGACCGAGACCCAGCCGTCGGCCCGCCAGGCGCGGGCGGCGGGGAGGTCGATCCGCCGGGCGAGCGCTAGCTCGCCGTCGCCGGCGGCGCGCACGAGGGCGGCGCTCTGCGACTCGCCGGCCGGCACCGAGGTCGAGTCCGGCCCGGCGGCGCGGCGGTGGAGCGGGTCGTGGCCGGTGGTCCGCTCGAAGACGTAGGCCAGCCCGGCGCGGCGGAGGTCGGCGCCCGCAAGCGCCCGCTCGGCGAGCACCGGCGGGCGCAGCCGCTCGCGCACCCGCACGCCCGGGATCCGCAGCTCGGCGATCGCCCCCGGCCCACGCGTCCGCGACGGCGGCGGGCCGTCGGCTGCGGCGATCCGCACCCGCAGCCGGTCGACGCCGTCCAGCCCGACCGCGAGCCGGTTCCAGCCCGGGCCGACCGGGTACTCGCGACCAGCGATCTCGACCGCCGTCACGTCGGTCCGCGCCTCGCGCGCGGGCAGCAGCTCGACGTAGGGCACGTCGATCCTCCGGCCGAGGTCGATCTCCAGCCAGCGCCGGTCGACGTCGAAGTTGCGCTCGGCGGTCCACCAGGTGCCCGGGTCGCCGTCGAAGGCGGCGTAGGGCCGGCGCTCGGGAAGCTGGACGAACGACGGCGACGACGGCGACCGCAGCGCGGCCGCCCCCTCGTAGACGGCCACGGTCTGGGCGTCGGTCCCGATCGCGAACGGGTCGAGCAGCGCTCCGTCCGGCGGGATCTCGGCGTCGGCCGCCAGGGTCGGCCCCTCGTTCTGGAGCGGCTGGGACGGGAGGAACACCCGCCTGCGGTTCGAGTCGCCGACCACGACCTCTCCCCCGCTGCGCGCCGCCGCCCGGATCTCAGCCGCCGTCCGGTCCGCCGCATGGAGCAGCGCCCGGTCACCCTCGAGCGCCCCCAGTCCCGCCAGCGCCGCCACCGTCGCCGCCGACCCGTCGACCACCACCGGCCCCCCCACCGGCCGCACCCGCACCATCCCCGCCCCCCGCCATGGAAACACCCGGACGGCGCCGAAACGCCGCCCTGCCACGGCGTCGGTCTCCGCGGGCCCCAAGCCGGCTCCCACCCGCAGCTGCTCCGCCGCGACCCCCGCCGCCACTGCCCCGCTGCGGTCGCGGTCGTCGTCGCGCGCGGCGACGACCGCCCCCGCCCCCATCAGGTCGATCAGCGGCGCGAGCTGCCCCGGCAGCGTCCGCCGCTGCTGGACCAGCGCGTCGGTGCTCCAGAGCAGGTCGACGGCGCGCAGGTCGGCGTAGGGGACGACGCCGCGCACCGCCACGGGCCGGTCGGCGAGCGCCGGCAGGATCGCGTCCTGGGTGCCGCCCCAGCGGTAGACGGGGAACACCTGGCCGGGCAGGACGAGCGCGCGGCTGCCGGGCGGCAGGTCGCGGTCGACGGCGGCGGCGGCCCGCTCCCAGCCGGCCGGCACCTCGTCGAAGGCGATCTGCCCGTCCACCGCCCGGCCCTCCCAGAGCGGTAGCGACCAGGCGACCAGCAGCGCCGCCGCCGCGACCGTGGCCGCGGCCGCCGCGACCGTCCGCCCGCGCAGCCGCTCCCACGCGAGCCCCGCCGCCGCCCCGCCGAGGCAGGCGAGCGCGAGCGCGAGCAGCGGCCCGGCCTTGTAGGTGGTGCGCAGGAAGCGGACGAGCTCGAAGCGGTCATACGACCAGTGCAGCGCGCGCCGCAGCGGCGCGCCGTCGGGGAAGCCGGTGAACATGACCAGCAGGCCGAGCAGCGCGAGCGCCGCGAAGAACGGCCCATAGCGCCAGCGGCGCGTCCAGGCGAAGCCCGCGATCGCCAGCCCGGGGATCGCGAAGCCGGCGACGATCAGCGGCGCCGAGCCGAGCAACGTCGGCGCGCTGTCGAAGACGGGCGCAAGCTGGCTTCCGTAGCCGACGCCGAGGTAGGCGACCCAGAAGCCCATCAGCCGCAGGCTCTCGCTCATGCTGGTCGACGTCCAGATCGCGCCGGCGGGCTCGGTGAACGGCAGGAAGTCGACCCCGTTGCCGACCTGGACGAGGATCGGCGCGAGCCACCAGGCGCTCGCGAGCGCCGTCAGCGGCAGCGCCCGGGCGAGGAACCGCCCCGCATCGCGCCAGGAGACCTCGCCCAGCCAGCCGTCGTAGGCGATCAGCAGCGCCGGGCCGAGCAGCACCCAGGCCGCGACCGCCGCGTTGACCCCGCCGCCGAGCGAGGTGACCAGAAGCGCGACGGCCGCCGGCCAGAGCCAGCCGCGCGGGTCGCGCAGCCCGCGGTGGACGGCGAGCAGCAGCCACGGCAGCAGCGCGTAGGCGAGCAGCGTGACGCTGGTGCGGTTGGCGAAGACGACGACGTAGGGGTTGGCGATCAGCAGCGCGCCCGCGACCAGGTGGGCGGCGCCGCGGCGACGGTGCAGCAGCGCGTCGAGCAGCCGCACGACCCCCCACGCGGCGAGCGCGAGCAGCGTTCCCAGCCACAGCCGGTGGACGACCCAGGGGGCGAGGCCGAGCAGGTCGCCGAGCGCGTGGAACGGCCCCATCGGCCAGAGGTAGCCGGCGTACTGGCCGGCCTGGACCTGTCCGAGCCCACCGGAGGGCGCCCACGCGGCCGCGGCGTCGGCGAGGAACCCGACCGGGTCGACGTGGAGGTCGATCTTGGTGTCGGCGACGAGCTGCCCGGGCCGCTGGGCGAACGCGAGCGCGTAGGCGAGCAGGGCGAGCGCCGGCACGGTCCAGCGGCCGCCGCGACGGGCCGGTCGCTCCCCTTCCGGCCCCGCCGCGACGGGGCTATCGTTGGCGGCGATGCGGTCGACGGTCATCGTGCGCGCGCTCCTCGGCGTCGCCGCGCTGGCGGTCGCCGCCGGGCTGGTCGCGCTGCAGCGCGACCACGACCACTGCCAGGACGCGGTGCGGGCGGCCTACCTGGCGAGCGCCGCCCCCGAGCCTGAGCTGCGCGCTCGGGCGACCGGGGTGATCGAGTCCTGCGCGGGAGCCGAGCCGCTGAACCGCGTGGCCGTCGGCCTGCGCGTCGAGCGTCCGGCGGTCGCGACGCTGCTGGCGCGCGAGGCGGCCGCGCGCGAGCCCGACAGCTACGTCGCATGGGGCGTCCTCGCGGTCAGCGTCCCCGCCGGCGAGCGCGAGCGTGCGGCGGAGCGGGCGCGCGCGCTCAATCCGCTCTCCGTCGCCGGGGGTCCTTGAAGCGCAGCAGCGGCCGCTCGACGACGTAGAAGCTCGCGGCGGCCGCGCCGATGCCGACCGCCGCGGTGAGCGCGGTCAGGACGAGGAAGCCGCTGCCGGGCAGCCAGTCGAGCGCGCCGTGGTCGGCGAGCCAGACCATCGGCGTGTGGTGCCAGAGGTAGATCCCGTAGGAGATCAGCCCGAGCCAGGCGAGCGCGGGGACCGACAGCAGCCGCCGCGGCCAGCCGCCCCCGGAGACCCCGGCGACCGCCGGCACCAGCACCAGCACGGCGACGGCCGCCGAGAGGACGTAGAGCCGGAACGACTCGCCCTCGGTGTAGATCGTGCCGGTCGGCTGGGGTGGCGATACGGTCGCCGCGAGCGCCGCGAACGCGAGCCCGGCGGCCGCCCAGACCAGCGCCGGGTGACGGGCGACCAACTCCGCCGGACGCCACGGCCGCTCGCGCCGGGCGAGCGCGACGCTGACCACCGCGAGCGCCATCCCAGGCGCGAACCAGCCGAACATCCCCGGCAGCCAGGCGAACGCGACGCTCGGCCCCGACGCGATCGACGCGGTCCGGAACGCGAGCGACGCGAGCGCCAGCACGGCCAGCAGCGCCAGCTCGACGGTGACGACCGTCCGCGGCGAGCGGCCGCGACAGATTCCGCGCAGCGCGAGCGCGTAGAGCGGCAGCGCCAGGTAGAAGGTCGCCTCGACGCAGAGCGTCCACGCCTGCGGGATGCCGTTGACGAACGTGCCGAGCGAGTAGATCTGGCCGAAGCCGTAGTAGATCCACCAGTCGCCGGTGAAGACGCCGGCGAGGCCCGGGTAGATCGCCAGTACGGTGAGCGCGAGCCAGTAGGCGGGGACGATCCGCAGCACCCGCCGGCGCAGGTAGTCGCGCGTGCGGATGCGCGGGGCGCGCGCGTAGTTGGCGGCGACGAACGGCCGGTAGAGCAGGAAGCCGGAGATCGCGAAGAAGAGCGCGACGCCGATCTCCAGCCGGCCGACCACCGCGCCGTACCAGGCGGTCGTCGCGCCGGAGGTGAACGCGGTGTGGAAGACGAGCACGCTCAGCGCGGCGAACGCCCGCAGCGCGTCGACGTGGGGGTAGCGCGGGTTGCCGGGCGGCGGCGCGACGACCGGCTCGACGGCGCCGCCGGCCGCGCTCGCGGGACGGCCGGCGACGGCGCTCACCTGCTCACCGCCACGGCGGCCAGCAGGAGGCCGTAGAGGGTCAGGGCGGGCAGCTCCCAGTCCCAGTCGATCCCGTAGTGCAGCGCGAGCGCGGCGAGCGCGGCGCACGGACCGGCCACCAGCGCGGCGTCCGGCCCGCCGCCGCGCACCGCCCGCCAGAGGCAGAGCGCGATCCCGGCCGCGAACGCGGCGAGCAGCGCCAGCCCGACGAGGCCGAGCTCGGCGGCGGTCTCGACGTAGAGGGAGTGGGCGTCGACGGCTCCCTCGAGCACGTCGCGCTCGCGCAGCCACTCGACCCGGAAGCCGGCGGTGCCGAGGCCCCCGACCGGCGCCGCGGCGAACGCGCCGAGCGCGACGTCCCAGTAGTCGGCGCGGTTGGAGCCGACATCGGCGAACCGCTCGACGGTCGCGCCGCGCGCCGGCTCGGGGGCGGCGCGGTCGGCGGCGACGAAGGCGGTGGCGGCGACTGCGACCGCAACCGTCCCCCACCCGGCGGCGAGCCGCCAGCCCCGCCCCGCCCGGCGCCACAGCGTCCGGGCCTCTGGGGCCACGAGCGCGAGCACGACGAGGCCGACGGCTGCCGCCGCGACCGCGCCGCGCGAGTAGGTGAGGAAGAGGCCGGCGGCGAGCGGGAGGAGCGCGACCGCCCCGGCGGCGCGCAGCCCGCGCGGCCGGCCGCGGTCGGTCGCCAGGCGGGCGGCGAGCACGAGCGCGGCGGCGGCGAGCGCGCCCATCGCGTTCCAGTAGCTGAGCGGCTGGTCGAGCCGGCCGTCGGCGCCGGCCGACGCGGTCGCGTCGATCGCGCCGGCCTTCGCGAGCAGGCCGTAGCCCACGACGACGGTCGCGAGCGCGACGAGCGCCGGCTCGACCGCGCGGGCCGGGCCCCCGTCGCGCAGCGCAGCGACCGCGAGCGGCAGGAACGCGGCGTAGAGCGCCAGCCGCCAGACGTCCTCGAGCGCCGCCTCGCGCAGCGGCGCCCAGGCGACCGAGATCGCCGTCCAGGCGGCGAGCCCGAGCAGGCCGGCGACCGCGAGCCGTCCGGCGCGCGTTGGCGGGACGAGCGCGACCGTGCCGCTCGCAGGCACGAGCGCGACCGCCGCGACAGCCACCCAGGCCGCGATCGCCAGGCCGGAGCGCGGGTCGTGGAAGTAGCCGCCGGCGCGGAAGCAGAGCCAGGCGGTGGCCGCCAGCAGCGCCGCCGCCAGGACCGCCTGCGATATTGCGCGCAGTGTCGCCGGCGCGCTCACGGATCGCCGTCCTCGCCCTGCTCTACGCCGGCGCGCTGGCGATCTCGGCGTTCACGCTGCGCCGCGGCGGCGCCGAGTTCGACGAGGGGATCGTGCTGGCCGCGGCCGCTCGGATCGCCGACGGCCAGGTCCCCTACGCGGACTTCGCCTGGCCGTACGGCCCCGGCCACGGCTACCTGCTCGGCTGGTCGTTCGACCTCTTCGGCCCGTCGCTGATCGGCTGGCGGATCGTCCGGTCGCTCGCCGACGCGGCGGTCGCGGTCGCGGTCTTCGCGCTCGCGCGCCGTGGCGGCG
>JAAYBF010000128.1 GCA_012718975.1 Solirubrobacterales bacterium | reverse complement strand
TCGGGGCTGCCCGCCGGGCCGCGCCGAGCGCCCGGCCCGCCGCCGGCCTCGCCGCGCCCCGCCGGCCGAAGCTCCCCGGCCGGCGATCCGGGCAGGGCACCGGCCAGCGCCGGCAGCGGGCTCGGAACCCCGGCGGCGGCGCCGCTCGCGACGCCACCGACGGCGACCGCCGCCACCGTTGCGAGCTTCGCCCCCGCGGGCGCGCCGACCAGCCCCGCCAGCCCGGCGAAGCCGCCCAGCTGCCCGGCCGCGCCACCGCCGGCGCCGACCGCGGCCGCCGAGCCTCCACCGGCCGCGGCGGCCGCCCCCTCCCTGCCGGCCGCCTCCCCCAGCACCGCGCGTCCGAGGCCGACGACGGGCACGGTCGGCAGGACCAGGGCGAGGTCGCGCCGCTGGCGCGCGACCGACGCCTCGTAGGCGCGACAGCCGGGACAGTCGCGCACATGGCGGCGTAGCAGGCGCCGACGCAGCGCGGAGCCGCTCGCAGTGGCGAGCGTGGCCCGCACCTCGACGCAGGGCGTCTCGCGCGCCTCCCGCGTCGACAGCAGCGAGCTGCGCGCCTGGAAGACGAGCGCCTTCACCTTGGCCGGCGGGACCGACAGGACCAGCGCGATCTCGCGGTGGCTCAGCGCGTCGAGCTGCGAGAGGACCAGCGCGGCCCGCTGGTCGTCGGGCAGCCGGGCGAGGTCGCGCAGCAGGTCGCGCAGCTCCTCGCGGCGTTCGACGTCGGCGACCAGGTCGGCGGTCGCCGGCTCGCGATCGGCGGCTCCCGCCGGCAGCTCGCGCCGCGCCCGCAGCAGCGAGACGCAGCGGTTGCGTGCGACCGCGAACAGCCAGGGCCGCAGCTCGACCCGGCGCCCGCGCTCGCAGATCTCCCGGTAGGCGGCGACGAAGGCGTGCTGGGCGGCGTCCTCGGCGTCCTCGCGGGTGCCGGTGAGGTGGCGACAGAACATAAGGATCGCCGCGCTGTGACGCTCGACCAGGCGCTCGAACGCCGCCTCGTCGCCACGACGAGCGCGCTCGACCAGCCTGGCGTCGCGGAGCCGCGCCACGGGGCCATTATCGCGTCCCCGCGGTCGGAGCTGGTAGCGGCTCCGCTAGCGCCGCGGCGCACCGAGCGCGGCAACGACCTGCTCGGGCAGCTCGCCCTCGCGCCGCGCGCCGGCGCTGTAGGCGACGCGGAAGAGCGCCGCGTCGCGCACGTACTGGGCGACGCTCACCCCCTCGCGGTCGGCTTCGCGCTGCAGCAGCGCCCACAGCTCGGGCGTGAACCGGATCGTCGTCGCCTTCATCGCCCATAACGACGCACGCGGGGGGCGAAGGTTGGAAGGTCAGCGGATCTGGTCGTAGACCTGGAACATCGGCAGGTACATCGAGATCACGATGAACCCGACGATCGCGCCGACCATCATGATCATCAGCGGCTCGAGGATCGAGGTCAGCGCCTTCAGCGCCGCGGCCACCTGGTCCTCGTAGAAGTCGGCGATCTTGGCCAGCATCTGCTCGAGGGCACCGGTCTCCTCGCCGACGCCGATCATCTGGACGACCATCACCGGGAAGGCGGCCGGCGCCGAGCGCATCGGCGCCGCGAGCGATCCGCCCTTCTTGACCGAGCGCTCGACCTCCTGCATCGCCAGCTCGACGACGCGGTTGCCGGCTGTGCGGCCGGTGATGTCGATCGCCTCGAGCATCGGCACCCCGGCCGCCACCAGGCCGGAGAAAGTGCGCGAGAAGCGCGCCAGGGCGACCTTCTGGACGATGTCGCCGATCTTCATCGGCACCTTCAGCTTGAACGTGTCCCACTGGAGCCGTCCGCGCTCGGTCTTCTTCCAGCTGCGGAACGCCCACACCACCGCCACGACCGCGAGGATCACCACGTACCAGCGCTGCGTGAACATGTGCGACAGCCAGACGGTGAACTGGGTGATCGCCGGCAGGTCGCCGCCGAAGTCGTTGAAGATGTTCTCGAACACCGGGACCAGGAAGCTGACAAGCGCGATCAGCACGATCGCCGCGAAGCTGGCGATCAGGCCGGGGTAGATCATCGCCGCCTTGATCTGGCGGCGCAGCGCGTCGTCCTTCTCGAGCTGGTCGGCGACGCGCAGCAGGGTCGACTCGAGGATGCCGCCGGTCTCGCCCGCGGTCACCATCGCGACGTAGAGGTCGTTGAAGACGTCGGGATGGCGCTCGAGCGCGGCCGACAGCGACAGGCCCGCCTCGACGTCCTTGCGAACCGCGACGAAGGTCTCGCGCAGCTTGTCGTTCTCGGTCTGCTCCTCGAGCACGTAGAAGGCGCGCAGCAGCGTCATGCCCGACGAGACCATCGTCGAGAGCTGGCGCGTGGCGACGGTGAGGTCCTCGGCCTTGACCCGCTTGAAGCGCGCGAGGATGTCGCCGACGTCGGTCGGCTTGCGCTCCTCGACGTCGAGGACGATCAGCCCGCGCGCGCGCAGCTGCGAGACGACGACCTGCTTGTCGTCGGCGTCGATCTCGCCGCGCGTGGGGGCGCCTCCGACGTCGAGCGCCTTGAACGCGAAGGTGGCCATCGGCTAGGCGACCCTCACGGTCCCCATCAGACGGCGCAGCTCCTCCGGCGAGCTCGAACGCGACTCGGCCAGCTCGCGGGTGATCTTGTGACGGCGGACGAGGTCGGCGAGCGAGGCGTCCATCGTCTGCATGCCGTGGGTGGCGCCGGTCTGCAGCGCCGAGTAGATCTGATGGGTCTTGCCCTCGCGGATCAGGTTGCGCACCGCCGCGGTCGGGACGAGCACCTCGCAGGCGCAGACGCGGCCCGCGCCGTCGGCGGTCGGGAGCAGCTGCTGGGTGACGATGCCCTGCAGCGCGACCGAGAGCTGGACGCGGACCTGGTGCTGCTGGGCAGGTGGGAACACGTCGACGATGCGGTCGATCGTCTGGGCGGTGTCCTGGGTGTGCAGCGTCGCGAAGACGAGGTGGCCGGTCTCCGCCGCGGTGAGCGCGGTGCCGATCGTCTCGAGGTCGCGCATCTCACCGACGAGGATCACGTCGGGGTCCTGGCGCAGGGCTGCCTTGAGCGCGAGCGAGAACGTCGCCGCGTCGCCGCCGACCTCGCGCTGGTTGACGATGCAGCGCTTGTGGCGGTGGAGGAACTCGATCGGGTCCTCGATGGTCATGATGTGCTCGGAGCGCTGCTGGTTGATCTCGTCGATCATCGCCGCGAGCGTCGTCGACTTGCCCGAGCCGGTCGGGCCGGTCACCAGGACGAAGCCGCGCGGCTTGCGGATGAACTCGCGCAGCGTCGACGGCAGCCCGAGGTCGTCGAGGCGGGGCATCTCCTGCGGGATCAGCCGGAACGCGGCCGCGAGCGACGCGCGCTGGAAGTAGGCGTTGACGCGGAAGCGGGCCTTGCCCGGGATCGAGTAGGCGAGATCGACCTGCCAGTCGGTCTCCAGCCGCTGGCGCTGGTCGTTGCTGAGGATCGAGTAGACGACCTCGCGGACCATCGGCCCGTCGAGCTGGGGGTAGTCGAGCGCGACCAGCTGGCCCCGCTCGCGCACCATCGGCGGGGAGCCCGCCGTCAGGTGGAGATCGGACGCGCCGCGCTCCATCACCTCCAGCAGCACGTCGGCGAAGTCGAAGTCCATGGGCGTCCTATCGGCAGCGCCGGGCGGGCACCTGAGCCCGTCAGGCGACGCGCGTTACCTCGGCGATCGAGGTGAGCCCCTGGCGGACCTTCTCGAGCCCGTCGTCGCGCAGCGGGCGCATGCCCTGGCTGGTGGCGACCTTGGCGATCTCGTCGGCCGCGGCGCGGGCGATCGTGAGGTCGCGGATCTCGTCGCTGACGACCATCACCTCGTAGATCCCGACCCGTCCCTTGTAGCCGGTCCCGCCGCAGCGGGCGCAGCCGACCGGCGCGTAGGCCTCGACGTCGAAGGCGGCGGCGAAGCCGGCCTCGCGCAGGGCGCCGACGTCGAGGATCGTGCGCGTCTTGCAGTTCGGGCAGAGCCGGCGCGCGAGCCGCTGGGCGACCACGCAGTCGACCGCCGAGGCGGTCAGGAAGGGCTCGATGCCCATCTCGGTCAGGCGCGTGACCGCCGACGGCGCGTCGTTGGTGTGCAGCGTCGAGAGGACGAGGTGGCCGGTCAGCGCCGACTCGACCGCGATCCGCGCGGTCTCGGAGTCGCGGATCTCGCCGACCATGATCACGTCCGGGTCGGCGCGCAGCATCGACCGCAGCCCGCGCGCGAACGTGAGGCCGGCGCGGTCGTTGATCTGAATCTGGTTGACCCCCTCGAGCTGGTACTCGACGGGATCCTCGATCGTGATGATGTTGCGGTCGATCGAGTTGATCGCGTTGAGGGCGGCGTAGAGCGTCGTCGACTTGCCCGAGCCGGTCGGGCCGGTCACCAGGACGGCCCCGTAGGCTTGGCGGAACGCGTGCTCGAAGCGGTCGCGCCCCTCTCCGGCCATGCCGAGCTTGTCGAGGGTCAGCAGCGCCTGGTCCTTGTCGAGCAGGCGCATCACCACGCCCTCGCCCTCGACGGAGGGCATCGTCACGATGCGGATGTCGACGCCGTGGCCGTCGACCTTGAGCCCGACGCGCCCGTCCTGGGGCAGGCGCCGCTCGGAGATGTCGAGGTCGGCCATGATCTTCACGCGCGACACCACGCCGGCGACCATGCGCCGCGGGATCGACGTCGTCTGGCTGAGCACCCCGTCGATGCGGAAGCGGACGCGCATCTCGCGTCCGGCGGGCTCGAAGTGGATGTCGGAGGCGCCCTCCTCGACCGCCTGGGCGATGATCGAGTTGACCAGCTTGATCACCGGTGCGTCCTCGGCGGACTCGCGGATGTCGGTCACCGCCGCGCCGGACTCCTCCTCCTCTTCCTGCACCGCCTCGGCGACCGCGTCGTCGAGGCGCGACATCCGCGAGATCAGGCCCGCGATGTCGTCCGGCGAGGCGACCACCGGGCGCAGCTCACGCCCGGTCAGCAGCTTGATGTCGTCGAGGGCGAGGACGTTCGCCGGGTCGGACATCGCGACCAGGAGGACCTCGTCGTCGAAGCCGATCGGGACCGCGCCGTAGCGGCGCGCGGCCTGCGACGGGATCAGGTTCGCGGCGGCGAGATCCGCCTTGTAGACGCTCAGGTCGACGTGGTGGAGGCCGAACCGCTCGGCGGTCGCGCGCGCGAGCTGGTCGGCGGTCAGCGCACCCGACTCGACCAGCACCTGCTCGGCGGTGCGGCCCGAGGCGCGCGCCTCGGCGACGGCGGCGTCGACGCGCTCGCGCTCGAGGTAGCCGAGCTCGGCGATCACGTCGGAGACGAAGCGCCCGCGCCGTCCGCCGGGCAGCGGCGGGGTGAGGCCGTCACCGGGATCCGGCTCGGCCGCTGGCACGGCGGAGTCGATCGGCACCGGGCGCAGGTGCGGCGGGCCGCCCGCCCCGTCGCTGCCGAACGGGCCGCTCACCGCGCGTCCGCCACGTCCTGGGCGAGCGTGCCCGGGTCGATGTAGCCCTCGAGCACCTGGGCCTGGCGGTCGCGCCCGACGATCACCACGGCCGGCGCCTGGGCGATCCCGAGCGATCCGACCAGCGCGCGGTAGCGCCCGATCCGCGCGAGGCGGTCGGTGAAGACCGCGACGCCGCGCTCGCCTCGCAGGGCCGTGACGGCGGCGGCGGTCGCGCGGTCGTCGGCCGACGTGCCGGTTCCCAGGAACAGGACGACGGTGTCGCCGCGGCGGAGCGCACGGCGGACCGGGGCGGGCATCCCGGCCGCGGCGCGGTCGGTGTCCGGAGCGGCCTGCTCTGCATCGTCGCGGTCGGCCTTCGGGGCGGCCTGCTTGCCGTCGCCGCGGCCGGCCGCCTCGCGAGCTGCCGCGTCCGGCGTTGCGGGCTCGGGCGCAGCCTGATCGGAGCTGGCCGGTGGCAGCGCGGCGCTCTCGGCGGCGGGCGGGTCGCCGTCGCTGGCGGCATCGCGCGAGCCCTGGGTGGCGTAGAAGCCGACGAGCGCCACGACCGCCAACGCGAGCACGACCAGGAGGGGACGGGAGATGACGGGCATCCTCCTTCCTATCGGCAGGCCACGGCAGACCCTTACAGCCGCAGGGCGCCCGCCGAAACCACGCCGCCCCACGACCAGCCCGCGGAAACCCGTTCAATGAGCGGAGAACGTCGGGCGGGCGCCGGAGGGGCCGGAGAACGTCGGATCAGGCGCGGAAGCCGGCGCGCATGGCGTCGAGGTCGGCCGGACGGCCGGTCCAGCGCTCGAAGCTGCGCGCGCCCTGGCGGACGAGCATCTCGGCGCCGTCGACCGCCCGCGCCCCGCCCGCCTCCGCCCAGCGGCAGAGCGGCGTCGGGCCCGCCCCGTAGGTGAGGTCGAACAGCACCGCGGGCGGCTCCAGGCCCGCGAGCCCGACCGCGGCGGCGGCCTCCCCCGGCTCGACCGCCTGGTCGAGCCCGACCGAGGTGCAGTTGACGAGCAGGTCCGCGGCGAACGGCTCGGCCGCCTGGCCGACCCCGAGGTCCGCCGCCAGCGCGGCCGCCCGCGCCGCGGTCCGGTTCCAGACCGCGACCTCTCCCCCGGCCTCGCGCAGCGCCCAGACGACAGCGCGCGCCGAGCCACCGGCCCCGATTACCAGGCAGCGCCAGCCGGCGGGGTCGGCGCCGAGCGCGTCGAGGAAGCCGCCGGCGTCGGTGTTGTCGCCGTGGATCGCCCCGTCGCCGTAGGTGAGCGTGTTGACCGCCCCGATCGCCGCCGCCGCGGGGCTCAGCTCGTCGGCGAGGTCGTGGGCGGCCTCCTTGTGCGGCAGCGTCACGTTGATCCCGCGGTAGCCGGAGGCCCCGAGCACGCGCGCGGTCGCAACGAACCGCTCCGGCGCCAGCGGCAGGTGGACGTAGCGCCAGTCGAGCCCCGCCGCCGCCAGCGCGGGCGCGAACATCCGCGGCGAGCGGCTGTGGCCGACCGGCCAGCCCGCGACCCCGAGCATCGTCGGGCCCGGCATCAGCACTCGGTCGGCGACTGGCCGCCCTGGCGCTCGCGCTCGGCGTTGTAGCGGTCGACGTCGCGCTGGAACTCGGCGTCGCTGGAGGAGAAGGCGTGCGCGCCCTCCGCGCACGGCTTGACGACGTAGTAGATGAAGTCGGTCTCGGCCGGGTTGGCCGCCGCGCGCAGCGCCGCCAGCCCCGGGTTGCCGATCGGCCCGGGCGGCAGGCCCTGGTTGAGGCGCGTGTTGTAGCCGGAGTCGATCGCCAGCTCGGACTGCTTGAGCGGCTCGCTCCAGTTGTTGGTCGCGAAGCGGATCGTCGCGTCGATCCCGAGCGGGATGCCCTGATTGAGGCGGTTGTAGATCACCGAGGCGACCAGCCGCCGCTCGCGCGGGATCATCGCCTCGCGGTCGATCATCGAGGCGATGATCACGACCTCGTAGGGCGTCAGGTTCTTGCTCTTCGCGTAGCGCATGTCCACCTTGGCGAACTCGCGCTGGAAGGCGGCGAGCTGCTGGTCGACGAGCGCCTTGACGCGCTGGCCGGGGTCGAGCTCGTAGGTCGCCGGGAAGAGGAACCCCTCGAGATTGCGGGCATCCTGCGCGTCGTACTCCGCGAGCGGGAACCGCGGCGCCGCGCGGGTGGCGGCCATGTAGTCGCCGCGCACGCCGCTCTGGCGGACCGTCGCGGCCGCCTCGCGGCGCGACAGCCCCTCGGGGATCGTGACGGTGACCGTGTCGGGCACCGGCGCCTGGACGAGCGCGTCGATCGCTGCCGCGTAGCTCATGTCCTCGCGCAGCGTGAAGTCACCGGCCTTGAAGTCGCCGCCGTCACCGGAGAGGCTGGCGCGCAGGCGGAAGAACGTCGCCGAGGAGACCACGCCCTCGCGCTCGAGGATGTCGGCGATCTCCGCCGTGCCCGACCCCTCGGGGATCGTGACCGCCACCTCGCCGGTCCCGTCGCCCTTGAGCGGCTGGAACAGCGACATCAGGAACCAGGCGGCGACGACCAGCACCAGCCCGCTGACGATCGCGACGGCCGCCAGCCGGCCGCGGCGCGGGCGGTTCCCGCCGCCGCGGGCGCCGCCCCCGAGGTAGCCGGCGGCTGCCGCGCGACGCTGGGCGGCGCTCGATCGGCCGCGCTTCGGCGCCGCGCGCCGCTGCTCGAACGGCGGCGGCGGCTCGGGCGGGGCGACCTCGGCCCGCGGGTCGTAAGGCGCGTCGCGCGGGTCGTAGGGCTCGCCGTGGTCGCCGTGCGGCTCCTCGTAGGGCTCGGGCTCGGCGAACGGCTCGGGCTCGGCGACTTCGGCGGCCGCCTCGGCGGCCCACTCCTCGGTCACCGACCACTCCTGCGTCTCGCCCGCCGCCCGCTCGTGCGGCCGCGGCTGCGCCGGCGTCGCGTCGGCCGGAGACGGCTGCTCGGCGGGCTGCTCCGGCGCCGCCGGGGACGTGTCGGGCGGAGGCGGCGAATGGGGCTGCTGCGGCGCCGTCTCGCCGGCCGGCGGCTCATCCGGCCGATCGGCCGGCGCCCCGGCGGCGGGCGCGGGGCGCTGCGGCGGCTCGCCCCGCCGCTCCGGGGCGTCGGCCGCGCCGCCCAGCTCCGGCGGCAGCGGGGGCGGCGGCTCGCCGCGGTCGGCGGCCCGCTTGGCCGCCCGCTCCCAGCGCGCGCGCTCGCGCTCCTCGGGGGTCCGCTCGCTCACAGGCCGCCCCGCTGGGCGGTCAGGTAGCTCTCGAGCAGGTGCGCGGCCGCGACCGAGTCGGGGTCCGCGCTGGCGCCGGTCGCCTCGGCCATCCGCGTGGTCAGCCGCTCGTCGTAGAGCTCGACCGGGATCCGCAGCCGCCGGCGCAGCCCGTCGGCGAACTCGCGCGCGACCGCAGCCTGCGCGCCCTCCTCGCCCGCCAGGGTCAGCGGCAGCCCGACGACGACCCGGTCGGCCTCCAGCTCGCCGGCGAGCGTCGCGATCCTGTTCAGGCCCTTGCGCGTGTCGGGCCGCTCGACGACCGCCAGCGGCGTCGCCAGGGTCCCCGACGGGTCCGAGACCGCGCAGCCGCAGCGCGCCGAGCCGTGGTCGAGCGCGAGCACGCGCATCAGCCGCCGAGCGCCTCCCGGACGGTGTCACGCGCGACCGCGAGCGCGTCGTCGAGCCGGTCGGGGTCGCGGCCGCCCGCCTGGGCCATCGTGTCGCGCCCGCCGCCGCCGCCGCCGACGACCGCCGCCGCCGCGCGCACGACCTCGCCCGCCTTGACGCCGCGCTCGACGGCCGGCTGGGTGACCTGGGCGACCAGCTGGGCGCGCCCGTCGAGGTTCGCCCCGAGCACCACCACGGCGGTGCCGAGCTTCTGGGCGGCGCGGTCCGAGAGCGCCAGCAGCGCCTTCGCGTCGGCCGCTGCGGCCGACACCGCGGTGACGACGCTGACGCCGTCGATGTCCTCGGCCGCCGCGACGAGCGTGTCGAGCTCGGCGCCGGCGTCGGCGGCCGCCGACGCGGGCCGCTTCTTGGCCGCCTTCGCCTGCTCGACGAGCCGCTCCGCCGCCCGCGCCAGCTCCGCCTCCGGCGCGCGCAGCAGCCGCGAGAGCTCGCGCAGCCGCGCGGTCCGCTCCTCGAACAGCGCCGTCGCCGCCGGGCCGGTGACCGCCTCGATCCGCCGCACGTTCGAGGCCGACGAGGTCTCGGCGACGATGTGGAAGAGCCCGATCTCCGCCGTGCCGCGCACGTGGGTCCCGCCGCACAGCTCGCGCGAGACCTCGGCGACCTCGACCATCCGCACCCAGTCGCCGTACTTCTCGCCGAAGAGCGCCATCGCGCCGAGCGAGCGCGCCTCGTCGAGGGTCGTCTCGATCGCCCGCACCGGCAGCGCGGCCGCGATCCAGCCGTTGACCCGCTCCTCGACGGCGGCGACGTCCTCGGCCGAGAGCCGCTCGCCGTGGGTGAAGTCGAAGCGCAGCTTGTCCGGGCCGACGTAGGAGCCCGCCTGGCGGACGTGGGTGCCGAGCCGCTCGCGCAGCGCGGCGTGCAGCAGGTGGGTGGCGGTGTGGTTGCGCATCGTCGCCAGCCGCTCGTCGCGGGCGACCAGCGCCCGCACCGCGTCGCCGGCGGCGAGCTCGCCCGCCTCGGGCTCGACCGCGACCGCCTGGTCGTCGCCGACGCGCACCACGTCGACGACCCGCGCGCGGGCGCCGCCGGCGGTCTCGATCAGGCCGCCGTCGGAGACCTGGCCGCCACCCTGCGGGTAGAACGGGCTCTGCTCGAGCTTGACCAGCAGCCGGCCGTTCAGCGGCTCGACGGCGCGCGCGACGGTCTCGGCGTCGGTCCGCTCGTAGCCGACGAAGTCGGTGGTGAAGCCGGCGCCGCGGACCAGCTCGGCGATCCGCTCGCCGTCGTCGCCGTCGTGCTCGCGCGCGCCGGCCCGCGCCGTCGCCCGCGCCCGCTCCATCAGCTCCTCGAAGCCGGCCGCGTCGACGGTCAGGTCCCGCTCGCCGAGCAGCTCCCGGGTCAGCTCGAACGGGAAGCCGAAGGTGTCGTGGAGCTTGAACGCGTCCGCGGCGGCGATCTCGCGCTCGCCCGCCGCGCGGGCGGCGTCGACCAGCTCGTCGAGCAGCCGCTGGCCGTGGGCGAGCGTGCGGCCGAAGCCCTCCTCCTCGGCGGCCGTCCAGCGGCGGATCGTCTCGGCCTCGGCGCGCAGCTCCGGGTAGACGTCGCCGAGCGCGTCGACGACGACCGCGCAGAGGTCGGGCAGGAACCCCTCCTCGATGCCGAGCACGCGGCCCTGGTGGATCGCGCGGCGCAGGATGCGGCGCAGGATGTAGCCGCGGTCCTCGTTGGAGGGCACGACGCCGTCGGCGATCAGGAACGCGGCGGCGCGGCCGTGGTCGGCGAGCACGCGCAGCGCGCGCGTGGTCGCGAAGTCGTCGCCGTAGGCGCGGCCCGAGCGCCGCTCGCCGAACTCGATCAGCGGCCGGAAGTGGTCGGTCTCATAGACCGACGGGGCGTCCTGGAGGATCGCCGCCATCCGGTCGAGGCCCATCCCGGTGTCGATGTTGCGCGACGGCAGCTCGGTCAGGCTGCCGTCGCCGTGCAGCTCGTACTGCATGAAGACGAGGTTCCAGAACTCGAGGAACCGCTCGCCGTCGCTGCCGGGCCGCTCGTCGTCGGAGCCGAACTCGCCGCCGCGGTCGAGGTAGAGCTCCGAGCACGGCCCGCACGGCCCGGTCGGCCCCGACTGCCAGAAGTTGTCCTCGCGCCCGAGCCGCACGATCCGCTCGTCGGGCACGCCGATCGCGCGCCAGAAGCCGACCGCCTCGGCGTCCTCGTCGAGTCCCAGCTCGGGGTCGCCGCCGAAGACGGTCACCCAGACGGCCTCGGGCGCGAAGCCGAAGCCGTCGGCTCCGGTCGCCAGCTCCCAGGCGAAGGCGATCGCCTCCTCCTTGAAGTAGTCGCCGATCGAGAAGTTGCCGAGCATCTCGAAGAAGGTGAGGTGACGCGCGGTGAGGCCGACGTTCTCGATGTCGGTGGTGCGGAAGCACTTCTGGCAGGAGGTCAGCCGCGGCGCGGGCGGCCGCTCCTCACCGCGGAAGTACGGCTTGAACGGCTGCATGCCGGCGGTGGTGAGCAGCACGCTGGGGTCGTAGCTGGCCGGCACCAGCGACGCCGAGGCCATCCGCCGGTGGCCGCGCGACTCGAAGTAGGACAGGTACCGCTCGCGTATCTCCGCTGCCTTCACCGGATGCAGTCTAGGAACCCGTGCAGAGCGGAGCGCTCCCGCCCCCGGCCGGGACGGTGCTTGCAGGAGGAAGCCGCGCCGGCGCGTATAGCTGAGCATTTGGGCCTGCCTGCTGCAAATTCCGTCCCCGCGGACCGCGATGCTGCGCTCCCGGTGCAGCATTCGACCCTGGAACCTCTGCAATCGCCGGACAAAGTGGTCCGACCGCTGACCCCGTGCTGATCATGAACTGCAGATGCTGCTAGCAGAGCAACTCGTGGGCGAGGCGCGCGAGCGCCGGCGCAAGCGCATGTCGCGCCTCGAGCGTATCGTCAACGCCGGCTCGGCGGCGGTCTTCGTCGCCGTCGTCGTCGCGATCGCACTGCTGCTGCCCAACGAGCGCAGCGCCGACCCGCTACTGGTGCTGGGCTTGATCGCCGGCTACGCGCTCGTCTCGCGCGTGCGGTTCGAGTTCGGCAGCACCTACGTCACCCCCGAGCAGCTCGCGTTCATCCCGACCCTGCTGCTGCTGCCGCTGCCGCTGGTCCCCGTCGTCGTCGTCGTCGCGGCGCTGCTCGGCCAGCTTCCCGACTTCGTGCGCGGCACCTGGCACCACGACCGCTGGGTCAGCGCCTTCGCCGACTCGTGGTTCTGCATCGGCCCGGTGCTGGTGCTCGAGTGGCTCGCGCCCGGCGTGCCGACGATCGGCGCGATCGGCGCCTACGCCGCCGCCTTCGGCGCCCAGATCGCCGGCGACCTGGCGTGGGCGACGCTGCGCGGGCGGATCCTCGACAGCCTCCCCTTCGCCGACCGCGTCCCGTTCCGCGAGCTCTGGCGCGACTACGCCGGCGTCGCCCGCTTCGACGCGATGCTCACGCCGATCGCGATCGCGGTCGCGCTGGTCGCCGCCTCCGAGCCGCTCTGGCTGCTGGCGATCGCCCCGATCGTCTGGATGCTCGTCACCTTCGCCCGCGAGCGCCAGGAGCGCTACGCCAAGGCGCTCGAGCTCCAGCGCGCCTACCGCGGCACGGTGATGCTGCTCTCCGACGTCGTCGAGTTCGACGACCAGTACACCGCCGACCACAGCCGCTCGGTCGTCGACCTCACCCACGCGGTCGCCGAGGAGCTGAACTTCGACGCGCGCGACCGCCAGACGCTCGAGTTCGCGGCGATGCTCCACGACGTCGGCAAGATCGCGATCCCCAAGGAGATCCTCAACAAGCCGTCCAAGCTCACCGACGCCGAGTTCGACGTGATGAAGAAGCACACGATCGAGGGCCAGTACATGCTCGACCGCGTCGGCGGCCTGCTGGGCTCGGTCGGCGAGATCGTCCGCTCCTGCCACGAGCGCTGGGACGGCAAGGGCTACCCCGACGGCCTCGCCGGCGAGCAGATCCCGCTGGCGGCGCGGATCGTCTTCACCTGCGACGCCTACAACGCGATGACCACCGACCGCGTCTACCGCCCGGCGATGTCGGTCGAGGCGGCGCTCGCGGAGCTGCGCGAGAACGCCGGCAGCCAGTTCGACCCGCGCGTGGTCCACGCGCTCGAGCGGGTCATCGAGCGCTGGGAGCCCCAGCACGACTTCGCCGTCGACGACATCCGCAAGGTGCTCGCCGACAACCAGGTCGCCGGCCGCATCGGCGCCACCGCCTAGCTTCCCTCCAGCGCCCCGCCGCTACCAAGCGGAGTGTTCTTGGGGGTCCACCCCCAAGAAGGCTCCACTCGATCAGCCGGAGACCGCGGCGGAGTCCCGCGCCGCGGTGTCGGGCGCGTCGGTCGTCCAGTGGCCGCGCAGCAGCAGCGCCACGACCCAGGCGACCAGCAGGCAGAGCGCGCCCGCGCCGGCGATCACCGCGGCCGGACCCGCCGCCGAGACCGCGCCGCCGCCCACCAGGAAGGCGACCGCGAACGCCCACGCGGTCAGCGCGTCCTTGATCCCGAAGACGCGGCCGAACAGCTCGTCCGGGCACGCCTCCTGGATCAGCAGCCGCTCGTAGACGAGCAGCTGCCCGTTGCCGAAGCCGCCGAGCGCGAAGGTCGCGAAGCCGACGTAGAGGTTGCCGGTCAGCCCGATCGCGACCAGGCCGACGCCGAGCACCGCGAGCCCGATCAGGTAGCGCCGCTTCAGCTCCGGCGGGCTGCCCCCCTTGGCGCCGGACAGCGACCCGGCGATGAATCCGAGGCCGAAGAACGCGACCAGAACGCCGAAGCCCGCCTCGCTGGTGGCGATCACGTCGGTGGCGAGGAACAGCTCGGCGATGTTCAGCAGCCCGGCGCAGAACAGCGCCGCCCCCGAGGCGAGCAGCACCAGGCGGACGGCCGGCATGCCGGCGGTGGCGCGCAGCCCGTCGCGCGTCTCGCCGAGCAGCGACGGCCGCGGCTTGTCGGGCGGGTGCGCGGGCGCCGCGCCGAAGCGCAGCGGCACCAGGATGGCGCCCGAGACCGCGAACGTCGCGACGTTGACCCAGAGCAGCGTGTCCTCGCCGCCGAAGACGAGCACGAGCGCCGCGAACGCGGGACCGACGGTGAAGCCGAGGTCGCCGACCGCGCCGTAGAGCGAGGTCGCCGCGGGGACGCGCCGCGGCTCGTCGACCACGCTCGGCAGCGCGGCGAGCGCCGCCGGGGTGAACAGCCCGGTTCCCGCGCCGGCGAGCATCGCCAGGGCGACGGTCGCCTCGAAGGAGTCGACCACGACGATCCCGGCGAACGCGACCGCGCGCACGAGGTCGGCGACGATCAGGCACCACTTGCGCGACCAGCGGTCGGCGATCGCGCCGAACAGCGGGCCCAACAGCATCGCGGGCACGAGGTCGGCGATCAGGACGAGGCTGATCGCCCACGGCGAGGAGAAGCGGCTCTCGGCGATCAGCAGCAGCGCGATGTAGCCGGCGCCCGTGCCGAGCGACGACTGGGCCAGCGCGAGGAAGAAGATCCTCCCGCGGGGCTCGCTGCGCAGTAGGTCGATCGCCTCTCTCATGACGCCAGGTCGGCCAGCCTAGCCCGGCGCGGCGGCGGGCGGCGCGCCGGAAGGAAACCGTGCGCCCGAACCCCGGAACGAGAGGGGCCGCGCACTTGGCGCGGCCCCACACTGCGTTCTACTGCTCTAGCGACGCGACGGCATTCTCATACCTCCCTGAAGGTGGGAAATCCCTCGTCTCTGCACTGACTTGGGTAGGCAAGATCGTGCAACTCTCAAGCAAGAGGATGGCACATACGTCGTCTATGCGCGAGTTTCAGCGCAACAAATCGTGCAGTCAGCAGGAGATTCAGCCGATAGGCCGTCTCAGAGGACCGCCCGCACCTGCCCGCGCCGGCGGCCTGGGCCAGCCGGCGCGGGCGGTCAGGCGGTGGGCGTCGCGCGGTCGCGCGGGTGCGCGACCGGGACGGCGGCGAGCAGCTCCGCCGTGAAGGGATCGGCGGGCGCCGCGAGCACCTCCACCGCGGGGCCCTGCTCGACGATCCGCCCGTCGCGCATGACCGCGACGCGGTGGGCCACCTGGCGTACGACGGCGAGGTCGTGGGAGATCAGCAGGTAGGCCAGCCCGCGCTCGCGCTGCAGGTCGTCGAGCAGCTCGAGGATCTGGGCCCGAACGGTCACGTCGAGCGCCGACAGCGGCTCGTCGAGGACCACCAGCCGCGGCTCCGGCGCGAGCGCCCGCGCGATGCCGACGCGCTGGCGCTGACCGCCGGAGAGCTCGTGCGGCCAGCGGTCGGCGTGTGCCGGCTCGAGCCCGACGCGCTCGAGCAGCGCGCGCGCCCGCCGGTCGGCCTCGGCGCGGCCGGCGCCGCGCAGGCGCAGGCCGAGCGCCACGCTCGCGCCGACCCGCCGGCGCGGGTTCAGCGATCCCTGCGGGTCCTGGAAGACGAGCTGGAGGTCGCGCCGGAGGGGAGCGAGCGCCCGCCGACCGGCGCGCGTGAAGTCGCTGCCGCCGAGCAGGACGCGGCCGGCGGCCGGGTCGATCAGCCGCGCCGCCGCCCGCGCGAGCGACGACTTGCCCGAGCCCGACTCGCCGACCAGCGCCACGGTCTCGCCGGCCGCGACGGTCAGGTCGACCCCGTCGACCGCGCGGCGGGCGGCGCGCCGGGCGATCCGGCCGCGGCCGCCGCCGTAGGCGACCGCGAGACCTTCGAGCTCGAGCAGCGGCTCGCGCGCCTCCAGCGGCGCGCGCGGCGGCGCGTCGGCGCGGGGTACCGCGGCCAGCAGCCGGCGCGTGTAGCCGTCCGCCGGCCGGTCGAAGACCTCCTCCACCCCGCCCTGCTCGACGATCCGCCCCGCGCGCATCACCGCGACCCGGTCGGCGAGCTCCGCCACGACGCCGAAGTCGTGGGTGATCAGCAGCACGCCGGCGCCGGTCGCGTCGCGCAGCTCGCCGATCAGCGCCAGGACCTGGGCCTGGACGGTCGCGTCGAGCGCGGTCGTCGGCTCGTCGGCGATCAGCAGCCGCGGCGAGCAGGAGAGCGCCATCGCGATCATCGCCCGCTGGCGCATCCCGCCCGACAGCTCGTGCGGGTAGGCGCGCGCCCGCTCGGCGCCCGGCGTCACGCCCACCTGGTCGAGCAGCTCCGCCGCGCGGGCGCGCGCCTCCTCGCGGCCCGCCGGCCCGTGGGCGCGGATCTGCTCGGCGATCTGGTCGCCGACGCGCAGCACCGGGTTCAGCGACGAGAGCGGGTCCTGGAAGACCATCGCCACCTCGGCCCCGCGGATCGCGCGCAGCTCGTCGTCGCCCGCGCCGATCAGCTCGCGCCCGGCCAGCCGCGCGCTGCCCGCCACCCGCGCCGCGCCGCCGCCGAGCAGCCCGGTGAGCGCCAGCGCGGTCACCGACTTGCCGCAGCCCGACTCGCCGACGAGCGCCAGCACCTCGCCCGGCGCCACCTCGAGCGAGATCCCGCGCACCGCCTCGACCGGCGGCCCCTCCTCGGCCGCGAAGCGCACCGCGAGGTCGCGCACCTCCAGCAGCGGCCCGCTCACCGCTCCCCCACCCTGATCCGCGGGTCGAGCAGCGCGTAGGCGATGTCGACCGCCGTGTTGAGCACGACGATGAAGAACGCGCCGAACAGCGTCACGGCGAGCACCGGCGGCACGTCGAGCTGGCCGACCGACTCGGCCGCGTACTGGCCGACCCCCTGGATGTCGAAGACGGTCTCGGTGAGGATCGCCCCGCCCGCGACCACCGCGCCGAAGTCCAGCCCCCAGAGCGTCACGACCGGGATCAGCGAGTTGCGCAGCACGTGGGCGAGCAGCACCCGGCGCTCGGAGAGCCCCTTCGCGCGCGCGGTGCGGACGAAGTCCTCGCCCATCGTGTCGAGCACGTTCGAGCGCACCAGGCGCGAGTAGAAGCCGGTGAACAGCACCGCGAGCGTCGCGCACGGGAGGACGAGGTGGTAGGCCCAGTCGAGCGGGTCCTCGGCGAACGGCACGTAGCCGCCGTTGGGGAACAGCCCCCACTCGTAGCCGAGGAAGTGGCTGAGGATCGCCCCGAGCCAGAAGACCGGCAGCGACACCCCGGCGAGCGCCGCGAAGGTCAGCAGCCGGTCCGACAGCCGGCCGGCGCGCAGCGCGCCGAGCAGCCCGAGCGCGATCCCGAACGCCATCCAGAGGATCGCCGCGCCGACCGCCAGCGCCAGCGTGCGCGGCAGCCCGCGCAGGATCTCGTCGCGGACGTTGAGCTGGGTGAAGTAGGAGATCGCCTGCCCGCCGAGCACCTGCTCCATCGTGCGCAGGTACTGGACCGGCAGCGGCTCGTCGAAGCCCCACTCGGCGCGGATCGCCTCGACCTGGGTCTCGGTCGGCGACTTGCCCGCCATCCGCGACGCCGGGTCGCCGTTGGGGATCACGTTGAAGATCAGGAAGGTCAGCACCGAGACCGCGAACAGCACGACCACCATCTGGCCGAGGCGGCCGGCGACGAAGCGGGTCACGGCCGCTCCGCCTCCCATGCGGCGCCGCCGCGGCGGTCGAGCGCGTCGCGGACCCCGTCGCCGAAGACGTTGAGCGCCAGCACGCTCAGCACGAGCATCAGGCCCGGCGCGATCGCCAGGTGCGGCGCGGTCACCAGCCTCTCGACCCCGGCGTCGATCATGTTGCCCCAGGAGGGGTCGGGCGGCACGACGCCGACGCCGAGGAACGACAGCGCCGCCTCGAGCAGGATCGCGTTGGCGACCATCAGCGGCGCCAGCACGACGATCGTCGGGGCGAGGTTGGGCAGCAGCTCGCCGGCCATCGTCCGGGTCGCCGAGGCGCCCTGGGCGCGCGCGGCGGCGACGAAGTCGCGCTCGCGCAGCGCGAGCACCTCGCCGCGGATCGGGCGCGCCATGTACGGCACGTAGACGACGGCGATCACCGCGATCGAGATCGCGATCGAGCCGGCGGCGAGGTCGATCGGCCCGACCGTCAGGCCGCCGAGCGCCAGCGCGGTGCCGAGCGCGACCCCCAGCAGCACGACCGGGAACGCCCAGATCACGTCGAGCGCCGAGCGGGCGACCGCGTCGACCCAGCGGCCGTAGAAGCCGGCGAGCAGGCCGACGAGCGTCGCCAGCAGCGTCGTCAGCAGCGCCGCCGCGATCCCGATCAGCAGCGAGTTGCGCGCCCCGTAGAGCAGCCGCACCATCACGTCGCGGCCGTTGGCGTCGGCGCCGAGGAAGTACTCGCCGCGCCACTGCGGCCCGATCGGAACGCCGTCGAGCGAGACGACGTCGACCTGCTCGCCGCCGACATCGATCGTGCCGGTCTCGTTGGTGGCGTTCGGGCCGCGGCCGGCGACGTCGGCCCAGAGCGGGGCGGCGAGTGCCAACAGCGCGAGGACCACGAACAGCGCGCCGAACGCCAGGGCGATCCGGTCGCGCCGCAGGCGGCGCAGGGCGAGCCGCCACGGGCTCTGCCCCACGCGCGCGCTGTCGGCTATTTCAGGCAGAAGCTCGAGTAGTCGTTTCCGTACAGCGGATGGACCAGCGAGCAGTTCTCGAAGTCCATCCGGTCGGAGAGGAAGGTAGTCAGCTCCTCGGACCCATAGGGGGCGATGTAGGAACGGTCGATGACCCGCTCGTCGAGCGCCTCCCAGCGGTCGGCCACCGACGGCAGGTCGGTCTCGGTCAGCAGCTCGGCGATCTCCTCGTTGATCTCCGGGTCGTCGACCATGCCGTAGTTGCCGTTGGCGGTCGGCTGGATCGCGGTCCCGTCGACCTGCTGGAGGAACGTCGCCGGGTGCGGGAAGTCGGCGTACCAGTTGGCGAGGCCGGTCTGGGCGCGCGTCTTGACGTTGCCGATCGTGTCGAAGTAGATCGCGCCGTCGATGACCTTGAGGTCGGCGTCGAGGCCGATCTCGTCGAGCAGGCCGGTGTAGTACTGGCCGATCTCGGGCCGGGTCGCGTCGTTGTTGGCCCAGACGGTGACCTTCTCGCCGGTCGCGCCGGCCTCCTCGATCAGCTTCTTGGCGGCCTCGACGTCACCGGGCCCGTCGGGGTCGCCGAACGGGCACTCGCGCTCGGAGTGGCCGGGGATCCCGTCCGGGACGATGTTGCAACTGCCCGACAGCCGGCCGCCGAGGATGCGCGCGATCGCCGTCGAGTCGAGGCCGACGTTGACCGCCTCACGCACCTTCTCGTCGTCGAAGGGCGGCAGCGACTGGTTGAGGAAGAAGTAGTTGACCGAGAGCGTCGGCCACTCCTTGTAGCGATCGGCGTGCGCCTCGCGGATCTCGGCGGCGAGATCGGTCGGCGGCGGGTCCTGCATGTAGTCGAGCCGGCCGTCGATGACGTCCTGGGCCGCACGCGCCGGCGACTTGACGATCTCGGTGGTGATCGTGTCGAGGTTGCCGGCCGGGATGCCGGGGATGTCGAAGCCGTCGACCTTCTCCATGACGAACTGGCGGTTGGGCACCGACTCGGTGATCGCGTAGGGCCCGACGCCCGGCGGCGGGTCCTCGGTCATGTTGCGGAACGGGGTGCTCGACGGCACCAGGCCGGCGAAGCTCGTCGCGAGCACGTTGCTGAAGCTGCCGTCGGCGGCGGTCAGGCGGACCGTCACCTCGCCGGTGGCGTCGTCGGCCTCGATGCCGGCGATGTCACCCTCGGGGTCGCCGGCCTCGATGTACTCGGTCGCGCCCTCGATTCCCTCGAAGAGGTAGGTGCCGCCGGACTCGAGGTTGAGCACGCGCTTGATCGCGTGCTCGAAGTCGCTCGCCTTCACCGGCGTGCCGTCGGAGTACTCGAGCCCGTCGCGGATCGTGAAGGTGTAGGTGCGGCCGTCCTCGGAGATCTCCGGCAGGTCGGTCGCGACGCCCGGGATCAGCTCGGCGCCCTCGGTGCCCTCGGCGCGCTTGTAGGTCAGCGGCGCCGTGTAGACGAGCCAGAGCGGCTCCCAGGAGTTGGAGGTGTAGGCGAGTGCGGGGTCGAGCGCGTCGGGCTGGGAGCCCTGGGCGATCGTGATCGCGCCGCCCTGCTGGCCGGCGGACGCACCACCGCCGTCGTCGTCGGAGCCGCTGCTGCCGCAGCCGACCGCCAGCAGCGCGGCCAGCGCCAGGGCCAGTGCGGTCGGGTAGCTGCTCTTGACTGTCATTTGCAGAAGTCCTCCGTAGTGGTGACCGGCTGTGGGTCGGGCCACAGCCACCTGCCGGTCGGCGTCTGCGGAACCCTCCGAGACCACACCCCCTACGGGCGCCCCCGACCACTGTTTCGGCCAACCGTCAGTGGTTCCTTTAACGACTTAGGACGAAATGCACAGTCTCGTGCGCCGAGGTTGTACACAGCGGCGCAGGATGTCCAGGCCGGCGGACCCTGCGAACAGAGCCGCCCCGGTCAGCGCAGGCAGACGCTCGAGTAGTCCATCCCGAACACCGGGTGGAACCGCCCACAGCCCTCGAGGTCCACCCGCTCGGATGCCAGCACCCCCGCCGTCGGCACCCCGTAAGGGGCGGCGTAGGCGTTCTCGACCAGGTCGGCGTCGACCTCGGCCCACTGCTCCGCCGCGTCGGCCGGCGCCGCCTCCTGGGTCAGCAGCGCCACCCGCGCCGAGAGCACCGGGTCGTCGTCGTCGCGCAGGAAGCCCGCCGGATGCGGCAGCGCCGGCGCGACCGCCTCGAACGCGACCTGGGCGCGCTCGCGCGCGCCGAGGCGGGCGTCGAGGCCGATCTTGCGCAACGTCTCGGCTAGATAGCGCGCCAGCCGGCGCGCCCGCGCGGTCGGGCCGCCGCCGACCGTCACCCGCGCCCCGTCCACGCCTGCCGCCTCGACGAGCTCGCTCGCCCGCACCAGGTCCGCGTCGCCCGACCGGTCGCCGAACGGGCACGGGTCCAGCCGCCGGTAGCCGGCCACCGCCGGCGGCAGCATGTTGCAGGTCGGCTGCATGAAGCCGTCGTGCAGCTGGGCCAGCACCCGCGTGTCGAGCGCGAACGCCAGCGCGCGCCGCACGTCGGCGGCGCGGAACGGCTCGCGCGACGCGTCGATCGAGACCTGCAGCGTCGCCGGCAGCGGGTACTCCGCGTACCTGCCGTCGCCGCCGGAGCGGACGTCGGGCAGGATCCGCAGCGGCGCCTCGCCCTCGACGATGTCCGCCCGGCCGTCGCGGACCGCGCGCACCCGCCGCTCCCGCTCCGGGATCGTCCGCGTCACGATCTCGCGCGCATGGCCCGCCGGCACCGCGGCCAGCCGCCAGTCGGGGCGCCGCGTCAGCACCACGTCGCCGTTCTCGCGCACCTGCGACACCCGGTACGGGCCGATGCCCGGCGGCGGCCGCCGCGTGCGGTCCGCCAGCGGCGTGCCCGGCGGCACCGGCGCCGCCGCCACGTCCGCCAGCGCATACGGGAACATCCGGTCAGGCGTCTCGAGGTCGATCTCGACCGTGCCGGCCGCGTCGTCGACGGCGATGCCCTCGATGTCCACCCCGGGCCGCTCCGACAGCGCGTACGCGCGCGCCCCGACGATCCCCCCGAACAGCTCCGATCCCCGCGGCGACAGCCGCAGCGCGCGGGCGATCGCCCGCTCGACGTCGCTCGCGCGCAGCGGCGTCCCGTTCGGATAGGACAACCCGTCGCGCAACGTCAGCGCGTAGCTGCGACCGCCGTCCTCGGAGGTCGGCGGCTCCTCCGCCAGCGCAGCGACCAGCTCGGTGCCCGCCGCGCCCTCCGCGCGGCGGTAGGTCAACGGCGGCGTGTACGCCAGCCAGGCCGCCCGCAGACCGGCAGGGGAGTCGACCAGCGCCGGGTCCAGCGAGCCGGGCGGCGCCGCCTCGGCCACCACGATCGAGCCGCCGGCGCGCGCCTCCGCGCGCGGGTCGCCGTCGTCGCTGCAGCCCACCGCCGCCGCCGCCAGCGCCAGCGCGGCCGCCGCGACGGCGGCCCGCCTCACTCCAGCTCCTCCCGCATCGTCGCCAGCGAACGCCGGATCAGGCGCGAGACGTGCATCTGCGACAGCCCGACCCGCTCGGCGATCTGGGTCTGCGGCAGCCCCTCCTCGAAGCGCATCCGCAGGATCTCGCGCTCGCGGTCCGGCAGCCGCCCCAGCGCCGGCTCCAACGTCGCGCGGTCCTCGCTGCGGTCGAACCCGGCGTCCTCGTCGCCAATCGTCTCGAGCGGGTCGGTGCCGTCCTCGTCGCCGCCCGGGCCGGCGTCCAGCGACAGCGCCGTGTACGCCGAGCCGACCTCCATCGCCTCCAGCACCTCCTCCTTCGAGGTGCCGAGCGCCTCGGCGATCTCCGCCACGCTCGGCGAGCGGCCCAGCCGCGCGGTCAGCTCGTCGATCGTCGCAGACATCCGCGCGCTCAGCTCCTGCAGCGAGCGCGGCACCCGGATCGACCAGCCCTTGTCGCGGAAGTGGCGCTTGATCTCCCCCACCACGTTCGGCGTCACATACGTCGCCAGCGACACGTCACGCGAGAGGTCGAAACGGTCGATCGCCTTGATCAAGCCGATCGCGCCGACCTGCTCGATGTCCTCCAACGGCTCGCCCCGGCCTGCGTAGCGGCGCGCCAGCGACCGCACCAGCGGCAGATGGCTCGCGATCAGCCGGTCGCGCGCGTCGGTGTCGCCGTCCTCGCGGTAGCGGCGCAGCAGCTCGCGGTCCTCGCGCTGACGCCCGGACCGACCGTCCCTCTCGCCGCCCGTCACAGGCGCGCGGTTCCCAGCTTCTCCAGCCGCACGACGATCTGCCCGTCGCCCGCGGGCTCGACGCCGAACGAGTCGACGACCGCGGACAGCACCCGGCGCAGCCCCAACGTTCCCGTCCCGCCGTCCGGCTCGCCCAGCACCGTCGACAATCGTCCCTCCGCGACCGGGCCGATCAGCGCCCGAACGCCGTCGTCGCCGATCTCGAACGCGATCTCCACGCGCTCCTGCTCGCCGGTCTCGGCCAGCAGCCGCTCCAACGCCAGCTGCAGGTCGTCCATCGCCTCGAAGCCGAAGCTCGCCTGCTCGGCGATCCCGCCCGCGACCAGGCGGATCACCCCGCCGAACGCGTCGTCCAGCGGGACGCTCAACTCGATCCGCTCCGCTCCGTCAGCCACCGCCGTCCTCCCGCTCCGCGATCAACGCCCAACCCACCACATGCTCACCGCGCAGCAGGCACGCCACCTGGCCCGGAGCCGGCGCCGCCACCGCACGCTCGAGCTCCAGCGCCAGCCCGTCATGCTCGCCCGCCGGCAGGTCGCCGGCCACCCGGCAGCCGACGACGGCGCCCTGGTAGCGCAACCGCACCGCGTCGACCTCGGCGGCGCGACGGTGCAGCCGCCCGGCGCCGCAGACCACCCGGTCGGTCGCGAGCGCCGCCCGCGGACCGACGACCACCCGGTTGCTCGCCGCGTCCTTGGCCAGCACGTACAGCGGCTCCGGCCCCGCCACGCCGATCCCGCGCCGCTGGCCGACCGTGAAGCGGTGGTGGCCGCCGTGACGGCCCAGCACACGGCCCTCCCCGTCGACGATCTCGCCCTCGCCCGGCTCCGCGTCCGGGCCGCCATGACGCGCCACGAACGCGTCACGGCCGGTCCCCGCCAGGAAGCACAGATCCTGACTCTCCGGCTTCTCCGCCACCGGCAGCCCCGCCCGGCGCGCCAGCTCGCGCACCTCCGGCTTCGCGTAGCCGCCCAGCGGGAAGCTCAGCCGCCGCAGCGTGTCCGTCCCGACCCGGGCCAGCGCATAGCTCTGGTCCTTGCGCGGATCGACCGCCGCCCGGATCACCGGACCGGTCGCGTCCTCGTCGATGCGGGCATAGTGGCCGGTCACCAGCCGCGCCGCCCCCAGCCGGTCCGCCAGCTCCACCATCGCGTCGAAGCGCACCAGCCCGTTGCAGCGCACGCACGGATTCGGCGTCGCGCCGCCCGCATAGCCCGCCAGGAAGTCGTCGACCACGTCCGCGCGGAAACGGTCGCGCAGATCCAACGTGAAATGCGGCAGCCCCATCCGCTGCGCCAGCCCGCGCGCGCCACGCACCGCCTGCGGCGAGCAGCAGCTCTGCTCCCCGTCGCCCGCCGAGTCAGCCCACAGCTCCAACGTCACCGCCACCACCTCGTCGCCGGCGTCCAACGCCAGCTGCGCCGCCGCCGCGCTGTCGACGCCGCCGCTCATCGCCACCAGCGTCCGGGTCGCCGCAGGCGCCAGCCGCGCCTCGCCGTCGCGCGCCGCCGCGCCCAGCGCCCGGTGCAGCGCGTCGCAGGTCAGCTCCGCCGCATGCATGTGGCTCGCCGCGAGACCGCCCAGTTCCTCCGAGATCACCGCCGGCGACACCAGCGCCGCCGCCAGCAGCGGCATCCCGTCCACCAGCTCCGCTGCCGCGCTCCCCGCCGCCCGGACCGCCGCGCACCCCTCCGCCTCGAAGCCCGTCGCGGCCACCCGGTCGCCGTCCAGCCGCAGCGACAGACGCACCAGATCGCCGCACGCCGCACCGCCCGCCGCCCCCGTCGCCGGCGCGTCCGCCAGCCGGCCCCGGCCGTACGGGTGCCGCAGGTGCTGCTCGATCAGGGCCTGCGCCGCCACCTCCGAACTACGCATCGGCTCCACTCTACGGGGTAAACCCTGGCTTGCCGCTGTCGGTGACCGGGTTGGGCCGATATCTGGCACCGTGGGCATCCTCCGGACCGTCGGCTGGCGGCGAAACGCCTGCCGCGGCCCGAGTGGGACGCCCATCCCGTTGGTGTTGGCTCAACATGTGGACCGACTGGCGCACAAGCCAGGGCTGGGGTCAACGTAGCACCTCTCGCGGTGGTTGCGCGGGTCCTGGCGTTGGTTGCCCGCGGGTCCTGGCGTTGGTTGCCCGCGGGTCCTGGCGCTTGTTCCCCGCGGGTCCTGTCTCCGGTGACGAGCCTTCGTGCTCGGCTTCGCTTAGCGCTCTCCCGATCGGCGTGGTGCCGGCTTCCGTGTAAGTGTCTTCGGGAGTAGCTCCGCGCTTCGCCTGCGCGCGAAGGTCGACACCGTCGCCACCCGCGGAGGCCAACGTGGAGGGGCGCTACGCGCCGGCCGCTCCTTGGGGGAGAGCGGGAGCCTGGAACGTCGGCTCAACCTTGGGGTTCGGGTCCGGCGTTTGCCGGCTCCCGCCACCGAACGAATCTTGCCCGGTCCTGCCCGCGACTGGTCCGGCGTTTTCCGACCCGCCCGCGCGCCCAACCCGACGTTGTCGGGCCGCCCCGGCGCCGGTCCAACGTTTCCGGTCCGCGCGGCGCAAACCTGACCTTCTCCAGCGCCCCCGCGCCCGGCCCGACGTTTGCCGCTCTATGCACGGCAAACGATGGACAGGCCAAGGAATAGCCGGGAGATGATGTACGGACCCTGAAACCGCCTGGAAACAGCGGGCCGGCCGGGTCGAGACCGGCGAACGGCGGGCCGGGACGATGGATGGAGCGGCGACGATGCCTCGCCGGCCCCGGCCAACGGGACGAGGGTCCGGCGAAGCGCCGTTCCGGACCGCTCGCCTCCCTACCCAGCCGAACGAGACCCGCCACGACCCTCGCCCGCCCGCCCCGAGCGGAACGCCACCCCAGCCGGGCCCAATCCTCAGCCGGCCGGCGCCACGCCGGGCCTGACCTGGATGCCGAGCTCGCGCAGCTGGACCTCGTCGACGGGTGCGGGGGCGCCGGTGAGGGGGTCGAGGCCGGAGGCGGTCTTGGGGAAGGCGATCACGTCGCGGATCGAGTCGCGGCCGCCGAGGATCGCGACGATGCGGTCGATGCCGAACGCGATGCCGCCGTGCGGCGGGGCGCCGTAGGCGAGCGCGTCGAGCAGGAAGCCGAACCGCTCGCGGGCCTCGTCGGGCCCCAGGCCGAGGGCGTCGAAGACACGCTGCTGGACGTCTGGCGAGCTGATGCGGATCGAGCCGCCGCCGATCTCGGTGCCGTTCCAGACGAGGTCGTAGGCGCGGCTGCGCCAGCTACCGGGGTCGCCGTCGAGGTCGCCGCTGGGCGCTGTGAACGGATGGTGGAGGGCGTCCCAGCGCGACTCGTCCTCGTTCCAGCCGAACATCGGGAAGTCGACGACCCAGACGAGGTCGTGGCGGTCCTCCGGCACGCCGACCGCCAGCCGCAGCTCGCCGAGCACGCGCGCCGCCACGGCGGGGTCGTCGGCGACCGCGAGGATCGCGTCGCCCGCCCGGGCGCCCGTCGCCGAGATCAGCCCGCCGATCTCGTCCTCGGTGAGGAACTTCGCGACCGGCGAGCGCCAGCTCCCGTCCTCCTCGACGACCCCCCAGACCAGCCCCTTCGCGCCGAGCGCCTGGGCCTGCTCGGTCAGCTCGTCGAAGCGGCGGCGCGGGAACTCGCCGGCGGCGCTGAAGCCGCGGATCGTCCCGCCGCCCGCGAGCGCGCCGCTGAAGACCTTGAACTCCGAGGCGGCGAACACCTCGCCGAGGTCGGCGATCTCGATCGGGATGCGCCGGTCGGGCCGGTCGGTGCCGTAGCGCAGCAGCGCGTCGTCGTAGCCGATCCGCTCGATCGGCGTGGCGACCTCGATCCCGCCGAGCGCCAGCAGCCGCGGCATCAGCGCGTCGACGACCGCGATCACGTCCTCCTCGACCACGAACGACATCTCGACGTCGAGCTGGGTGAACTCCGGCTGGCGGTCGGCGCGCGTGTCCTCGTCCCGGAAGCAGCGGGCGATCTGGTAGTAGCGCTCGAAGCCGGCGACCATCAGCAGCTGCTTGAACAGCTGCGGCGACTGCGGCAGCGCGAAGAACGAGCCAGGCTGGACGCGGCTCGGCACCAGGTGGTCGCGCGCGCCCTCCGGCGTCGACCGGGTCAGGATCGGCGTCTCGATGTCGAGGAAGCCCTGGGCCTCGAGCGTACGGCGGATCTCGGCGACCACCGCGTGGCGCAGGCGGATCGCCTCCGCCATCGAGCGGCGGCGCAGGTCGAGGTAGCGGTGGCGCAGCCGCAGCTCCTCGCTGACGCGGTCGTCGTCGTCGACCTGGAACGGCGGCGTCTCGGCGTCGGCGAGCAGGTCGAACGACTCGACCTCCAGCTCGACGGCCCCGGTCGCCATCTCCGGGTTGACCGTCCCCTCCTCGCGCGCGACCAGCGTCCCGACCGCGCTGACGACGTCCTCGGAGCGCAGCCGGTGGGCGGCCGCGTGCGCCTCCGGCGCCTGGTCGGGGTGGAAGACCAGCTGCAGCACGCCCTCGCGGTCGCGCAGGTCGATGAAGATCAGCCCGCCGTGGTCACGGCGGCGGTGCACCCAGCCGGCGACGCGCATCCGCTCGCCGACGCGGTCGGGCCGTGCCAGCCCGCACCAGCTGTCGCGGTACTCGTTGGAGAAGGAGATCGGCGGGTTCGCGCCCCCCGCGAGCACCTGGCCGGCCGCGCCGGGATCGGTGGGGTTCGCCCCGCCGCTCACGCGTCCAGCCCCACGGCGATCCGGACCGCCTCCGCCACGTTGTTCACCGGCCGCTGCTCCCCCGTCGCCATGTCCTTCCACTCGATCTCCTCGCCGACGATCGCCACGGCCTTCGCCCCCAGCCTGTCGGCGTGCTTGAGCTGGCCCTTCAAAGACCTTCCCGCCTGCTCGAGCTCGGTCCGCACCCCGGCCTCGCGCAGCGCGGTCGCGAGCGCGAACGCCGCGCGCCGGTCGCCGCCGGCGAGCGCCACATACACCGGCGCCGGGAAGCCGCCGAGCTTGCCGTCGCCGGCGAGCAGGATCCGCTCGATCCCCGCCGCCCAGCCGACGCCCGGCGTCGCCGGCCCGCCGAGCTGCTCGACCAGGCCGTCGTAGCGGCCCCCGCCGCCGACGCCGCTCTGCGCGCCGAGCCGCGCGCTCTCGAACTCGAAGACGGTGCGGGTGTAGTAGTCGAGCCCGCGCACCAGCGTCGGGTCGACGTCGTAGGAGAGGCCCGCCCCGTCGAGCAGCGCCCGCACCTCGGCGAAGTGCTCGGCGTCGTCGGGCGCGAGATGGTCGAGCAGCCGCGGCGCGCCCTCCATCGCGGCGCGGGTGCCGGGATGGTCGGCGTCGAAGGCGCGCAGCGGGTTGGAGTCGATCCGGTCGCGCACGTCCTCGGACAGCTCGCCCTCGCGCTCGCGCAGGAAGCCGCGCAGCCGGTCGAGGTAGGCGGCGCGCGCCTCGATCCCGCCGAGGCTCGCCAGCCGCAGCCGCACCTCGCGCACGCCGGCCGCCTCGAGCAGCTCGGCGAGCAGCAGGATCGACTCGGCGTCGAGCGTCGGGTCGTCGGAGCCGAGCGCCTCGGTGCCGACCTGCGAGAACTGCCGGTAGCGGCCCGCCTGGGCGCGCTCGTGGCGGAAGAAGGGCCCCCAGTACCAGACCTTCACCGGCTGGGGCAGCTTGTGCATGCCGTGCTCGACGTAGGCGCGGCAGACGCCGGCGGTGCCCTCGGGGCGCAGCGTCAGCGACCGCCCGCCGCGGTCCTCGAAGGTGAACATCTCCTTGCGGACGATGTCGGTCGACTCGCCGACGCCGCGCGCGAACAGGTCGGTGTCCTCGAAGACCGGCGTCTCGAACGGGCGGTACCCGTAGCGGCCGAGCACCGAGCCCGCCCGCCGGTACAGCTCGCGCCGCGCCGCGCCGTCGTCGGGCAGCACGTCGAAGGTGCCCCGCGGGGCCTGGAGCTTGCGGCCCGCCACGCTACCCGGCCAGCTGCGCGAGGAACGGGTTGGTGGCGCGCTCGGCGGCGATCGTCGTGATGCCCATGTGGCCGGGGTGGACGACCGTCTCGTCGGGGAGGGTCTCGGCGAGGGTGCGCAGCGTCTCCATCAGCACGCGCGGGTCCCCGCCGGGCAGGTCGGTGCGGCCGACCGAGCCCTGGAAGAGCACGTCACCGGAGAAGACCGCCTGCTCGTCGGGCACGTGGAAGGTGACGTGGCCGGGGCTGTGGCCGGGCGTGAACAGCACGTCGATCTCGAGGCCGGCGAGCTCGAGCCGCTCGCCGCCGGCGACGGTGTGCTCGGCGTCCCAGCTCTCGAAGGGCCCCAGCTCCGGCCAGCTGACGTAGCTGTTGATGTCGGCGAGGACGCCCTTCTCCAGCTCGGGCACCCAGACCTCGGCGCCGGTCGCCCGCGCGAGCGGCGCGACCGCGCCCACATGGTCGAAGTGGGTGTGGGTCAGCAGGATGCCGTCGAGCGTCGCGCCCCACTCCTCGAGCGCGGCGAGCAGCCGGTCGGCCTCCTCGCCCGGGTCGACGATCAGCGCCCGGTCGGAGCCGTCGCGGCGCAGCAGGAAGCAGTTCTCCTGGATCGGCCCGACGGTGAGCATCCGCACCTCCACCGGCTAGCTCCCCTCCCCGCCCTTGCCGCCGCGCTTGCGCGCCTGGGCGTCGATCGCCGCCGCCTGCTTGCGCTTCTGGCGGAAGCGGTAGATCGCCGAGTCGGTCATGTAGCCGAGCGGCACGTAGATCGCGAACATGATCGCGCCGAGCAGCACGCCGGCGGTGACCGGACGTCCGAACAGGACGACGACCAGCACGGCGAAGACGAGCGCGGCGATCGCGGCGCGGTTGATCGTGCTCTTCCACTCCGGCGGGCGGTCGAGCCGCTCGGCGCGGCGCTGGCGGGCGACCGCCTTGGCGTCCTGGCGGGTCGCGGGCTTGCCGGTGCGTCCCGCCCGCTCGATCGTTCCGGCGGCCGTGCCGCGGTGCTTGCGGCGCCGCTTGCTCTTCGTCTGGGCCATCCCCCGCAGGGTATCCCAGCGGGCGGGTCAGCCGAGCGCCGCGAGCGCGTTCTCGAGCAGGTGGCGCTCGGCGCTGAAGCCGCGCAGCGGGACGTCGGCGGGAAAGCCGTCGAACGCCGCGGCCGGCGCGAGGCCCACCAGCTCCGCCTCGGCGACCGGTGCCCGCGCGCGGACCGCGGCGACGATCTCGGCCAGCGGGGTCGCGCGGTGGTCGTGGACGTTGGTCGAGACCTGGGCGCAGCCGCGGTGGTCGAGGTAGAGCCCGATCGCCCGCACGCCCGGCAGTCCGCCGCCGGCCTCGCGGATCTCGGCGGCGATCCGGCGGGCGAGCGCCAGGTCGGGCACCGCCAGGTCGACGTTGAAGGCGACCAGCGGCGCCCGGGCGGCGGCGAGCACGACGCCCGCGGTCGGGTGGGCGCGTGCCGGCCCGAAGTCGGGGACGACCTCGCCGGCGGCGATCCGCTCGGCCAGCCGCGCCGGTCCGCCCTCGCGCAGCGCCGCGCGCTCGCGCTGCTCGGGCCGGGTCGCCAGCTCGCCGTAGAGGATCACCGGCAGCTCCAGCTCGGTCCCGATCCGCCCGGCGGCGGTCAGCAGCTCCGCGCACGCCGGCCCGCGCTGGGCCTCGCTGCGGTAGACGACCGGCAGCACGTCGAGCGCGCCGACGTAGGGGTGGACGCCGCCGTGGACGGTCAGGTCGATCGCCGCGACCGCTGCCCGCGCCCCGGAGACGAGGCCGTCGGCGAGCTCGCCCTGGCGGCCGGCGAGCGTGAACACCGAGCGGTTGTGGTCGGGGTCGGCGTGCAGGTCGAGCAACCGCGCCGGCGCGAACGCCGTCTCGATCCGCTCGAGCGCCTGCCGGTGGCGGCCGTCGCTGACGTTCGGGACGGCTGTCAGCAGTTCTGGCGCCGGGTCGTCGGTCACGCGCCCATCCTGCCCGACCGCGCGCCCGCCCGCCAGCCGACTCGATCAGTCATTGCCCGACTCCGGGCCGGACCGCCAGCAGCCTCGATGAGCAATCGTGCCGTCCAGGACGGAAGAATCACTCATCGAGCCGCGATCGGCGGGCGACCAACTAGAATCGCCACGGCCGCGGCTGGGTAGCTCAGCTGGTTAGAGCGCACGACTCATAATCGTGAGGTCGGCGGTTCGAGTCCGCCCCCAGCTACCTAACGAAGCCCCGCTCTCGGAGCGGGGTTTCGTCGTTTCTGGGGCCGGGGCGAGAGCCTCTCCGACCGCACGGGGCAACACCTGGGGCGACAGCATCCCCGATCCCAGCGGGCGCGCGCGACCTGTTCCCCCCGCCGTCGTGCTCGCCGCAGTTGATGGCGAGGACGGCCGGGCTGGCTGAGCGCTGGCGTCGGTATTGACGCATGCGGCGCGGCTGCGCTAGCCTTGCCCGCATACCCCCCCTGCCGTTTCGCCGGTAGGGCGCGAGGCCGCCGCAAGGCGGCCTCTGCATTTCCAGGGTCGCTCTACCAGTTCGCGGGCTTGGTGATCGTCCGTCCAGCGCGGGTCGTGACGGTGTTCGGGAACTGGCAGGCGCGAGCGTCCGCCGGGCGGAGCCGGACGTACTTCGCGTTCTCGGGTAGCGGGTTCGGCGACAGGGCGGTACTGCGCCGAGGGTGCGGGTTGATGACCGTGACCGGCAGACCGAGATCCCGGCGGACGACCTCCAGCGGCATCTTGAGATCCCCGTCGTTGGAGATCACCGCGGCGGCCTCGTAGTGGCCGTTGTAGCCGTCTACGAGCAGTCGGGTAGCGAGGTTGACATCGGAGCCCTTCTCCTCACTGTCGTGAAAGTAGGCCACGCGTGGCCACTCCGGGGTCGAGCCGTCCTGGCCTGCGACCAACGGCCGCCGGACCTTCTTCTCGAGGTAGGCGCCCTTGTGCAACTCGAAGTTCGGGAGCGTCGCCAGGGCCGCGAGATACAGCCGCTGGTGGGCGAGCTGATCCGGCTTGCCGGGTCGGTCCTTGACCAGCGCGGTGCAGTAGACGATCCGGGCGATCGCGTTGTTCGGCAACAGCCGCTGCGACAACGCCGGCAAGTCGAGCCACCGCGTCCCGGCCCGGCCCCTCAGCGCACCGTAGTACAGGTTGAACCCGTCCACGTAGACATAGGTGCGCGGCCCGCCGGCAGTCATGGGCCAGCGAGCCTAGCGCGCGGCGCACCACTCACGAGCCGCCTCCGACCACCCACCGGCATCGCCGTGCTCAACACCGAGACACCCGCTCCTCTGAGCCGGCTCCGCGCCCGCCGCAAGTACGGGGAGCTGCCGGGGGCCGGCGGAGCGGCGCGACCGTAGATCCAGTAGCACTGCGGGACCTACGCCGACGAGCGGCTCGGGACGGGCTTGTACAGCTTCCCGTCACGCGGTATCCGCAGCGACATCCGCAGTGGTGCGACGTCGGTCTCCTCGAACACGTGTCGTCGCACGAAACCGATGTAGTCCGTACGGTCGCCCGCGGCCCGCATGTCGCGGATCGTCTGGTGCTTGCGCTTGAGCCTCCTGTTGCTCGCGAGGTACCCGACGTGATGGGGGCCGATCATGACCTTCACAGCCCATTCGTCGTGGGGGTTGTCTGGCTCGGGTACCAGGGTCGCGACGCACTCGTACCGGAAGCTGCCCATGAGCGGCGGGTCCGTCGCCTCGACAAGTGCGGGCTGGTGGTAGGAGGTTCCCGCGACGCGGACGATCGAGTGGTTC
>JAAYBF010000127.1 GCA_012718975.1 Solirubrobacterales bacterium | reverse complement strand
GGTTGACCGGCGGCGCGACCTCGTAGGCGCCGTCCTGGGCGGCGACCGGGAAGTGGCGCCCCGAGGTCGGCGGCTTCGACGTGTGGCCGAGGTCGGCGTGGAGGCGCTGGTCGTGGTCGCGGTCGGCGACCGGGAACGACTCCAGCTCGCAGCCCGCGCCGGCGGCCGCGGCGCGCACCGTCAGCGCGATCTCCGGGGTTGGGAAGGCGCCGCCGCCCGGCAGCAGCTCCTCGTGCGCGGCGGCGGTCGGCGCGTCGTCACCGCCGCGACCGGCGACCGACAGCCCGACCGCGACGATCGCCGCCAGCGCCCCGACGATCAGCGCGCCCGCCACGTAGCCGGCGAGCCGGCTGCCGCCGTCGGAGGCCTCCGCGTCGGGGTCGGCGGCCGCCTCCGCGTCGGACGCCGCGTCCCCGCCGCCGGGCAGGTCCGGCACGTCGCCCGCGCGGCGCTCCTCGCGCCGGTCGTCCGCTGGGTCCCCTCCCTCGACCATCGCCCCGAACCGTAGCTGGCGCGCGGCACCCGTCGCGCCCGCCTGCTACGAGTACCGGCAGGTGGAGGACTTCGTCATCGTCACCGGACTGTCCGGAGCCGGCAAGAGCCAGGCGATGGCGACCTTCGAGGACGCCGGCTACTTCTGCGTCGACAACCTGCCGCCCGAGATGATCGCCGGCCTCGCCGCGCTGTTCCAGCACGAGGGGTCGAAGGTCGAGCGCGCGGCCGTCGTCTCCGACGTCCGCGGCGGCGAGTACTTCGACGGGCTCGTCCGGGTCCTCGACGACCTCGCCGCCCAGGGGATCGCGCACCGCGTCCTCTACCTGGACGCCGGCGACGACGTGATCGTCAACCGCTACAAGGAGACCCGCCGCCGCCACCCGCTCGCCGACGGCGGCACCTCCGTCGCCGCCGCGATCGGCGCCGAGAGCGAGCTGCTCGCCCCGCTGCGCGCCCGCGCCGACATCTGCATCGACACCAGCGACCTGTCCGCCTCCCGGCTGCGCAAGGTCGTCGCCGACAAGATGCTCCCGCGCGGCAAGGTCGGCCGGCTCGCGGTCACCTTCATCAGCTTCGGCTTCAAGCACGGCACCCCGCGCGACGCCGACCTGCTCTTCGACGTCCGCTTCCTGCCCAACCCCCACTACGAGTCCGAGCTGCGCGACCTCACCGGCCTCGACGCCCCGGTGCGCGAGTTCGTCGAGTCCGCCGACGGCTTCGACGACTTCCTCGGCCACCTGACCCCGCTGCTCGACTACCTGCTGCCCCAGTACGAGCGCGAGGGCAAGGCCCATCTCGCGGTCGGCGTCGGCTGCACCGGCGGGCGCCACCGCTCGGTCGTGATCGCCGAGCGCCTCGCCGCCGCCTACGGAGAGCGGCCCGACCTGATGGTCGACGCCGTCCACCGCGACGCGGCGAAACCACCGCGACGCCCCTGAGCCCCTGGCCGGTGTCCTCGGTCGCTCACCGGCGGCTTCTGAGCGCCCTGGCCGGTGTCCTCGGTCGCTCGCGGCCTGGCGGCCGCCACGCTCCCTGCGTCCTAGGCCAGGACGCTCAGAAGCTCGCCGGGCGTGTCGCCGCAACGCTCGGGGACGGCGTGCAGCGGTAGATTCCGGGGACGTACGCGATTCGACGAAAGGACGTACTGGAATGGCCTTGAAGGCCGGAATCAACGGCTTCGGCCGCATCGGCCGCAACGTCTTCCGAGCGGCTCACGAGCGCGGGGCGGACATCGACTGGGTCGGCGTCAACGACATCACCGACACCGAGACGCTCGCCAACCTGCTCAAGTACGACTCGATCCTCGGGCCGTTCCCCGGCACCGTCGAGGCGACCGCCGACAGCATCGTCGTCGACGGCAAGCCGCTGCGCGTCTTCGCCGAGCGCGACCCCGCCGACATCCCGTGGGGCGACGTCGGCGCCGAGGTGGTCATCGAGTCGACTGGCTTCTTCACCAAGCGCGACGACGCCGCCAAGCACCTCGCCGCCGGCGCCCGCAAGGTGATCATCTCCGCGCCCGCGACCGAGCCGGACGTGACGCTCGTGCTCGGCGTCAACGACGACGCCTACGCCCCGGCCGCCCACGACGTCATCTCGAACGCCTCCTGCACGACCAACTGCCTGGCGCCGTTCGCCAGCGTCCTGCACGACGCGATCGGGATCGAGAGCGGCGTGATGACGACGATCCACGCCTACACCGGCGACCAGCGCCTGCTCGACGCCCCGCACAAGGACCCGCGCCGCGCCCGCGCCGCGGCGATCAACCTGGTGCCGACGTCGACCGGCGCCGCGAAGGCGATCGGCCTCGTGATCCCCGAGCTGAAGGGCAAGCTCAACGGGATCGCGGTCCGCGCGCCCGTCCCGACCGGCTCGGTCGTCGACCTGGTCTTCCAGGCGTCGCGCGACACCTCGGTCGAGGAGGTCAACGAGGCGATCCGGGCGAAGGCCGACAGCGGCCCGCTCGCCGGGATCCTGCGGTACTCCGAGGATCCGATCGTCTCGACCGACATCGCCCGCTCGCCGTACTCGTCGATCTTCGACGCGCCGCTGACGATGGTGCTCGAGGGCCGGCAGGTCAAGGTGATCTCCTGGTACGACAACGAGTGGGGCTACTCCAACCGCGTCGTCGACCTCACCGAGCGGGTGCTCCCGTAGCGTGCTGACCAAGCGCACCGTCTCCGACCTCGACCTCCAGGGCGGCGAGCGAGCGCTCGTCCGGGTGGACTTCAACGTCCCCCTGGAGGACGGTCGGGTCGCCGACGACACCCGGATCCGCGCCGCGCTGCCGACGATCCAGCTGCTGCTGGACGCCGGCGCGCGGCTGATCCTCTGCTCGCACCTCGGCCGGCCGAAGGGCCGTGAGCCCGAGACGTCGCTGAGGCCGGCGTCGGACCGGCTCGCGGAGCTGGTCGACGCGCCGGTCGCCCAAGCCGACGCGGTCGTCGGCGACTCGGTGCGCGCCGCGGTCGACGCGCTCGAGCCCGGCTCGATCCTGGTGCTCGAGAACACCCGCTGGGAGCCGGGGGAGAAGGCGAACGACCCCGAGCTGGCCCGCGAGCTCGCCTCCTACGCCGACGTCTACGTCGACGACGCGTTCGGCGCCGCCCACCGCGCCCACGCGACGACCGCCGGGGTCGCCGCGCACCTGCCGGCCGTCGCCGGGCTGCTGCTCCAGCGCGAGGTCGACACCCTCGAGCGGATCGTCGAGGCGCCCGAGCGGCCGCTCTGCGTCGTGCTCGGCGGCGCGAAGGTGACCGACAAGGTCGCGCTGATCGACCGCTTCCTGGACACCGCCGACAGCGTCCTGATCGGCGGCGCGATGTGCTTCTCGTTCTTCCGCGCCCAGGGCCACCCGACCGGCGACTCGCTCGTCGAGGAGGAGGGCGTCGAGCTGGCCCGCAAGGCGCTCGCCAAGGCCGAGGAGGGCGGCGGGGCGCGGCTGCTGCTGCCGGTCGATCTGGTGCTCGGCGACCGCTTCGCCGCCGACGCCGACCGGCGCGAGTCGGACGGGGTCGCGGTCCCCGACGGCTGGATGGGCCTCGACGTCGGCCCGCGGACCGCCGCCGCCTACGCGGGCGAGATCTCTGCGGCCGGAACCGTCTTCTGGAACGGGCCGATGGGCGCGTTCGAGCTGGAGCCGTTCGCGGCCGGCACCCGCGCGGTCGCCGAGGCGGTCGCCGCCGCGCCCGGCACGACCGTCGTCGGCGGTGGCGACTCGGCCGCGGCGCTCGCCTCGTTCGGCCTCGCCGACTCGGTCACCCACATGTCAACGGGCGGCGGCGCCGCCCTCGAGCTCCTGGAGGGCAAGGCGCTCCCCGGAGTGGAGGCTCTCGACGATGCCCAGTGACACCGCCCGCCGGCCCTACGTCGCCGGCAACTGGAAGCTGTGGGGCACCCGCGCCCAGGCCGCCGCCTACTGCGAGCGGCTGCTGACGCTGCTGCCCGAGCCCGCCCGCCGCGACGCCGACGTCGCGGTCTGCGTGCCGTTCACCGCGCTCGAGACGGTCGCCGGCGCGCTCGCCGGCTCCGGCGTCGCGGTCGCCGCCCAGAACATGCACCAGGCCGACAACGGCGCCTTCACCGGCGAGGTCTCCGCGCCGATGCTGCTCGAGCTCGACGTCGACGCGGTCGTGCTCGGCCACTCCGAGCGGCGCCAGCTCTTCGGCGAGACCGACCGCGCGCTGTCGGAGAAGGTGCCGGCCGCGCTCGCCGCCGGGCTCCAGCCGATCCTCTGCGTCGGCGAGACCGAGTCCGAGCGCGACGCCGGCGACATGCAGCGCAAGCTGCGCCACCAGGTCCAGGAGGGCCTCGAGGACGTCGCCGACGACCGCCTCGCCGACGTCGTCATAGCCTACGAGCCGATCTGGGCGATCGGCACCGGCAAGGTCGCCACGCCCGACCAGGCGCAGGAGGCGATCTCGTTCGTGCGGGCGCTGGTCGGCGACCGCTCGACCGCGGCCGCCGACGCGGTCCGGGTGCTCTACGGCGGCTCGGTCAAGCCCGACAACGCCGCCGAGATCCTCGCCCAGCCCGACGTCGACGGCGCGCTCGTCGGCGGCGCGAGCCTCGATCCCGAGTCCTTCGCCGCCATCGTGGGGGCAGCGTGACCCGCCGCGTCGCGGCCGGGGCGTAGCCGTGGCGGTGCCGTCGGTCTGCCTGGTCGTGCTCGACGGCTGGGGGCTCGCGCCGCCCGGCCCGGGCAACGCGGTCTCGCTCGCCGACACGCCGGTCTTCGACGGGCTCTGGGAGCGCCACCGCCACACCGAGCTGACCGCCTGCGGGCGGGCGGTCGGGCTGCCGGAGGGCCAGATGGGCAACTCCGAGGTCGGCCACCTCAACCTCGGCGCGGGCAAGGTCGTGCGCCAGGACCTGACGCGGATCGACGACGCGATCGCCGACGGCGAGCTGGCCGAGAACCCCGCGCTGCGCGACGCCTGCGCCGCCGGCCGGGCCGCCGGGCGCCTGCACCTGCTCGGGCTGGTCTCCGACGGCGGCGTCCACGCGAGCATGGACCACCTGCGCGCGCTGATCGAGCTGGCCGCCGACCTCGGCGTTCCCGACATCGTCCTGCACGCCTTCACCGACGGCCGCGACACGCTGCCGCGGTCGGGCGCCGGCTACCTCGAGACCGTCGAGGGCTGGCTCGCCGCCGCCGGCGGGCGGGTCGCCTCGGTCTCGGGCCGCTACTACGCGATGGACCGCGACCGCCGCTGGCCGCGCGTCAAGCTCGCCTACGACGCGCTCGTGCACGGCAAGCCGGCGCCGCTCGGCGCCGACCCCGACGACATCGCCGGCGACGGCGCGACCACCGCGCGCGCCGACTCCGCGGTCGCCGCCGTCCGCGCCGCCTACGACCGCGGCGAGACCGACGAGTTCGTCCGCCCGACGCTCGTCGGCGCTGAGGGGCGGATCCGTCCCGGCGACGCCGTCCTCTTCTTCAACTTCCGCCCCGACCGCGCCCGCGAGCTGACGCGCGCGCTCGGCGAGGACGGCTTCGCCGAGTTCGACCGCGGCGGCATGGGGGCGGTGGCCAGCTACACGACCCTCACCGAGTACCAGGAGGAGTGGTCCTACCCGGTCGCCTTCCCGCCCGACCGGCCGCGCGCGACGCTCGCGTCGGTGCTCGCCGCCGCGGGGATCCGCCAGCTGCACGTCGCCGAGACCGAGAAGTACCCGCACGTCACTTACTTCTTCAACGGCGGCGAGGAGAGCAGCTACGACGGCGAGGAGCGCTGCCTGGTCGACTCCCCGCGCGACGTGCCGACCTACGACCACAAGCCGGAGATGAGCGCCGCGGCCGCCGCCGACGCGTTCGTGGAGCGCTGGTCGGGCGGCGGCTACGGCTTCGGGATCATCAACTTCGCCAATCCCGACATGGTCGGCCACACGGGGGTGATCCCGGCGGCGGTCGCGGCGATCGAGGCCGTCGACGCCCAGCTCGGGCGGATCGTCGCGGCGGTCGAGGCGGGCGGGGGAGCGCTGGTCGTGACCGCCGACCACGGCAACGCCGACCACATGCTCGAGCCCGACGGCAGCCCGAACACCGCCCACTCGCTCAGCCCCGTGCCGCTGATCGTCACCGCCGACGGCGCCGCGCCGCTGCGCGACGGCGGCATCCTCGCCGACGTCGCGCCGACCGTCCTCGAGCTGCTCGGCGTCACCCAGCCGGACGAGATGACCGGCACCAGCCTGCTCCCGGCCGGCTCCTGAGCCGCGTGGAGCATTGATGGGGCCATACCCCCACGAATCCTCCACTCGACCGGCGCAGCCGTTCGAGATCGCCGCGCGCGACGGCTCGGCGCGCACCGGCACCCTGCGCACAGCTCACGGCGACGTGCGTACCCCGGCGTTCGTGCCGCTGGCGTCGAACGCCTCGGTGCGCGGCCTGCTGCCGGCCGAGGTCGCCGACCTCGGCTACGACATGGTGCTCGGCAACACCTTCCACCTGTTCATCACGCCCGGCCACGACTACGTCCGCGCGCTCGGCGGCCTGCACCGCTTCATGGGCTGGGACGGCCCGATCGTGACCGACTCCGGCGGCTTCCAGGTCTTCTCGATGGGCCACGGCTCGGTATCGGACGAGATCAAGGGCCGTCGCGACGGGCGCCGCAGCATGGTCCACGAGATCAGCGAGGACGGCGTCCGCTTCCAGTCCTACATGGACGGATCGGAGCGGTTCATGGGCCCCGAGACCTCGATGGAGGTCCAGGCGGCGCTCGGCTCCGACATCGCGCTCGCCTTCGACGAGTGCACGCCGTTTCACTCCGACCGCACCTACACGCTGCGCTCGATGGAGCGCACCCACCGCTGGCTCGACCGTTGCGTCGCCTGGCAGCGCGAGCACGCGCCGGCTTGGCAGCTGCTCTACGGGATCGTCCAGGGCGGCGTCCACGAGGACCTGCGCGCCGAGTCGACGGCCTACGTCGCCGCGGCCGACGTCGACGGGATCGCGATCGGCGGCTCGCTCGGCCAGGACAAGGACCAGATGCGCGAGGTGCTCGGCTGGTCGCTGGCGGGCCTGCCCGACGCGCCGCCGCGCCACCTGCTCGGGATCGGCGACGTCGACGACATCCTCCACGCGGTCGCCGCCGGGATCGACAGCTTCGACTGCGCGACCCCGACCCGCCTCGCCCGCCACGGCACGGCGCTGGTGTGCGATCCCGACCGCCGCTGGCGGCTCGACCTGACCAAGGCGGCTGTCGCCGGCTCCGCCGAGCCGATCGCCGCCGGCTGCCCCTGCCCCGCCTGCGCGGGCGGCTTCACGCGCGGCTACGTGCATTACCTCGCCCGCAACCGCGAGCTCACCGGCAGCCGCCTGCTCGCCCTGCACAACCTCACCTTCATGGCCGAGCTGATGGCCGGCCTGCGCGCCGCGATCGCCGCCGGCGACCTCGCCGCCTACACCGCGCGGGTGCTGGCGGGCGACGCTCCGTACCGCGCCTGACCCTCGGCCGAGCCCGCCTCGCCGCCCGCGCGGCCCGCGAGCCGCCGTCAGAGTTCCGGCCGAACTGTGGCCGAAACTCTCACCGCGCGGTCAGCGCGTGTAGCGGTCGAGGAAGCGGTTGATGCCCTCGACCTGGCTCTGGACGTCGCCGCGGTCGACGGGGTTCACCTGCGGGCCGCCGCCCTCCTGCTGGAGCAGGACGACGCCGACCGCCGCGACGGCGGCGAGCAGGGCGAGCAGGAGGAAGAAGCGGCCGAGGCGGCGGTTGCGGGCGCGGCGGCGGACCAGCTCGGCCTCGTCGCGCTCGGCGCGGCGGGCGGCGACCGCGTCGCGGGCCGGCGGCTCGAGCGCCGGTGGCGGCTGGATGCGGGTGTCCAGCGCACGTGTCGTGTCGGTGACCTCGAGCGCGCGCGTCGTCTCGGCGTCGGTGAGCGCGGCGGCGGCGGCGAGCCGTCGCGTGACGTCGGTGAGCTGGCCGCCGAGGCCCGACTCGATCGCGGCCGCGAACTCGAGGGCGGTCGCGTAGCGGTCCTCGGGGGCGCGCGCGAGCGCGACCATGATCGCCCGGTCGAGCGCCTCGGGCACCTCGGGGCGGATCTCGGAGATCGGCTCGACCTGCTCGTCGCGCTGCTTGAGCGCCAGCTCGGTCAGCGACGCGTACTCGTGCGGCAGCCGCCCGGTCAGCAGCTGGTAGGCGCAGACGCCGAGCGAGTAGATGTCCGAGCGCCCGCCCGCTTCCTCGCCCTGGGCCTGCTCGGGCGAGAGGTAGGCGGCGGTGCCGAGCACCGAGCCGACCTGGGTGATCCGCGTCTGCTCGGCGGCCTTGGCGATTCCGAAGTCGGCCAGCTTGGTCATCCCCGAGTCGCGCGCGACGAGCAGGTTGCCCGGCTTGACGTCGCGGTGGATGACCCCGGCGCGGTGCGCGTAGTCGAGGCCGTGGCAGCAGTCGCGCACGATCCCGACAGCCTGCTCGACATCCAGCCGCTTGTGCTCGCGCAGCAGGTCGGCGCAGGAGGGGCCGTCGACGAACTCCATGACGATGAAGTGGCGGTGCGAGGTGCCGTCGAGGCCGTAGTCGAAGACCTGGACGATGTTCGGGTGCTGGAGCCGCGCGGCGGCGAGCGCCTCGCGCTGGAAGCGGGCGACGAACGCCTCGTCGTCGGCGAGGTGCTCGGCGAGCAGCTTCAGCGCGACCGGCCGCTCGAGCACGGTGTCGGTCGCCAGGAAGACGGTCGACATGCCGCCGGCTCCGAGGCGGCGGTCGACGCGGTAGCGCCCGGCGATCTCCTGCGGCTGGCTCACTGGCCGCCCCCGGGCGCCTCGGCGCCGCCGCCCTCGCCCGTCGGGGGCACGTTCTCGGACGGGCCCTGCTGGCCGCGCCCCGGCTGCGACCCGTCCGTCCCGCCGCCCTGCTGGCCGCCGCCGGGCGAGTCGGTCGGCGTCGTCGGGTCGGTCGGGGTCGTGGGGACCGTCTCGGTCTCGGTCGGGGTCGTCTCGGTCGTCGGGACCGTCTCGGTCTCGGTCGTCGTCGTGTCGACAGTCTCGGTCGGGGTCGTCTCCTCGCCCGTCTCGGAGCGGCGGATCGCGTCGCACTCCTCGTCGACGAGCTGCTCGAGGTTCTGGACGCTCTGCTCCAGCGCGGCGCGGATGCGCGGGTCGACGCGCGGCGGCAGCGACTCCAGCGCCGCGTTGATCGGCGCGATGTTGCCGTCGCCCTCGTCGTAGATGTCGTCGCAGGCGCCCGAGACGCCGGCCGCGACGCGCTGTCCGATCGACTCGATCTGGCGTCGCAGCTCCTGGGTGATGTCCGGCGGGATCTTCTCGCGCTCGGGGATCTCGTCGTCCCCGCCGCAGCCGGCGGCGGCGAACGCGAGGGCGGCCGCGAGGGCGCAGAGGAGGGTGCGGGCGCGCGAGGTCACTGACCGATGAATAGCCGGTCGGCCAGATGGCGGGGCAGGTCGGTCGCCGCGATCGCTCGCGCGGCCGCGTCGATCGGGTACTCGACGCGGCGCCAGCTGGCCGTCCAGGCGGCCAGGTCGACCAGCAGCCAGGCGGCGCGCGGGTCGCCGTCGCGTGGCTGGCCGACGCTGCCGGGGTTGAGCAGCCACTCGCCGGCGGCGATGTCGTGCTCGGTGCCGGCGGGCGCCGGATCGCCGCTGAGCCGGCCGTCGGCGCGGACGAAGCTCAGCGCGACGTGGGTGTGGCCGATCGCGCCGATCCGCGGCGACATCAGGTCGAGCGCCTCGGCGGCCTGGCGGCTCGAGAGGACGTACTCCCAGACCGGGTCGCCGGGGCTGCCGTGGTAGAGGCCGATAGGCCCCTCGTCGCGGGCCGGGGGCAACCGCTCGAGCGTCGCGAGCGTGTCCGGAGCCGCGTGCTCGCGCGTCCAGCGGGCGGCGGCCGCCGCGGCGGGGGAGAAGTCGGCGAGGTCGACCCTGCCGGCGACGGCGAGGTCGTGGTTGCCGCCGAGCAAGACGTCGCAGCGCTCGAGCGCGAGGGCGACGCAGCCGTCGGGGCTGGCGCCGTAGCCGACGAGGTCGCCGAGGCACCAGACGGCGTCGACCCCGGCCGCCTCGACGTCTTCGAGCACGGCCTCGAACGCGGGCAGGTTGCCGTGAACGTCGGAGACGATCGCGATCCGCGCCGGGGCGCCGTTACTGTCCGGAGGGTGGCTGCTCATCGTGTACGCCTGCCACTCGCGGTGGCGGTGGCGGTCGTGGCCGCCGGGCTGGCCACGCTGCTGCTGCTCCCGCGCGACGGCCTGATCGACCCCGCGTCCGTCGACCTCCAAGAGTACTTCAGGCCCGACCAGCTCGAACGGGCAGCCGACTTCCGCGGGCTGCAGCGGCTGCTCGGCCTCGCGGGGATCGCGCTGTCGGGGCTCACGCTCGCCGTCTTGGCGCTGTGGCCGCCACGGCCGGTGCGGGCCGCGCTGGAGCGAGCCGGCCGGCGGCCCCTGCTGGGCGCCGCAGCGGTCGCGGTCGGGCTGTCGGTGACGGTCGGCGTCGTCGAGCTGCCGCTCGCGATCTGGCGCCACGAGCGCTCGGTCGACTTCGGCCTCGCGAACCAGGCGCTCGGGCCGTGGCTGGTCGACTTCGCCAAGGCGACCGCGGTCTCGGCCGTCTACGCGGGGGTCGCGGGGCTGCTCGCGATGGCGATCATCCGCCGCTTCCCGCGCAACTGGTGGCTGCCCGGGGCGGGGCTGGTCGTCGCGGTGGCGGTCGTGATGGTCTACGTCCAGCCGGTGCTCGTCGCGCCGCTGTTCAACGACTTCGAGCCGGTCCGCGGCGAGCTGCGCGCGGAGGTCACGCGGCTCGCAGACCGGGCCGGGGTCGACGTGGGGGAGGTCTACCGCGTCGACGCGAGCCGCCGCACCAACGCGATCAACGCCTACGTCGGCGGCATCGGCCACACCAAGCGCGTCGTCATCTACGACAACCTGATCGACGATCACGATCCCGCCGAGGTCCGCTCGGTGGTCGCCCACGAGCTGGCCCACGTCCACTACGACGACCTGCCGAAGGGGCTGCTGTGGGTGGCGCTGGTCGCCCCGGCCGGCATGTTCCTCGTCCAGCGGCTGGCCGAGCGGTTCGCGCGCGGCGGGCTCGGCGGTCCGGGGCGGCCGGGGCCGGCGGCGCTGCCGGCGGTGGTCCTCGGCTTCGCGCTGGTCTCGTTCGCGCTCGGCTGCGCCGGGAACGTGCTCTCGCGCCAGGTCGAGGCGCGCGCCGACGCCTACGCGCTGGCGCTCACCGACGACCCGCGCGCCGCGATCGCGCTCGACCGCAGCCTTGCGCTGCGCAACCTCTCCGACCCCGACCCGCCCTGGCTGTACCGGACCCTCTTCTCGACCCACCCGCCGACCGTCGAGCGGATCGGCTTCGGGGTCGCCTACGAGCGCGAGCGGGCGGCCGAGCGCCGCTCCGGCGGCGGCGACCCCTAGCATCGCCGGCGGTGAGGGCCCGATGAGGATCATCGTCCTGGCGGTCGGCCGGCTGCGCCCGCCCTACGTCGACGACGTCCAGCACTACAAGAAGCTGATCGCCGGTCACGGCCGGCTCGAGCTGGTCGAGGTGCGCGCCGACGAGGACGTCGCCCGCCGGATCCCCGACCGCTGCTTCACCGTCCTGCTCGCCGCCGGCGGCCGCGCCTACGACTCGGTCGGCTTCAGCGAGTTCCTCGAGCAGCGCCGCCAGTCCGGCCTCAACCTCTGCTTCGTGATCGGCGGCCCACGCGGCCTCGACCTCGACGGCGTCGACATGCGCCTCTCGCTCGGCCCGATGACCCTGCCGCACCAGCTTGCCCGCGTCGTCCTGCTCGAGCAGCTCTACCGCGCCCACAAGATCCTCGCCCGCGAGCCCTACCACTACTGAGAACCGGGGGTCTCGGCGTGGGCGGTAGGGTGCCCGGTCGTGGCGGACCCGGTCAAGGAGCTCGGCGAGGCGGTGCTGGCGGCGGCGGCCGAGCTGGGCGCAACGCCGAAGAAGCGGCCGACGCTGGAGCGCCCCCCGCAGGCCGACCTCGGCGACTACTCGAGCAACGCGGCGATGCTGCTCGCCGGGGCGCTGAAGAGCCCGCCGCGCGAGGTGGCCGAGCGGCTCGGCGAGAAGCTCGCGGGGGCCCTCGGCGACGCGGTCGAGCGGGTCGAGGTCGCGGGCCCCGGGTTCCTCAACCTGCACCTGTCCGACCGCTGGCTGAAGGCCGCCGCCGCTGCCGCGCTCGCCGACGGCGACCGCTTCGGCCGCACCGCCTACGAGGTCTCCGAGCGGGTCCTGGTCGAGTTCGTGAGCGCCAACCCGACCGGGCCGATCACCGTCGCCGCCGCCCGCCACGCCGCCTACGGCGACTCGCTCTGCCGGATCCTCGAGGCTGCGGGCGACGAGGTCGAGCGCGAGTACTACGTCAACGACTACGGCGGCCAGGTCCAGCGGTTCGCCGCCTCGCTGCGCGCCCGCGCGCTCGGCCAGGAGCCGCCCGAGGACGGCTACCGCGGCGACTACGTGGCCGAGGTCGCCGCGCGGATCGACGGCGCCGCCGAGCTCGACGACGACGAGCTCGCCAAGCGCGGCGTCGCGTTGATGGTCGACGCGGTGCGGGCCACGCTCGAGCGCTTCGGCGTCGAGATGGACCGCTTCTCCAGCGAGCGCGCGCTGCAGGAGGGCGGAGCGGTGGACGAGGCGATCGAGCGGCTCGCCGAGCGCGGCCACGTCTACGAGCAGGACGGCGCGACCTGGCTGCGCACCACCGACTACGGCGACGACAAGGACCGCGTGCTGCGGCGCTCCAACGGCGAGAAGACCTACTTCGCGGCCGACATCGCCTACCACGAGGACAAGCGCGAGCGCGCCTACGACCACGCGATCGACATCCTCGGCGCCGACCACCACGGCTACGTCGGCCGGATGAAGGCGGCCTGGGAGGCGCTCGGCGGCAACCCGGAGCGGCTCGAGTACGTGATCATGCAGCTCGTCAACCTGGTCGAGGGCGGCGAGCGCGCGCAGATGTCCAAGCGCGAGGGCCAGTTCGTCACCCTCGACGCGCTCGTCGACGATATCGGCGTCGACGCGACCCGTTGGTTCCTGGTCCAGCGCAGCCCCGACACCGCGCTCGACCTCGACCTCGACCTGGCGCGCAGCCACAGCCAGGACAACCCGGTCTACTACGTCCAGTACGCCCACGCACGGATCGCGAGCATCCTGCGCCGCGTCGACGCCGAGCGGGTGGCCGCGGCGGTCGCGGGCGACCTCGCCGCCAGCCCCGAGGCGCTGCATCCCAGCGCGCGCGACCTGATCAAGAAGCTGCTCGAGCTGCCGGAGGAGATCCGCGTCGCCGCCGAGCGCCGGGCACCGCACCGGATCGCCGCCGACGCGACCGAGGTCGCCCAGGCCTTCACCGCCTTCTACCGCGACTGCAAGGTCATCGGCGCCGCCGAGGAGGGCGGTGACGAGGACCTCCGCCTCGCCCTCTGCGAGCTCGCCCGCCGCACCCTCGCCAGCTCGCTCGACCTGCTCGGCGTCTCCGCCCCCGACCGGATGTAGCGGCCGGTGGGGCATAGGCCGGTGGGGCCATGCCCGACCGAGGACGCCGCCAGGCGCCCCCGCGGACGCTCAGCGCTCAGAGGCGGTTGAAGAAGTTGATGTCGAGGCTATCCATCAGCTCCAGCGCCTCGGCGTTGAGGCGGGTGAGCTCGCCGGTGTAGAGCAGGACGCCCATCGCGATCAGGATGCTGCCGGAGATGACGGTGATCACCGCGTAGTGGTCGCGGAAGAAGCGGAAGAAGCCCGAGACGCGCGAGAACGCGAGGGCGGAGAGCAGGAAGGGGAGGGCGAGGCCGAGCGCGTAGGCGGTGAGCAGGATCGCGCCGCGGTCGACGGTCGACTCGTTCGAGGCGGCGGTCAGGACGGCGCCGAGCGTCGGGCCGGTGCAGGGCAGCCAGGCGACGGCGAAGGCGAGCCCGGCGACGATCGGGCCGCCGGTGCCGGCGCGGGCGAGCAGCGCCTCGGGCCGCCACTCGCGGTTGAGCCGGCTGATGAACAGGGTCGCGATGAAGAAGGCGCCGAGGGCGATCAGGACGATCCCGGAGATGTCGCGCAGCAGCTGGCGGTGGTCCTGGAGGGTCTGGCCGAGCCCGGTCGCGGTCATGCCGAGCGCGATGAACATCAGCGAGAAGGAGAGGCAGAACAGCAGCGCCGGGACGAGCACCTCGCGGCGCGCCTTGCCGGCCTCGATGTCGGCGAAGGCGACGCCGGAGATCGTCGAGAGGTAGCCGGGCACCAGCGGCAGCACGCAGGGCGAGATGAAGGAGACGAAGCCGACGAGGAAGGCGGCGACGACGGTGGTGTCGACGGTGCTGGCGGCGATCACAGCTCGTACCGGCGCAGGTCGGCGTCGAGCCGCTCGTCGGCGGCGGGGTCGGGCGGCGGGCCGGACGCGGCGGCCGCGGGCCCGGCGCCGCGGCGGCGCCAGCGGCGGGCGGCGACGGCGAGGCCGCCGGCGGCGAGGAGCAGCGCGAGCGCCGGGACGACGTAGGCGCCGAGGTTGAACCCCTCGGGCTCGGGCAGCGCGAGCACGCTCGGCCCGTACTGGCCGACGAGCACGTCCTTGATCTCCTCCTTGGAGCGGCAGCGCTCGACGAGCCGCTGGATCAGCGCCCGCTGGCGCTCGGCCTGCGGCGCCTCGGCGGCGAGCCCGAGCGGCGTGCCGCAGACCGGGCACATGACCTCCGCCTCGACGGCCGCGAGCGACGTTTGCGGGCAGCTCTGGGCGACGGCCGCCGCGGGCGCCAGCAGCACGGCGGCGAGCGCGAGCGCCGCTGCCAGCGCCTTCATGACCGCTCCAGCAGCGGCCCGACGTGCTCGCGCATCCACTCCTCGTCGACGGGGCCGCGGGCGGCGGCGACGATCTCGCCGCGCGGGTCGATCACGAACGTCTCGGGGTAGCCGACCACGCCGTAGGGGCCGAGCGAGTCGCCCTGCTTGTCGCGCAGCATCGGGTAGGTGAGGCCGTACTCCTCCACGAACGCGCGGGCGTCGCTGTCGATGTCGAGCGCGGAGATGCCGAGCAGGGTGCCGCGCCCGGACCGCTCGAGGCGCTCGTGCCAGCGCTGCAGCAGCGGCGACTCCTCGCGGCAGGGGTCGCACCAGGAGGCCCAGGCGTTGAGCACTACGACCTGGCCGCGGAAGTCGGCCAGCGACGCGCGGCCGGGGCCGGAGAGCCGGTCGAGCTCGAAGCCGGGGGCGGTGACGGTCTCGCCGCGGGCGAGCGCGTCGTCGATGCTGTCGTCGGGGTCGCTGGCGACCATGCCGTAGGTGAGCAGGCCGACGAGGGCCAGCACGCCGACGATCGCCACGACGGCTGCCGTAGGGAGGCGCTTCATTGCGACACCAGAGGGTAGTCAGCCGCGGCCGCGCGGTCGCCGCCGGTCACGCGCCGCGGCGTTAGAATCGCTGGCGCGCGGACGTAGCTCAGTTGGTAGAGCGCAAGCTTCCCAAGCTTGAGGTCGCGGGTTCGACCCCCGTCGTCCGCTTTCCCGGCGCCGGGCGGCAGGTCCCGCGCAGGTCCCCGTCGAACCCGTCGCCGTGCTGGCGCTGCTCGCCCAACTCGATATCCAGGTGACCCAGGACTTCCTCGGCCGCCCGGGTCAGCGCGCCGGCTTCCTGGTGCTCGCGGGCCTGCTCGGCGGCTTCCTGTTCATCCGCACGAGCGCCCGGCTGATCAGGATGCAGGTGAGCTGGTGGCCCGGCAACGTCGAGACCTCCAGCGGCCTGCACATCCACCATCTGGTGTGGGGGATCGTGACGATCATGGCGTCGGGCTTCCTGATGTTCTCGTTCCAGCCCGAGAGCCCGTTCGCGGACGCGCTGGCGATCGCCTTCGGGATCGGCTGCGGCCTGACCCTCGACGAGTTCGCGCTCTGGCTGCACCTCGAGGACGTCTACTGGACCGAGGAGGGGCGGGCGTCGGTCGACGCGGTGATCATCGCGGTGTTGATCGGCGGGCTGCTGCTGGTCGGGGTCGCGCCGTTCGACAGCGACGAGCACGGGTCGGTGGGGGCGATCGCGCTGCTGATCCTGGTCAACGTCGCGGTGACGCTGGTGGTCGTCAGCAAGGGGAAGCTGCTGACGGCGGTGCTGGGGGCGTTCATCCCGTTCATCGGCCTGGTCGGCGCGATCCGGATCGCGAAGCCCGGCTCGCGCTGGGCGCGCCGGCGCTACGCGGAGGGCTCGAAGAAGGAGCGCAAGGCGATCGAGCGCGGTCACCGGTTCTCGGCGATGCAGAACGCCTTCATCAACTTCGTCGGCGGCCGTCCTTCCGATGAGACGGACAGCGGCTCGCATCCGTAGCCTTCGGTCGCATGTCTCGCCTGGTCCTCCTCACCGTCGCCGCCCTGCTGTCCGCCGCAGCGCTCGGCGCCGCCGTCCCCGACCGCGCGGCGGCGGGCCCGAAGCAGATCTCGATCTTCCAGGACGACGCGAACTTCGTCGTCGGCTCGACCCACGACGCCGACGCTGCGGTCGCCGAGGCCAAGGCGCTCGGAGCCGACGCGATCCGCGTCTTCGTCGTCTGGTCGGCGGTCTCGCCGGACGCGCGCGAGCGGACCCGGCCGGCGGGCTTCGACGTCGCCGACCCCGACTCCGAGGGCTACGACTGGTCGCGCTACGACACGGTGATCGAGCGCGCGAAGCGCAACGGGCTGCGCGTCTTCCTCGCGTTCACGCCGGAGATCCCCTACTGGGCGTCGGAGCAGCCGCGGCGCTGCCCGCACCGCATCGGCGGCTACGACCACCTGGCGGACTCGTGCATGTGGAACCCGTCGCCGCGGCTGTTCGGCCAGTTCGTCGCCGCGGTCGCCAAGCGCTACGGCCGTGGCGCGCCGGCCCCCTACGGTGGCCAGGTCGACTACTGGTCGCCGTGGAACGAGCCGAACCTCGAGCACTACCTGATGCCGCAGACCAAGCGGACCCGCTGGGGGATGGTCGATCTCGCCGGCAAGCGCTACCGCGCGCTGTGGCAGGCGGCGTACCGCTCGATCGCCCGCTACGACCGGCGCAACCGCGGGCGCGTGCTGTTCGGCGAGACGGCGGCGATCAGCTCGCCGCTGGACACCCTCCACGCGGCGCTCTGCCTCGACCAGCGCGGGATGCCGTTCAAGGGTCGGATGCGGCGTCTGCAGGGCTGTGGCGGGCGGGTGCGGCGGCTGCCGATCGGCGGCCTGGCGCTGCACCCCTACAACAACTACGCGATCGGCTCGGTCTTCACGCGCGCGGCGACGAAGGACTCGCTGCCGATGGCCCACCTCCACCGCGCCCACACCTTCCTGCGCGCCGCCCAGCGCCACAAGCGGATCCCGCCGCGCCGCGGCATCTACGTGACCGAGTTCGGCTTCCAGTCGAGCCCGCCGAACCCGTTCGGCGACGGCCTGCCGCTGGTCCGCCAGGCGGCGGCGCTCAACGAGGCCGACCGCCTCTTCTGGGGGGACCGGCGGATCCGCTCGGTGGCGCAGTACGAGCTGTTCGACGTCGGCAACCCGGACGAGTTCAACACCGGCCTGCGCTTCGCCGACGGCGAGGCGAAGCCGTCGCTGGCGGCCTACCGGCTGCCGCTGGTGGTCTCGCGGCTGGCGGCCAACCGGGTCGAGGTCTGGGGCCAGGTGCGGCCGGCGGAGCGACCGGTGCGGGTGCGTGTCGAGATCGCCGGCGGCGGGGTGGTCCGCCGCCCGCGCACCAACGCGCGCGGCTTCTACCGGTTCGTGCTGCGTCGCCCGGGCGCCGCCCGGCTGCGGCTGCGCGCCGCCTGGACCGACGGCGGCGGCGAGCTGCACCGCAGCCGCGTCGCCCGCGCCGGCAAGCCGATCGCCTACCGCCGGGACTGAGCCGGCTCGGCCGCGCCCGCTGGGCCCGACCGGCCCGCCGGCCGCGCGCCCGACCGTCGCGCCCGCGGCGCCCGACCGGCCCGCCAGCCCCGCGCCCGCCCGGCCTGTGGTGAGTTCCGTCCATATCGTGGACGCTTCTCACCACAGGTCTGGGATCGCGCCCGGCTGCCGGGCCCAGTGGTGAGTTCCGTCCATATGGCGGACGTTTCGCAACACAGGTCGGATTGGGCGGGGCTGGCGCGGCGGGGGCGGCGAGGCCGGGGCGGACGGCGCGGCCGGGCGGGGCGGCGAGGACGGGGCGCCGCTCAGGGCGCGATTCGTACGACGATCGGGCCGAGGGCCGTCGGGGGGCCCGGCCCGGAGCGGACGCCGCCGGGCAGGCGGGCGTCCTCGACGATCGCGAGCGGGCGCGGGCAGCCGGCGCAGGCCGGCTCGTCGTTGCCGAGGCCGAACGGGCGGTCGAGCCGAGGGTCGAGGTCGCGTAGGTAGAAGGCGACGACCGGGCTGTTGGTGAGGACCGTCCCCGCCCCGGCGGCGCGGGCGACCTCGCCGGCCGGCAGCACGTCGGGGTGCAGCTCGCGGTCGTGGCGCTGGGCGAAGACCGCCACGCCGAGCGCCAGCAGCACCGCGGCGGCGGCCGGCGTCGCCCAGCGCCAGGCGAGCGAGTCGACCGCCGCCGCCAGCAGCAGGCAGGCGAACGGGATCAGCGGCACGAGGTAGCGCGAGTCGAAGATCTCCGGCCCCGGCACCGACACGACCGCGTGCAGGACGACCGCCGCCGCGGGGAAGACGGCGAGCAGCCAGACGGCGATCGCGCGCCGCTCGTCGTCGAGCCGAGAAAGCGTGCCGTGGCGGCGCCAGAGCCAGGTCGCGGCGAGCGCGAGCGCGCCGAGCAGCAGCGCCAGCTGGAGCCCGCGCAGCGCGCCGGAGGAGGCGAGGCCGTGGGTGCCGGTGAACAGCGACACCAGGCTGTCGCGCAGGCTCCCGAACGACAGCGGCGGCGACGGCGGTGTCAGCTTGGTGACGTCGAGCTGGTCGAGCCCGCGCAGCATCTCGCCGACCAGCGGCAGCAGCGTAGCCAGCGGCAGCGCGCCGAGCAGCGCCACCCGTGCCCAGCCCTCGCGCCGCACGAGCGCCGGCAGCGCCAGCAGCGGCGCCAGGAACAGCAGCGCGTCGTACTCGGCCTGGACCGCGAGCGTCGCGCCGCCGAGGTAGAGCCACCACCAGCGCCGCCGGCGGCCCTCGGCGAGCCGCGCGACCGCCCAGGCGGCGAGCAGGATCCCCAGCGCGGCGAGCATGAAGCCGCGCGAGTAGTTCGAGTAGGAGACGTGGAACGGTGCGACGGCGACCGCGAGCGCGCCGAGCAGCGCGACCCGGGTGCCCAGTAGCGGCCGCGCCAGGCAGTAGGTCGCCGGCACGCAGGCGAGCGCGGGCAGCAGCGCCGGCAGCCGCAGCCACGCCTCGTCACCGTCGGGCAGCGGGGCGAGCAGCGCGTAGAAGAGCGGCGGAGTGTTCTCGTAGGCGGCGAGCCGCTCGAAGAACGCCCCGGCGCTCGGCGCCGAGGCGACCAGCCACGAGTAG
>JAAYBF010000126.1 GCA_012718975.1 Solirubrobacterales bacterium | reverse complement strand
GCGCGACGGTCAAGCTGCCGATGGTCGACGTCGACCTGCCCGACGCGCTGCGCGACGCGGTGGGGGAGGCCGGCGAGGGCGGCCGGACGCTGATCGCCGGCATCCGGCCGGAGGCGTTCGAGGACGCGACCGTGCTGGGCGACGACGCGCTCGGGCGCGGTGCGACGTTCAAGGCGAAGATCGACGTGGTCGAGTCGATGGGCTCGGAGATCTACGCCTACTTCGACGTCGCTTCCGACCAGCGGATCGAGTCCGAGGAGCTGCGTGAGCTGGCCGAGGACTCCGGTGCCGGCGAGGTCCCGGGCGCCGGCGAGGAGGGCACGATCGTCGCCCGGCTCTCGGCCGAGAGCGGCGTCCGCGAGGGCCAGGAGGCCGAGATCTTCGTCGATGCCTCCCACATCCAGCTCTTCGACCCCGAGGACGGCCGCTCCCTGACCGCCGAGGCGGCCGCCGCTCCCGGCGACGAGCGGTCCGGCCCGACCGCCGAGCCGGGCACGGGCGGCCGCGAGCGGCCCGGCCCTCCGCCCGACTGAGCGAGACATCTGCGACGAGATACGTCGCAAATGTCGCGTTCACCAGCCGGGACCCGCCGGCTGGCGCAGAATCGGGGAAGCTGGGTTACCCTGAACCCGGTCCACGTACGGGGGGTTCCCTTGAAGCAGTCCCATCGGGTCGCCGGGCGGGCGACTCTCGCGGCGCTGGCCGCCACCATCGTCGCGTTCTGTCTGGCGCCCAGCGCCGCGACGGCGGCAGGCACGCTGGTCGCTGAGCCGGAGGAGGTGGACTTCGGCGCCGTCGTTCACGGCACTAGCCAGACCCGGACGGTCACTGTCTCCAACGCCGGCCCCGACCCCGTGACGCTCTCGGAGATCGGGCTGTTCGAGGGGGAGATCGCGGGCGCGGAGGACGAGTGGGCCTTCGACATCGTCGCTGGGAGTTGCTTCGACGCCACCGTGCTGGCCGAGGGCGAGGGGTGCGCGCTCGAGGTCGAGTTCGCGCCGTTCGCCGCCGCCCACGAGGGGCTGGTGCTGGTCGAAGGGGGCGCCGAGGACACGTCGGCGGCCATCGGGCTGTCGGGCACCGGCGTGCTGCCCGACGTGCTGAGGGCGACGCCGTCGCCGGTCGACTTCGGCACGGTGACGGCGGTGATCGCGCGCGATCCGCGCATCCGCAGCCGCACCGGCTCGACGCGGGTGACGGTCGAGAACACCGGCGAGCAACCGCTCGACCTCGGAACGCCCGCTGCCACTCCGCCCTTCGCGGCTTCGTGGAACAGTTGCTATGCGACGCTGGCGCCGGGCGCGAGCTGTGACGTCATGCTGCACCTCGACGTCACGGGCGGGCTGCCGGCCGGCCGCCACGACGGCACGCTGACGATCCCGGCTGACCTCGCGGCTCCGCTCGCCGTGCCGCTGACCGTGAACGCGGTGAATCCGAACTGGCGCCCGGTCGAGCCGCCGAAGCCGCACCACGCCACCGATCCGGCGATGACCGAGGCCCTCGAGCGAGCGATCGCGCCGCTGCCGCGCCAGCTGCGAGGCGGTCCGCGCCGCGCGCTGCGGCTCGCCGGGTTCGACGTCGGCAGGGCGGGCGTGCTCCAGCTCCGCGTCAGGGCCCGAGGCGCCAAGCGGCGCTGGACGCGGATCGGAGGCGTGCGGGAGACAGCCTTCAAGGGTGAGGCCGCGCGGCTGCGGTTCCGGCTCAACCGGGCCGGCCGCCGGCTGCTCGCGGGCCGCAAGCGCGTCCTCGTCGAGACCCGGCTCAGGTTCAGCGACCTGAGCACGAAAGCCATCTACACGGCACGGTCAAGACCTGGATCGCGCCGAAGCCCAGGCGCGCCGGCAAGGCGAAGCCCAAGCAACAGCGCCGGAGGTCCGAGCGGTGAGACGAGCGCGCGGCCGGCGGCTTCGACGCACCGCGCGGGCGGTCGGTGACGAGGAGCCGCGCGCGGTCAAGCGCAAGCCCCGCTAGCGCAGCGCCCGCAGGTCGGCCGGGGTGGCGGTGCGGAGGTCGAGGTCGTGGCCGATCTCGGTGACGACCTCGGTGACGTAGGCGTCGATGTCGGGCTGGCCCTGGGCGCGGGCGACGGCGACGCGGTGGTGGCCGTCCTCGACGAAGTGGGCGTTGGCGATGCGGAAGACGCGGATCGGGGGCATCGACTCGCCCCGGCGCCGGGCCGTCGCGATCCGCTCGAAGCGGCCGCGGGGCCGGGAGGATGTCGGGCGGAAGCCGCGGTCGAACTCGTGGCCGCGATCGACGGTGCCGACGATCGAGTCGAGCGGGATCGACTTCAGGCCCAGCCGGCGCTCGCCGCGCCGGCCGAGCGCCGCCACGACATCCTCGAAGCGGAGGATCGCCACCCGGTCGCCGGGGCGGCCGCGGAGCCGGTTCGCCAGCCGTGCCAGCGCCCGGCGCCGCCGCGCGCGGGCGAAGTCGAACTGGGCGTCGGTCTGCGGGAACCCCGTGTCCTTGGGCACTGGATCGACGGTAGCCGCGCCGGGCCGTCGCGTCCCGCTCTGAGAGGGTTCGCGCCATGGCCCGCTGCTTCGTCACCCGCTCGCTCCCCGGAACCGCCGTCGACCGCCTCGCCGCCGAGCACGAGGTCGAGGTCTGGCCCGACCGGCTGCCGCCCAGCCCCGACGCGCTGCGCGAGCGGCTCGCCGGCGGCGTCGAGGGCCTGCTCTGCATGCTCACCGACCCGGTCGGCGCCGACCTGATCGCCGCCGCCCCCGACCTGCGCGCCGTCTCCACCTACGCCGTCGGCACCGACAACATCGACCTCGCCGCCGCCGCCGAGCGCGGCATCCCCGTCGGCCACACCCCCGACGTGCTCACCGAGACCAGCGCCGACCTCGCGCTCGCGCTGATGCTCGCCGTGATGCGGCGGATCCCCGCGGGCGACGCCGAGGTGCGGGCGGGGGAGTGGCTCACCTGGGAGCCGGCGCGGCTGCTCGGCCACGACCTCCACCGCGCGACCGTCGGGATCGTCGGCCTCGGCCGGATCGGGCAGGCGGTCAAGCGGCGCGTCGAGGGGTTCGGCGCGCGCGTGGTCCACAGCGGGCGCACCGACGGCATGCCGGTCGAGCAGCTGCTCGAGGAGGCCGACGTCGTCACCCTCCACTGCCCGCTCACCGACGCCACGCGCGGCCTGATCGACGAGGCCGCCCTGCGCCGGATGGGCCCGGACGCCTACCTCGTCAACACCGCCCGCGGACCGGTCGTCGACACCGACGCCCTGCGCCGCGCGCTCGAGGAGGGCTGGATCGCCGGCGCCGCGCTCGACGTCACCGACCCCGAGCCGCTGCCGGCCGACCACCCGCTGCTGAGCGCGCCGAACCTCGTCGTCGCGCCCCACCTCGGCTCCGCCTCCCACGAGACGCGCGCCGAGATGGCCGACATCGCCGTCGACAACCTGCTCGCCGGACTGGCCGGCACGCCGCTCCCGCACCGGGCCAACTGACCGCCCGCGCATCGATGTCGACGTTGCGGCGAATATTTCGCCGCAACGTCGACATCGACGGCGGACGGCGGGCGGGCGCCGTCGCGCCCGCCCCGCCCGCGTGCGGTCAGCCGCCGCAGACGCCGCCGAGCAGCGGGACGCCGCAGAGGATCCCGACGGTGCCCGACAGGCTCGCGACCTGCCCGGTCAGAGTCGTCAGGTCGTCGCCGAGCCCGCTGACCGTCGTCCCGAGCGCGCCGACGGTCCCTTCCAGGTCGAGCAGGTCACCGCCGAGCGTCGTCAGGTCGCCGCTCAACGTCGCGACCGTCGACTCCAGGCCGTCGAGGTCGAGCGCCTGCTGGGCGCTCGTCGCGAGCAGCCCGTCGACCGAGGTCGTCAGCCCGTCGACGGTCCCGCCGAGCGCGTCGACCGTGCCGCCGAGCGCGGTGAGCGTCCCCTCGGCGGTGTCGAGCCGGCCGTCGAGCAGCGTCAGCGTGCTCTCGACGCCGTCGATGTCGTCGAGGATGCCCGGCACCTGCGCCAGGACGCCCTCGGCGTCGGTCATCCGGGTCGTCAGTCCGTCGACGGTCGTCAGCAGGGGCCCGAGCTGACCCTCGACGACGGCCAGCGAGCCCTGCAGGCCCGCGACGGTCCCCGTCAGCCCGTCCAGCGACGAGGTCAGCCCGCCGGTCACGCCCTCGAGCGAGTCGACGCGGCCGAGCAGGCCGTCGAGGTCGCCGCGCAGCGCCGCCAGGAACGCCGGGTCGACGACCCCCTCGAGCAGCTCGACCCGCGCGAGCAGGTCGGTCAGCGACCCGCCGAGCCCGGCGAAGCTCCCCTCGAGCGCGGCCGTCCGCGCCGCGACCGAGTCGAGGTCACCGCGCAGCGACGCGAACCGCGCGGCGCTGTCGGCGGCCAGGGCGTCGACGCGGCCCGCGAGCGCCGTCAGCCGCCGGTCGAGGTCGACGACCAGCGCCCGCAGCTCGTCACCGGAGAGCGCCGAGGCCCGCTGCGCGACACGGGTCCGCCGCACCCGCAGGCGCGGGACCGCGCGCTTGCGCAGGCGCAGGGTCGCCCGGCGCGACAGGCGCGCGACGCCGCGCAGCCGGTCCCCGGCCCGCAGCGTCGTCGCCGCGATCCGCACGCGTCCGCCGCCGTCCGGCGCGGGCGCCGCCAGCCGCGCGCGCCGCGGCAGCGTCACCCGCACGATCGCCCGGCGCAGCCGCAGCCGCCGCTCCGAGCGGTCGGTCAGCAGCAGCGGCACCGTCAGCCGCTTGCCGGCCGCGCTCGGGGGCGCGATCACGTGTCCGTCGACGGGCGCCCGCCGTGCGTCGGCGGCGGGCGCGGCGCAGGCCGTCGCTGCCAGCGCGGCCGCGATCGCGGCCGCCGTTCGGTGAACCCTCATGGTTGCTCCTTCCCGGCGAGCGGTTCCCTCCGTCGCCGTGTCTGGGGGGTCGTCTCCGCGACCCGGTGGGTGCCGCCGCGAACGCGGCGGTGGTGGGACACTTGGCCGATGGACCTCGGCATCGACGGACGCGCGTGCGTCGTGACCGGCGCGAGTCGCGGCATCGGTCGCGCGACGGCGCGGCTGCTGGCCGCCGAGGGGGCGTCGGTGCTGCTCGTCGGCCGCTCCGCCGACGCGCTCGCGGCAGCCGCGGCCGACTGCGGCGGGCGTGGCTCCACGCTCGTGGCCGATCTGCGCGACCCCGACGCCGGCGACGCCGTCGTCGCCGCCTGCGTCGAGCGGTTCGGCCGCGTCGACGCGCTCGTCAACAACGCCGGCGTCATCCACGTGGCGCCGATCGACGAGCTGACCGACGCCGACTGGCAGGAGCAGTGGGAGATCAACGTGATGGCGCCGATGCGGCTGATGCGCGCGGCGGCGCCGCGGATGGCCGAGCGCGGCTGGGGTCGGGTCGTCAACGTGTCGTCGTCGTCGGGCAAGCGGCCGTCGCAGCGCAACGCCGCGTACTCGGTGACCAAGGCGGCCGAGCTGTCGCTGTCGCGGACGTTCGCCGACGCCTGGGCGGGCGAGGGCGTCCTGGTCAACGCGGTCGCTCCGGGGCTGACCGCGACCGGGATGTGGCTCGATCCGGGCGGCCTCGCCGACCAGGAGGCGGCGCGCCAGGGCGTCGACCGCGACGAGCTGATCGCCAGCCTGGACGGCCGGACCCCGCGCGGCAGGGTCGCCGACGACGAGGAGATCGCCGCGGTGATCGCGTTCCTCTGCTCCGAGCGGGCGGCGAACGTGGTCGGCGCGGCGTGGTCGGTCGACGGCGGCAGCGTGCCGACGATCCTCTGAGCGCCCGCCGCCGCCGCTCGGTCGCCGTGGCCGTCATGAGCGTGTTCTCGGTGGGGTCGTGGGGCCGGTTCAGATCGTGAATGCCGAGCGACGCCGTCGCCCGCGACGGCGCCGATGGGTGCGAGCTGCGCGCCGGTGCGCAGGGCCTTCGCCCGCGTTGTCATGGAAGAGCCCTTTCCCTCCTGCCCGGCACGGGCCCCTGCGGTCAGGGCCCCGCCCCAGGGCGGGCGCGTTCGATTCGTGTCTCTACCGACAGGTTCGGCGCCAGTTGTAGTTGTCGCGTCCGATTGCCCGCGGGCGTGGACAGCTGTCCGATCGACAGCTGGCGAAGGCGCCGCGGGTGCAGGCTCCCGTCCGCCGCGCCTCCGCCTACCCTCCATCCCCGTGCAGGACTACTCCGTGCGCCGCTCCACGCGCGCCCGCCGGGCGCGGATCCAGGTGACCGCCGACGGCGTCGAGGTCGTGGTGCCGCGCGGGCTCGCGCTCGCCGAGGTCGAGCCGTTCGTCGCCTCCAAGCGCGGCTGGATCGAGCGGACCCTGCTGCGGATGCGCGCGGCCGAGGCGCAGCGGCCGCGGCCGCTGCTCGCCGACGGTGGCACGGTGCCGTATCTCGGCGCGACCTTGCGGCTGGCGGTCGCGGTCGAGCCGTCGCGTCGCCGCGCGCACGTCGCCCGCCGCGTCGACACGCTCACCGTGGCGGTCGCCGAGCCGGGCGAGGAGGCGGTCGCGACGGCGCTCGAGCGCTGGTACCGCGCCCGTGCCCGCGTCGAGGTAGCCGACCGGCTCGACGCCGCCTGCGCGCGCGTCGGTCGCACCTACTCGGGATTGCAGATCCGCGGTCAGCGCAGCCGCTGGGCGAGCTGCTCGGCGCGCGGCGGGATGAGCTTCAACTGGCGGCTGCTGCTCGCTCCGCCGGAGATCCTCGACTATGTCGTCGAGCACGAGGTCGCCCACCTCGACGTGCGCGACCACTCGCCGCGCTTCTGGGCGCTGCTGGCGGAGCGGTGTCCCTCAGCGCGCGAGCACGAGGCCTGGCTGCGCGCCAACGGCCACACGCTGCGGCTGCGTTAGGGGCCCGCGCTCAGTCCTGCCAGCGGAAGCCGCGGATCGCGAGCACCACGCCGAGCACGCCCCAGGCGGCGAGGACCGCCAGCGCGCCGAGCTCGCTGCCGATCCCCTGGCCGCCGACGATCGCGTCGGAGTAGCCGTCGATGACGTGCTTGAGCGGCAGGATCTCGGCGATCGCCGCCAGCCCGGCCGGCAGCGCGTCGGAGGAGTAGAAGACCCCTGAGATCATGATCGCCGGCAGGAACAGCGCGTTGACGTAGGCCGAGGCCGAGTCGAAGTTGGGGATCGCGTGCGAGAGGGCGATGCCGAGCGCGCCGAAGGTGATCACGCCGACGACGGTGAAGATCACCAGCTCGAACCAGTCCTTGGGCCAGCTCACGTCGTAGAGCAGGTGACCGACGACGATCACCAGCCCGACCTGGACGAACGCGTTGGCGATCGAGTTGCCGAGGAAGCCGGCGAAGTAGGAGGCCGTCGGCATCGGCGTGCCGCGCATCCGCTTGAGGATCCCCTGCTCGCGCAGGAACGTGAGGTTGTAGGCCATCGCGTTGAAGGTCGTGGCCATGATGCTCATGCCGGCGACGCCGGGGATCAGCACGTCGAGCTCGTCGCCGTCGTCGGCGAACACCGACGCGACCAGCAGCAGCAGCGTCAGCGGCAGGATGAAGCTGAAGAACGCGGCGCTCGGGTTGCGCCAGAACAGCTTGCGCTCGATCCGGAACTGATGCCAGGCGAGCGCGACGCCGCTCACAGCTCGGCCTCCTGCTCGGCGGTCAGCTCGAGGTAGACGTCCTCGAGCGTCGGCCGGGCGACCTCGAGCCCGTCGAGCCGTTCGCCGCGGCCGAGCGCGTCGCCGGTGAGGCGGTGGAGGAGGTCGGTCGGGTCCTCGGTGCGGTGCTCGACGCGGCGCCCGCCGGACACGTAGGAGACGCGGTACCCGCCCGACTCCGGCGTCAGGTCCGACGGCGGCCCCTCGGCGACCACGACGCCGTCCTTGACGATCGCGACGCGGTCGGCGAGCGCCTGGGCCTCGTCGAGGTAGTGGGTGGTCAGCAGCACGGTCTTGTCGAGCTCGCGCAGCCGCCGCACGACCTCCCAGGCCTCGCGCCGCGCGGCGGGGTCGAAGCCGGTCGTCGGCTCGTCGAGGAAGATCAGCTCGGGGTCGCCGACCAGCGCGAGCGCGAGGTCGAGGCGCCGCTGCTGGCAGCCGGAGAGCTTGCCGGCGCGGGTGTCCGCCTTATCGCCGAGGCCGACGAGGTCGATCGCCTCGTCGGCGGCGAGCGGCTTCGGATAGCCCTTGGCCATGTGCCCGACGGCCTCGCGCACGGTCAGGCGCGGGTAGAAGCCGCAGCTCTGCAGGACGATCCCGACCCGCTGGCGCAGCTCGCGCTCACGCCGCTCGGGGTCGTGGCCGAGCACCGCCACCTCGCCCGAGGAGCGGCGGCGGTAGCCCTCGAGGATCTCGACGGTGGTCGTCTTGCCGGCGCCGTTGGGCCCGAGCAGTCCGAACACCTCGCCGCGGCCGACCTCGAACGACAGCCCGCGGACCGCTTCGAGATCGCCGTAGCTCTTGCGCAGGTCGGAGACCTGGATCGCGGGGGCGGGGATCACGGACCGGGACTCTAGAGGGCGGGGCGGGCCGAGGCGGCCTCCGCGCCGCTCTGCGACGCGGTCTGGCACCGGGTCGAGCGGGCGCCGCGGCGGCACCCGGGCGCCGGCCGGAAGCGCCCGGCCGGGTCGGGCGCCGGCGG
>JAAYBF010000125.1 GCA_012718975.1 Solirubrobacterales bacterium | reverse complement strand
TACTGCCGCGAGAACGTGCCGAAGTGGAACACGATCTCGATCTCCGGCTACCACATGCGCGAGAAGGGCTGCTCGGCCGTCCAGGAGGTCGGCTTCACGCTCGCCAACGCGGTCGCCTACGTCCAGGCGGCGATCGACGCCGGCCTCGACGTCGACGAGTTCGGCCCGCGGCTGGCGTTCTTCTTCAACGGCCACAACAACGTCTTCCAGGAGGTCGCGAAGTTCCGCGCCGCGCGGCGGATGTGGGCCCGGATCATGAAGGAGCGCTTCGGCGCGGAGAACCCGAAGTCGCAGACGATCCGCTTCCACACCCAGACCGGCGGCGTCACGCTGGCCGCCCAGCAGCCGGAGAACAACATCGTCCGCGTCGCCCTGCAGGGGTTCGCGGCGGTCTGCGGCGGCACCCAGTCGCTGCACACCAACGGCTTCGACGAGGCGCTCGCGCTGCCGACCGAGAAGGCCGCCCGGATCGCGCTGCGCACCCAGCAGATCCTCGCCGCCGAGTCGGGCGCGACCGACACCGTCGACCCGTTCGCGGGCTCCTACTTCGTCGAGGCGCTCACCGACGAGATCGAGGCCGGCGCCCAGAGCCTGATCGACAAGGTCGACGAGCTCGGCGGCTCGGTCCAGTCGATCCCGTTCATCCGCGCCGAGGTCGAGGAGTCGGCCTGGGGCTACGAGGAGCGCTACCGGATCAAGCAGGACGTCGTCGTCGGCGTCAACGAGTTCGTCACCGACGACGTCGACGAGGTCGAGATCCTGCGCGTCGACCCGAAGTCCGAGGACGAGCAGGTCGCGCGACTCAAGCGGTTCAAGTCAGACCGCGACCAGGCCGCCGTCGACGCCGCGCTCGCCGAGTTGCGCGCCACCGCCGAGGGCGACGGCAACCTGCTCTACCCGATCCGGGCGGCGTTGAAGGCGCGCGCGTCGATCGGCGAGGTCTGCGGCGTCATGCGCGACGAGTTCGGCGAGTACAGGGAGGCCTGAGCGGCGCGTATGCCTTCGCTCTCCGGCGTCCTCGGCCACCTCGCGGGCAGAGCCCGCCACGGCGACCTGCGTCCTTGGATAGCTCGGCCCACGCGCCGCTCAGATCGTGGCTGAGATCGCGATAAGCGCGCGCGAGCGGGTCGAGGCGGGGATCGCGATCGGCCTGGCGCGGCTGCCACTGGCGGCGCAGCGGGCGCTCGGCGGGCGGCCGATCGAGATCGACGGGCTGCGCCTGCACCCGACCTCGCAGCTGCTGGTCAAGCTCGACGGGCTGTCGGAGGCGGCCGGCTACGAGGCGCTGACGCCCGACCAGGCGCGCCGCCAGACGCGGGTTCGCGCGGCGCTGCTGACCGGGCCGAAGCTCGCGCTGGCGCGCGTCGAGGAGCACTCGATCCCCGGCCCCGGCGGCGCGATCGGCGCCCGCCTCTACGCCGCCGCGCCGGCCGGCTCGGCCACGGCCGGCGACCCCGCCGGCGGCGGGCTGCTCGTCTACTACCACGGCGGCGGCCACGTGATCGGCGACCTCGAGACCCACGACAGCGCCTGCCGCTTCCTCGCCGCGCACGCCGGCGTCGGGGTGCTGTCGGTCGACTACCGCCTCGCGCCCGAGCACCCCTACCCGGCGGCCGCCGAGGACGCGGTCGCGGCGCTCGCCTGGGCGGCCGAGAACGCCGAGCGGCTCGGCTTCGACCCGAAGCGGATCGCCGTCGGCGGCGACAGCGCCGGCGGCAACCTGGCGGCCGTCGCGACGCTCGCGGCGAAGGCCGGCGACGCGCCCGAGCCGGCGTTCCAGCTGCTGATCTACCCGGTCTGCGACTACGTCGAGAAGCGGCCGTCGTATGCCACCTTCGCGAGCGGGTACCTGCTCACGGCCGCCGAGATGGACTGGTTCCGCGACCACTACCTGCCCGACGGCGACGCCGCCCACGAGTGGCGCGCCTCGCCGCTGCGCGCGCCCGACCTCGCCGGGCTGGCGCCCGCCTACGTCCTGACCGCCGGCTTCGACCCGCTCCGCGACGAGGGCGAGGCCTACGCCCGCGCGCTCGCGGCGGCCGGCGTCCCGACGGCGCTGCGCCGCCACGACGGCCTGCTGCACAGCTTCGCCAACCAGACGGCGTTGCACCGCGGCGCCCGCGACGCGATGGCCGAGGCGGCCGGCGCGCTGCGGCTCGGCCTCGCCGCGCGCTGAGCGCCGCGCCCACCGCCCGGAGCCGGACGAGTAATTTCCCGGGCCTAGCCTGAACGATTCCTCAGCGGGCGCCTGGGCGGCCCGTTTCACGGGGCAGGAGAGCGCGCCGGACGCCAGAAACCGGTTCGCGATGGCCGATCTGAGCGCACATAGGACGCTGGTGAAGTCGCCCCCGGAGCTGTGGTCCGAGCTGAGCGAGGTCGAGAGCCTCGCCCGCCACCTCGGCGAGCTGGGCGAGATCCGGATCACCAAGGTCGAGCCCGAGACCACGGTCGCCTGGGAGGGCGAGCAGATCAGCGGTACCGTGGCGCTCGAGCAGTCCGGCTGGGGGACGAAGGTCACCTTCACGGCGGCCGTCCCCGAGCCGGACTCGCCGGCGGTCGAGGCAGAGGCCCCGCCCGCTCAGGAAACGGCGCCGGCGGCGGAGGCGGCCCCAACCGCGGACGCGGCGGCAGCGGCAGAGCCGGAGCGGGCCGCGGCGGCAGAGCCGGAGGCGGCGGAGGCCGAGGAGCCGCGGCGCGGGTTCTGGGCGCGCCTCTTCGGACGCCGCAGGGACCCAGACCCGGTGGCCGATGCCGAGCCGGAGCCGCCCGCGGCCGTCGCGCCCGAGGCGGTGGCGCCTGAGCCGGTCGCGCCGGGTGAGCCGGAGCCCGTCGCGACGATCGACCCCGAGCCGCCCTTGGTAGCCGAGACGCGCCCCGCGGCACCCGACGCCGAGGTCGTGCTGCGCGTCTTGCACGACACGCTCGACGCGCTCGGCCAGGCGCACCACCGGCCGTTCTCGCGCGGCTGAGCGCCGACCGCGTCCGGCTCCCACCCCGCCGTCGCACCGGTCGACGGCCTGCCGCTCCCCGCGACAGGCGATGCCTTACGATGCGCGCCCCTATGCGCCAGACGTCGCCCGAGACCTACGAGGAGAAGCTCGCCCAGCTCCAGGAGCTGCGCGAGCAAGCGATCCACACCAACCCTGAGGCTGAGGCCAAGCAGCACGCGCGCGGGAAGCTGACCGCGCGCGAGCGGGTGGAGAAGCTGCTCGACCCGGGTTCGTTCCAGGAGCTGGACACCTTCGTCCGGCATCGCACGTCTGACTTCGACATGCAGAGCAACCGGCCGTGGGGCGACGCGGTCGTCACCGGCCACGGGACGATCGAGGGCCGCCCGGTCTGCGTGTTCTCGCAGGACTTCACGGTCTTCGGCGGCTCGCTCGGCGAGGTCATGGCGGAGAAGATGGTCAAGATCATGGACCTGGCCGCGAAGATCGGCTGCCCGGTGATCGGCATCAACGACTCCGGCGGCGCGCGGATCCAGGAGGGCGTCGTCTCGCTCGGCGGCTACGGCGACGTGTTCGTGCGCAACGTGCAGTGCTCGGGGGTGATCCCGCAGATCTCGCTGATCATGGGCCCGTGCGCGGGCGGCGCGGTGTACTCGCCGGCGATGACCGACTTCATCTTCATGGTGAAGGAGACCTCGCACATGTTCATCACCGGTCCCGACGTGATCAAGACGGTCACCGGCGAGGAGGTCGGCTTCGAGGAGCTGGGCGGCGCGATGACCCACTCGACGAAGTCCGGTGTCGCCCACTACGCGGCCGAGGACGAGGAGAGCTGCCTGGCCGACGTGCGGTTCTTCATGTCGTTCCTACCGCAGAACAACCTCGAGCTGGCGCCCAAGCTCGAGACGGGCGACCCTCACGACCGGATGGACCTCGAGCTGGACACGATCGTGCCCGACAGCCCGAACAAGCCCTACGACATGCGCGAGGTCGTCAACCGGATCGTCGACGACGGCGAGTTCTTCGAGATCCAGGAGCACTTCGCCAAGAACATCGTGATCGGCTTCTCGCGGCTGGGCGGCCGGCCGGTCGGGATCGTCGGCAACCAGCCGGCCCAGCTCGCCGGGGTGCTCGACATCAACGCCTCCGAGAAGGCGGCCCGCTTCATCCGCTTCTGCGACGCGTTCAACATCCCGCTGGTCACCTTCACCGACGTCCCGGGCTTCCTCCCCGGCACCAGCCAGGAGTGGAACGGCATCATCCGCCACGGCGCGAAGCTGCTCTACGCCTACACCGAGGCGACCGTGCCGAAGCTGACCGTCGTGACCCGCAAGGCCTACGGCGGCGCCTACGACGTCATGGCCTCCAAGCACATGCTCGCCGACTTCAACTTCGCCTGGCCGCAGGCCGAGATCGCGGTGATGGGCCCCGAGGGCGCGGTCAACATCATCTACCGCCGCGACATCGCCAGCTCCCCCACGCCGGACGAGCGGCGCCAGAAGCTGATGGACGACTACAAGGCCCGCTTCGCCAACCCCTACGCGGCGGCCGAGCGCGGCTACATCGACGACGTGATCGTCCCCCACGAAACCCGCCCGAAGCTGATCAAGGCGCTCGAGATGCTCGAGACCAAGCGCGTCCCGGGCCCCAAGCGCAAGCACGGCAACATCCCGCTCTAGCGGACGCGACGGCCCCGAGGCCTGGCCGACCGGCGCCGCGGGAGGGCGCATGGCCGCACGCCGGATGCCGACGGTGGCGCTGCTCGCCGCCGCGACCGCGCTGGCGGCGGTGCTGCGGCTGGCGCTGCTGGACTCGCGCAGCCTCTGGTTCGACGAGACCTACACCGCGACGGTCGTCGCGGCCGGCGGCCCGGGCGAGCTGTGGGACCGCGTCGGCGCGACCGAGTCGACGCCGCCGCTGTTCTACGCACTGACCTGGGCCTGGACGGCGGTCGCCGGCGACGGCGAGGCCGCCCTGCGGACGGTCTCGGCGGTCGCTCTGATCGCCGCGGTCCCGGTGGCCTACCCCACCCTGCGACGGTTCGTCGGCGAGCGCGCGGCGCTGGCCACGGCGGCGATCCTGGCCGTCTCGCCGCTGCTGGTCCACTACGCGCTCGACGCGCGCGCCTACGGGCTGCTGGTGCTCTGCGGGCTGCTGAGCGTGTGGGCCTGTGGCGCGGTGCTCGAGCGGCCGGGGCGGCGGCGCTGGATCGCCTGGGTCGCCGCCGCCGCCGCGACGATCTGGACGCACTGGTTCGGCGGCTTCCTGGTGCTCGGCGAGGCGGTCGCGCTCGCCTGGCTGCTGGCCGGTCGGCGGCGCGAGCTGGCGCTCGCCTGCGCGGCCGTGGCCGCGACGCTGCTGCCGGGCGCCTGGCTGCTGGCCGAGCAGGCCGGCGACGGCCGGGCGGCGTTCATCGAGGGCATCCCGCTCGCCGACCGCGTCGAGCAGCTGGTGCGCCAGTTCGCGCTCGGCCCGAACGTGCCACGCGGCTGGCTCGAGGCTGCCGGCCTCGCGCTCGCCCTCGCCGGCCTGGCCGCCGGAACCCTCCGCGCGATCGAGTGGTCACTCCTGCCCGCCAGGGCGAGCAGAGGCGACCAGCCGATCGAGGGCGGCGCCCGCGCGCTGCTGGCGATCGTCGCGGTGGCGCTGGTCGCGCCGCTCGCGCTCGCCGCGCTCGGGGTCTACGACCGCTTCAACCCGCGCAACTCGATCGCCGTCGTGCCGCTGCTGGCGGCGCTGGCGGCGGTCGGCCTGCTGCGCCTGCGGGCCGTCCCGCTCGCGCTCTACCTCGCGGTCGCGGCGACCGCCTCGGTCTGGACGGCGGCCGACTGGCGCTACCAGACCCCCGACTGGCGGGCGGCGATCGACGCGGCGCGGGCCACCGACCCCGACGCGATCGTCGCCGCGACCCCGCTCGGCGGCCCGACCGCGACCCACTACCTCGGCCGCCCGCCGGCCGCCGGCCCGCTGACCGCCCGCCGCATCACGATCGTCGTCGAGCCCGAGCGGGCGCCCGGCCGCCGCGAGCTGGCGCCAACCACCCATCCCGCCCTCGACACGCTCGCGACCGCCTTCCCCGACCGCTCCGAGCGCGTCGAGCTGGGCTTCCGCATCGTCACCCTCACCGCCCCCGACCCCGTCCCGCTCGACCCCGCCACCCTGTCGGGGGCGCTCGCCTACCCCGCCGGGCGGGCGTCAAGGGAGCCCCTCTAACGCCAGTCGGCACTTCATCCTTGTAAATTCAACATCGTGATGTAGGATTTGCAAGGATGATCGAGCGTCGAGTCCACGCCCAGGTGGCCGACGCGCTCCGGCGCCAGCCCGCCGTAGCGCTGACCGGCCCGCGCCAGAGCGGCAAGACGACGCTCGCCCGCGAGCTGGCCGGCGACCGCCCCTCGACCTACCTCGACCTCGAGCTGGCCCAGGACCGCGACCGCCTCGCCGACCCGGCCGCGTTCTTCGCCGACCGCGCCGACGAGCTCGTGATCCTCGACGAGGTCCAGCGCGCGCCGCACCTGTTCGAGGAGCTGCGCGGGGTGATCGACCGCGGCCGCCGCGAGGGGCGGGAGAGCGGGCGGTTCCTGCTGCTGGGCTCCGCCTCGATCGACCTGCTCACCCAGTCCGAGACGCTCGCGGGCCGGATCGCCTACGTCGACCTCACGCCGTTCGACGTGACCGAGGTCGTGCCCGAGCCCGCGCCGGCCCCGAGCCCGATCGACCGCCCGCTGCCCGCGCCCGAGCTCGACCGCCTCTGGGTTCGCGGGGGGTTTCCGCGCAGCTTCCTCGCCGGCAGCGAGCGCGACAGCGTCGCCTGGCGCGAGGACTTCGTCCGCAGCTGCATCGACCGCTACCTGCCCGAGCTCGGCCCGCGCCTGCCGGCGGCGACGCTCGAGCGCCTGTGGGCGATGCTCGCCCACAGCCAGGGCGGCCTGCTCAACACGGCGCAGCTCGCCGCCAGCCTCGGGATCGACGGCCGCACCGTCAACCGCTACATCGACGTCCTGGTCGACCTGCTGCTCGTCCGCCGGCTCGCGCCGCGCGGGGCGAACGTCCGCAAGCGGCTGACGCGGTCGCCGAAGGTCTACGTGCGCGACAGCGGCGTCGTCCACGCGCTGCTGCGGATCGAGGACCGCGACGCCCTCCTGCGCCACCCGATCGCCGGCGCGTCGTGGGAGGGGATGGCAATCGAGAACCTGATCGCGGTGGCCGGCGAGCGCGCCCTCCCGAGCTTCTACCGCACCGCCGCGGGCGCCGAGATCGACCTCGTGCTGGACTGGGGGCCGGACGAGCCGTGGGCGATCGAGGTCAAGCGCAACACGAGCCCCACGCCGGCACGCGGCTTCTACGCGGCAGTCGAGGACGTGGAGCCCAGCCGCGCGTTCGTCGTCCACCCCGGCACCGACCGCTACCGCATCGCCCCCGACATCGAGGCGATCGGGCTGCCCGAGCTGTGCCGGGAGCTGGCCGCCCGTTCCCGGTAGCCTCCCGCCCCGCATGAGCGCCAACGGCAGCCAGCACCCGCCGCGTCCGCGGATCGAGATCGCCCAGTCGGCCGCCTCGCCCGAGGAGGCGGCGGCGATCGCGGCGGCGATCGAGCAGTTCCTGCGCGAGACCGCGCCCGTGCCGGCCGCCGAGCCGCCCGCCCAGAGCCCCTGGCTCGAGGCCGCCCTGCTCGAGGGCACCGGACGCGAGCCCGGCCAGGGCGCCCCCTGGGGCACCCTCGCCGGCGCCTGACCCGCCTTCCCACCCGCGCGAGCGCGGCGGCGCCGGCGCGCGAGCCCGCCGCAGCCACCCGCGCCGACGCCTGGGCGGATCGGCCCCATCCGCGGATAATCCTTGAAACCCGGCAGGGTTTTGCTAATTTGCCCGTATGGAGCCGACGACCGCGAAGCGCAAGGGCAAGGAGGGCGCCCTCAACAACCCCGAGATCATCGAGAACGTGCCCGGGCACGTGATCCCGATCCTCGAGCGCGAGTTCGACGACTTCGACAACGAGGCCGAGAAGTTCCTCGACGGCCAGACGCCCGAGGACCAGTTCATCGGCTTCCGCCTCAAGCAGGGCGTCTACGGCCAGCGCCAGGCCGACGTCCAGATGTGCCGGGTCAAGCTTCCGATGGGCGGCATCACGCCCGAGCAGTGGGAGATGTTCGCCGACGTCACCGAGGAGTACGCGCCGCTGAACAAGGCGCACATCACCACGCGGCAGAACATCCAGATCCACCACATCCCGCTGCGCCAGATGGCCGAGCTGATCCGCAAGATCTCCGCCTCCGGCCTCTCCTCGCGCGAGGGCTGCGGCAACACCGTCCGCAACGTCACCGGCGACCCCTACGCCGGCGTCTGCGACGACGAGCTCTTCGACATCACCCCGTGGGCCGGCGCCTACGTCCGCTACTTCGTCCGCCACCCCACCACGCAGCTGATGCCGCGCAAGGTCAAGACGGCGTTCACCGCCTCCGACGCCGACCGCGCGATCACCGGCATCCACGACATCGCCTTCATCCCGCGCGTCCGCGACGGCGTCCAGGGCGTCGAGATCCGCGTCGGCGGCGGCACCTCGATCATGCCGCGCGTCGCCCCCACGCTGTATGAGTTCGTCGAGCTGGCCAACGGCGACTACCTCAAGGTCTCCGAGGCGGTCTTCCGGATCTTCGACCGCCAGGACTGGCTGCGCGTCAACCGCGCCCGCGCCCGGATCAAGGTGCTGATCGACAAGATCGGCATCGACGAGTTCCGCGACCAGGTCGAGGAGGAGCTCAAGGGCGACTGGGTCGCCGAGCGCGACTTCGACCCCACGCCGCTGCTGCTGATCCACGACGAGGAGGCCAACGCGCCGGCACCCGGCGGCAGCTACGCCAGCCCCAACGGCGACCTCTCGGAGTTCGAGCGGTTCCGCGCCTCAAACGTCCGCCCGCAGCGCCAGGGCGGCTTCTCGACCGTCGACGTGCGCGTCTACCGCGGCGATCTCACCCCCGAGCAGATGCGCGGGATCGCCGAGATCCAGCGCCGCTACTCCGGCGGCTACGCCCGCACGACCGTCGAGCAGAACTTCGTCCTGCGCTGGGTGCGCGACGAGTCCGTCTACGAGGTCTGGCAGGAGCTGACCAAGCTCGGCCTCGGCGAGCACGGCTCCGGCGAGATCCTCGACACCGTCTCCTGCCCGGGCACCGACAGCTGCAAGCTCGGGATCACCAGCTCGATGGGCCTCAACGCGGCGATCAACGAGCGGCTGCGCGAGCTCGACGTCACCGACGAGCTGACCAAGCGCATCCACATCAAGAACTCCGGCTGCCCGAACGGCTGCAGCCAGCACCACATCGCCAACATCGGCTTCTACGGCGCGTCGATCAAGGTCGGCGACAAGACGATCCCCGCCTACATCCCGCACATCGGCGGCAACTACGAGGGCGGCGAGGTGATCTACGGCACGCGGCTGAAGTCGCGCCTGCCCGCCAAGCGCGTCCCCGAGGCCGTCGAGCGCTGGCTGCGCTACTACGAGTCCGACCGCCAGGACGGCGAGGAGTTCAACGCGTTCGCCGAGCGTGTCGGCGCCGAGAGCTTCACCGAGCTGGTCAAGGACCTCGCGATGCCGGTGGAGTTCAACGTCGAGAACATGAGCTACTTCATCGACTGGCAGCGCGAGCAGCTCTACGAGGTCATCCGCGGCGAGGGCGAGTGCGCGGTCTGAGATGGCCAGCTCGATCGCCACATCGAGCCTGCGGGCGGCGCCCGCCGATGTCGAGCATCCGCCCGACATCGAGGGCCTGACCGCCGAGGAGGTCCTCGCCTACTCCGTCGACCGCTTCCACCCGGGGCTGAAGGTCGCCTGCTCCTTCCAGAAGGAGGCGTCGGTGATCATGCACATGCTGTTGCAGATCGAGCCCGACGCGAAGTTCTTCACGCTCGACACCGGCCTCTTCTTCCCCGAGACCTACGAGACCTGGAAGGCGCTCGAGGCCCGCTACGGGATCGAGATCGAGAGCGCCCACGGCGGGATGAGCCTGGCGCGCCAGGAGGCGCTGCACGGACCCGAGTTCTGGAACCGCGATCCCGAGGCCTGCTGCGGGATCCGCAAGGTCAAGCCGATGCGCGAGGCGCTCGTCGGCTGCGGCGCCTGGGTCACCGGCCTGCGCCGCGACCAGTCCCCCACGCGCGCCAACGCGCCGAAGCTCGGCTGGGACAAGAAGCACGGCCTCTGGAAGGTCGCCCCGCTGGCGGAATGGACCGACCGCGACGTGTGGAACTACATCGTCGAGCACGACATCCCGTACAACGAGCTGCACGATCGCGGGTACGCCTCGATAGGCTGCACGCCCTGCACCCAGGCGGGCGCGGGTCGCGAGGGCCGCTGGTCGGGCACCGGGCGGCTCGAGTGCGGGCTCCACTAGAACTAGGCGCCATGTGCGCAACATCCGGTCCGCGAGGCGGTTCCCTATGACTGCTGTGAGCTACGAGGTCTCCCATCTACGCGCTCTCGAGGCGGAGGCGATCCACGTCATGCGCGAGGTCGCGGCCGAGGTCGAGCGGGCGGTGCTGCTGTTCAGCGGCGGCAAGGACTCGATCGTGCTGCTCCGCCTAGCCGAGAAGGCCTTCCACCCGGCGAAGTTCCCGTTCGCGGTGATGCACGTCGACACCGGCCACAACTTCCCCGAGGTGCTCGAGTTCCGCGACCGGCGGATGGAGGAGCTCGGCGCGCGGCTGCTCGTCGCCAGCGTCCAGGACGCGATCGACGCCGGCAAGGTCGTCGAGGAGACCGGCCCGCGCGCCTCGCGCAACCGCCTCCAGACCGTCGCGCTGCTCGACGCGATCACCGAGCACGACTTCAAGGCCGCGTTCGGCGGCGCCCGCCGCGACGAGGAGCGCGCCCGCGCCAAGGAGCGGATCTTCTCCTTCCGCGACGACTTCGGCGGCTGGGACCCCAAGGCCCAGCGCCCGGAGCTGTGGAACATCTACAACGCCCACATCAACCCGGGCGAGCACATGCGGGTGTTCCCGCTCTCGAACTGGACCGAGCTCGACGTCTGGCAGTACATCCGCGAGGAGGAGCTCGAGATCCCGTCGATCTACATGGCCCACGAGCGCGAGGTCTTCGACCGCGACGGCATGATCTACGCCGTCTCGCCCTACGTCGAGCTGCTGCCCGGCGAGGAGCCCTACACCGCCTCGGTCCGCTACCGCACCGTCGGCGACATGAGCTGCACCGGCGCGGTCCAGTCGAGCGCCGCGACGCTCGACGAGGTCGTCGCCGAGATCGCGGCGACGCGGATCACCGAGCGCGGCGAGACGCGCGCCGACGACCGCGTCTCGGAGGCAGCGATGGAGGATCGCAAGCGGGAGGGCTACTTCTAGTGCCGGGCGCGGCCACCAACGGCAAGGTCCTCGTGGACGCCCGTCCCTCCGAGCTGGTCCGCGTCGCGACCGCCGGCTCGGTCGACGACGGCAAGTCGACGCTGATCGGGCGCCTGCTCTACGACTCCAAGCAGGTCCTCCAGGACCAGCTCGAGCACGTCGAGCGGGTGTCGGTCGAGCGCGGCGACGGCTACGTCAACCTGGCGCTGCTCACCGACGGCCTGCGCGCCGAGCGCGAGCAGGGCATCACGATCGACGTCGCCTACCGCTACTTCCACACGCCGAAGCGCAAGTTCATCATCGCCGACACCCCCGGCCACGAGCAGTACACGCGCAACATGGTCACCGGGGCGTCGACCGCGGATGTGGCGCTCGTGCTGATCGACGCCCGCAACGGCGTCGTCGAGCAGTCGCGCCGCCACGCGTTCATCGCGTCGCTGCTGCGCATCCCCCACCTCGTCGTGGCAATCAACAAGATGGACCTCGTCGCCTGGGACGAGGCGGTCTTCGAGCGGATCACCTCCGAGTTCGCCTCCTGGGCGGCCAAGCTCGACGTCACCGACATCACCTTCATCCCGATCTCGGCGCTGCAGGGCGACAACGTCGTCGAGCGCTCCGAGCACATGCCGTGGTACGACGGGCCGTCGCTGCTCTACCACCTCGAGCACGTCCACATCGCCTCGGACCGCAACCTGATCGACTGCCGCTTCCCGGTCCAGTGGGTGATCCGCCCGATGGACGACGACCACCACGACTACCGCGGCTACGCCGGCCAGGTCGCCTCGGGCGTCCTGTCGGTCGGCGACGAGGTCGTCGTGCAGCCGTCCGGCGTGCGGACGCGGATCGCGGCGATCGAGACCCAGGACGGGCCGTTGCAGGAGGCCTACCCGCCGCTGTCGGTGACCGTCCTGCTCGAGGACGACGTCGACGTCTCGCGCGGCGACATGATCTGCCGGATCAACAACAGCCCGACCCCGTCGAAGGAGGTCGAGGCGACGATCTGCTGGATGTCGGAGCGCCCGCTGCGTCCCGGCGGCCGCTACCGGATCAAGCACACCACCCGCACGGCGCTCGCCAAGGTCGACCAGCTGCGCTACCGCTTCGACGTCAACTCGATGCACCGCGACGAGCAGGCCGACCAGCTCGGCCTCAACGAGATCGGCCGCGTCCGGCTGCGCCTGTCGGCGCCGCTGCTCGTCGACGAGTACCGCCGCAACCGCGCCACCGGCAGCTTCATCCTGATCGAGGAGAGCAGCAACGACACCGTCGCCGCGGGCATGATCCTCGGAGCGGACGAGGATTAGCGGGAAGAGCGAGAACGTCGTCTGGCACGCCGGGGAGGTGTCGCGGGCGGACCGCGCGACGGTGACCGGCGGCGAGGGGCTGACCGTCTGGCTGACGGGGCTGTCGGGGTCGGGCAAGTCGACGGTCGCGGTGGCGGCCGAGGCGGAGCTGCTGCGCGCCGGCCGCCACGCCTACCTGCTCGACGGCGACAACCTCCGCCACGGGCTCAACGGCAACCTCGGCTTCTCGGCCGAGGACCGCGCCGAGAACGTCCGCCGCGTCGGCGAGGTGGCGAAGCTGATGGCCGACGCCGGCACGGTCGTGCTGGTGTCGCTGGTCTCCCCCTACGTCGCCGACCGCGAGCGCGTGCGCGCCGCGCACGCGGCGGCGGGCCTGCGCTTCGTCGAGGTCTTCGTCGACACGCCGCTGGAGGTCTGCGAGCGGCGCGACCCGAAGGGCCTCTACGCGAAGGCGCGCGCGGGCGAGCTGCGCGGCATGACCGGGATCGACGACCCCTACGAGCCGCCCGCGCGGCCGGAGCTGGTCGTTCGCCCCGGCGAGCAGACGGTCGAGCAGGCGGCCGCGGCGGTGATCGCCGCGATCGGCTGACGGAGGGTCTCAGCTCGCGTACCGTCGGGCACCCCCCGGGTCGCGGGCAGGGCGAGCGGCGGCGCATGGAGCCCCTCGTCGTAGACCTGTACCCTTATTTGTCGATAATGGTAACTAGTTCGGTGGGAAATAGCCGGTGGACGTAGCGATCGTCGCCTTCGGACTCGGCGTCGGCGTGCTGATCGGCATGACCGGGATCGGCGGCGGGTCGCTGATGACCCCGCTGCTGATCCTCGTCTTCGGCATCAAGCCGGTGACCGCGATCGGCACCGATCTCGCCTACGGCGCGGTGACCAAGACGGTCGGCGGCTGGCGCCACCTGCGCCACGGCACCGTCGACATGCCGCTGAGCCTGTGGATGGCGGTCGGGTCGGTGCCGGCCGCGATCGGCGGCGTCTACGTGCTCGAGCTGGTCGAGCGCACCTACGGCGACGACTTCGACACGATCCTGATCGTCGCGCTGGCGGTCGTGCTGCTGATCACCGGCATCCTGACCCTGACCCGCGCGCTGTTCCTCAAGGCGCTCCACGACAAGGAGCGCGACTCGGTGACGATGGACCGGCGCGCGAAGGTCGCGGCGATCCTGCTCGGCCTGGTCGTCGGCTTCGTCCTCGGCGTGACCTCGGCGGGCAGCGGCGCGCTGATCGCGGTCGGGCTGATCCTGCTGTTCCGGCTGGTGCCCTCACGGGTGGTCGGCACCGACATCTTCCACGCGGCGATCCTGCTCTGGGCCGCCTCGGCCGCCCACATCGTGGCCGGCAACGTCGACTTCGCCCTCGCCGGCAACATCCTGCTCGGCTCGGTGCCGGGCGTCTGGCTCGGCTCGAACCTCACCCTGCGCGTCGGCGCGGGCGTCCTGCGAACCACGCTCTCGCTCGTCCTGATCGGCGCCGGCCTCGCGCTCCTCTCCAAGGCCGGGCTCGACGTCCCCGGCTGGGTGATCGCCCTCTTCCCCGCCGCGATCGCCGCGATGGTCGTCAACTCGCTCGTCATCCAGCCCCGCCGCGCCGCCCGCCGGCCGGAAGCCTCCGCGACCACCGCCGAGGCCCCACCCGGCCCCGACGCCCCCGCCGAGACCTAACGCCGGCCGCGCGGAGATTCAGCGCCGACCCCGCCTAGGTCTGGCACCAGCCACTTCCTCGATCGATCCGCCCGTCCCGCGCACCGCTCGAGGCAACGCACGACATGGGTGCGAAACCTCGACCGATGCGGTGAGCGCCGCTAGCGGAAGGGATTCGGCGGCGGGGCGAGCGACGGCGCAGGCGGGCGGGGGTCGGCGTCGAGGGCCTCGCGCAGCACCGCGAGCGGGTCGGGCGGGGTGGCGGCGCGCTCGCTCTCGGCCATCAGGGCCAGGGAGGGGATGGTCCGGCGAATCCGCACCCGGCGGCCGTCGACCTCCCCGGAGACGCCGCGTCGGCTGAACGTCAGGCGGCCGCGCAGGCCGGCCCGGCCGCCGATCCTGACGCGCAGCCGCATGCGCTTGGGGGTGGCCCCGCGCAGCGCGCCGGACACCCGCACGCCCTGGACCACCGAGGCGCGCTCGAACCGCACGCCCGACGTCGCGGCCACGTAGCTGCCGCCGCGCAGCGCCCCGAACCGCGGGCTAAACCGCGAGGGCTCCTCACCCGCGAACGCCTGCTCCAGCGCGGCCATCATCTCCGGGAGGAAGACGCTGACGAAGTCGGTCGCGGTCGCGTCGACGGCCGCGAGCGTCCGGCCGACGCGGGGCCGCAGCCCGAAGGTCGGCAGATCCCCGACACGGCTCGGAGGCGGCTTCCACACGCCCAGGGTCACCGGCGCGATCGCCGCACAGCCGCCGGCCGGCCGGCCGGCGAGGAAGCGCCCGGCCGCGCGCATCGGGCACTCGAAGGCGCCCGCGCCGAGCACCGAGTGGCCGGCGTTGCGCACGACGCGCAGCTCGGCTCGCGGCAGCAGCGCGGCGACCGCGCGCGCGTCGGCGACGGGCGTGCGCGAGTCGCGCGCGCCGACGAGCACCAGCGCCGGGACGTCCGGCGGCGGCGCCGGAGCTGCGGCCGGGCGGCTGGGGTACGGCCAGCGGGCGCAGGCGCGCAGCGGCGCGTAGCCGAGCGCGGTCTTCGGACCGAACGGCGCGAACGCGTCCGCGCCGAGTCCCTCCGCCAGCAGGGAGGCGGCGGCGAGCCGCTCGCCGGGCGCCGTCGCCGCCGTCCAGGGGAGGCCGCTCTCGCCGCAGAGCGTCGCGAGGTAGGAGGCCAGGCTCATCGTCCTGGCGTCGTCGGTCTCGCCCGCCGAGCGCCTCAGGAGCCGGGCGGTTCGCAGCAGCAGCGCCGGATCTCCCTGGCGGGCGCGCCGCACCGCGCCCGGGATGTAGTCCGCGAACAGACCCGAGACGTCACCGCCGGCGATCATCTCGAGCAGGCCCGCCCCGTCGATCGCCGCGGGCCGGCGGCGGCCGTCCGGGCGGGTGACCAGCCCGCGCATCGGACCGTCCTCGAGCCGGGCGGCGAGCGCGCGCAGGTCCGCCGCGGCGTCGCGGGTGAACGAGCGGCAGCGGCGCCGGCCGCAGGTGGAGGCGACGACGCGCGGCGCCGCGCGCATCGACGGGCGGGCGAAGAGGTCGACCCCGGCGGGCGGGACCGGCGAGTCGAGCAGCAGCCGCTCGACGCGCGTCGGATGGCGTCCGGCGTAGGTGAGCGCGAGGTGCGTGCCGTAGGACACGCCGACGAGAGCGATCCGCTCGGCGCCGAGCGCGGCGCGGACGGCGTCGATGTCGTCGGCCATGTCGGCCGAGGTGAAGAAGTCGCGCGCGGGACCGAGCTTCGCCGCGCAGGCGCCGATCGCGTCGAAGCTGCCGCGCTGGACCGCCGGACAGTCGAGCAGCCCCGAGCGGCCGGTGCCGCGCTGGTCGATCACGATCACGTCCCGCGTCCGGCGCGTCGCGCGACCCAGCGTCGCGTCGACCGCGGAGGTGCTCCAGGCCGTGATCGCCGACTGCCCCGGCCCGCCGGCGAGCAGGAACAGCGGCGGACGGGTCGCCTTGCGGGTGGCGCGATGGCGGTCGACGCGCAGGCGAACCGTGCCGGGCACCGCCCCGGAGCGGTCGAGCGGCACCGTCATCCGCAGGCAGCTGCGCGGACGGTCGCCACCGCAACGCTCCAGCTCGGCGGCCACCGCCGGCTGGGCCATGCCGGCCAGGGCGCCGCACGCGGCGGCCAGCGCCGCCGTGCCGCGAACCCGCCCGACCCTCATGCCCGAACCCTCACCGGCGGAGAGTATGACCGCGTCCGCGCGCCGGCGCGCCGGTCGCGTCAGGGCGCGGCGAGCCGGCACGCCGCCACAGCGGCCGGTACCCTTCCGCGCCGCATGTTCTCCAAGGTCCTAGTAGCGAATCGCGGCGAGATCGCCATTCGCGTCATCCGCGCACTGGAGGAGCTGGGCATCGGCTCCGTCGCCGTCTACTCGGAGGCCGATCGGGACGCGCCGCACGTCAAGCGCGCCGACGAGGCCTACCTGCTCGGCCCGGGCCCGGCCGCGGAGAGCTATCTCGTCGTCGAGAAGATCATCGAGGTCGCCAAGCAGTCCGGCGCCGAGGCGATCCACCCCGGCTACGGCTTCCTCGCCGAGAACGCCCCGTTCGCGCGCGCCTGCGCGGAGGCGGGGATCGTCTTCATCGGCCCGCCCGCCGAGGCGATCGACGCGATGGGCTCCAAGACCAAGGCGCGCGAGCTGATGAAGGCCGCCGGCGTGCCGATCGTCCCCGGCACCACCGACCCGGTCGAGACCGTCGAGGACGCGCGCAAGATCATCGACGAGTCGGTCGGCTACCCGGTCGCGATCAAGGCCGCGGGCGGCGGCGGCGGCAAGGGCTTCCGCGTCGCGCTGACCGAGGACGAGCTGCAGGACGCCTTCGAGGGCGCCGCGCGCGAGGGCGAGAAGTTCTTCTCCGACGC
>JAAYBF010000124.1 GCA_012718975.1 Solirubrobacterales bacterium | reverse complement strand
CCAGGACGGGGTCGCGACAGCCTCCGAGGCGGCGCGCGCGACGGGTCTCGAGCCGGCGCTGCTGGCGCGGATGTGGAGCAGCTTCGGCCTGCCGACCGGCGACCTCGACTCGCTCAGCGACGAGGACCTGGCGGCGATCGCGACGTCGGCGCGGGTGCTCGACAGCGGCCTGCCGCTGGTCGCGGCGCTGCAGCTCGCGCGGGTGTACGGGCAGGCGCTGAGCCAGATCGCCGACGCCGAGGTGCGGCTGATCCACCTCTACGTGCACGAGCCGCTGATGCGCGAGGGGGTGCCGGGGCTGGCGATGGCGGAGCGGATGGAGAGCCTGACGCGCGACCTGCTGCCGCTCTCCTCGGCGCTGATGGAGTACCTGCACCGCCGCTTCCTCTCGCACTTCGTCGCCCAGGACGTCGTCGGCCACATGGAGATGGAGCTCGACGGCGACGTCGACCTCGGCCGGCTGCGCGTCGCGATCTGCTTCTGCGACCTCGCCGGCTACACCCGCTACACCGAGGAGGAGGGCGACGAGCAGGCGCTCTCCTACGTCGAGCGGTTCGTCGAGCGGGTCAGCGACTCGCTGCCCGAGGACGCCCGCGTCGTCAAGACGATCGGCGACGAGGTGATGATCGTCGGCCAGGATCTGCGCGCGCTGACGGAGTGGGCGGTCGACTTCCAGGCCCGCTTCCGCGGCCGCCCGGAGCCGCGGATCGGCATCCACCACGGCGCCGCGCTCTACCGCGACGGCGACTACTTCGGCCGCGAGGTCAACCTCGCCTCGCGCGTGGTCGCCAGGGCGCGGGCGGGGGAGGTGATCGTCACCGACGCGGTCGTCGCCGCCGCCGGGCCGTCGGAGCGGCTGGCGTTCGAGCCGATCGGCCAGGTCAAGCTGAAGGGCTTCGACGAGCCGCGCCGGCTGTGCCGCGCGGCGGCGGCGGAGGAGGGGTGAGCGGTCCGGGGCCGGCGGGCGGCGCGAGCGCCGGCGACGCCGACGCCCCGTTGGTGGCGGCCGCGGCGAGCGGGCTGGTCGCGGCGGGCGAGCCGCTGCTGGTGATGCTCTCCGGCGGGCCGGACTCGGTCTGCCTGCTCGACGTCGCGCTGACGCTCGGCGCGGAGGTCGCGGCGCTGCACGTCGACCACGGCCTGCGGGCCGACTCGGCCGCCGACGCCGACCACTGCCGGGCGCTCTGCGACCAGCTCGGGGTGGAGCTGGCGGTCGAGGCGGTCGACCTCTCCGGCGGCGGCAACCTCCACGCGCGCGCCCGCGACGCCCGCTACGCGCTCGCCGAGCGTCACGCCGCCGCCGATTTCGCGACCGGCCACACCGCCTCCGACCAGGCCGAGACGGTGCTCTACCGGCTCGCCAGCTCGCCGGGCCGCCGCGCGCTGCTGGGGATGGCCCCCCGCCGCGGGCGGCTGGTGCGGCCGCTGCTGGCCGCCACCGCTGCCGACACGCGCGCGCACTGCGCGGCGCGCGGGCTGCGCTGGCGCGACGACCCCGCCAACAGCGACCCGCGCTTCGCACGCGCGCGCGTGCGCGCGATGCTGCTGCCGGCGCTGCGCGCGGTCGACGGCCGCGCGGAGCGGGCGATCGCCGAGACGGCAGCCCAGCTGCGCGACGAGCAGCGGGTGCTCGACGAGACGGCCGCGGCCGCGCTCGACCGGCTCGGCGGCGGGCCGGCGGTCGAGGCGGCGGCGCTGGCGGCGCTCGGCCCGGCGTTGGCGCGGCTGGTGCTG
>JAAYBF010000123.1 GCA_012718975.1 Solirubrobacterales bacterium | reverse complement strand
GGGTGAGCTGGAAGGCGGCCAGCGGCCTGCCGAACTGCTCGCGCTCGCGTGAATAGGAGAGCGCCGCGGCGTAGCAGGCGCGCGCGGCGCCGGCGGCGCCCCAGACGATGCCGTAACGCGCCTCGTTCAGGCACGAGAGCGGGCCGCGCAGCGAGTCGGCCTCGGGCAGGCGGGCCGAGTCGGGCACCCGGACGCCGTCGAGCACCAGCTCGCTGGTCACGCTCGCGCGCAGCGAGAGCTTGCCGTGCATCGCGGGCGCGGAGAACCCGGGCGTGCCGCGCTCGACGAGGAAGCCGTTGACCGCGCCGTCCTCGGTCCGCGCCCAGACGACCGCGACGTCGGCGATCGAGCCGCTGGTGATCCACATCTTCGCCCCGTCGAGGACCCAGTCGCCACCGTCGCGCCGGGCGCAGGTGCGCATCGATGCCGGGTCGGAGCCGGCGTCGGGCTCGGTGAGTCCGAAGCAGCCGATCGCCTCGCCGGCGGCCATCCGCGGCAGCCAGCGCTCGCGCTGCTCCTCGCTGCCCCAGCGGTGGATCGCGAACATCGCCAGCGACCCCTGGACCGAGCAGAACGAGCGCAGCCCGGAGTCGCCCGCCTCCAGCTCGAGGCAGGCGAGTCCGTAGGCGGTCGCCGACGCGCCGGCGCAGCCGTAGCCGGAGAGGTGCATGCCGAGCAGGCCGAGGCGGCCGAGGTCGGCGGGGACGCTCTCCGGGAAGGTGCCGGCCTCGTAGTGCTCGGCGACGACCGGGATGAACCGCTCCCGCACGTAGCGGCGGACGGTGTCGCGGATCATGCGCTCCTCGTCGTCGAGGAGGGTGTCGAGGGCGAGCGGGTCTAGGGGGTCCATCCCGTAGAAGGTATACGATCTACGTTATGAAGTCCGAGGCGCCACTCGCCGGCCTGCTCGTCGCGGACCTCTCGCGCGTGCTCGCCGGTCCGCTCGTCGGCCAGACGCTGGGCGACCTCGGCGCCGACGTCGTCAAGGTCGAGTCCCCCGCCGGCGACGACACCCGCGCCTGGGGCCCGCCCCGCGATGCCGCCGGCCGCGCCACCTACCACCACGCCGCCAACCGCAACAAGCGCTCGATCGCGCTCGACCTCGCCGACGAGGGCGACCGCGCGCTGGCCCGGCGACTGTGCGAACGCGCCGACGTCGTCGTCGCCAACTTCAAGCCAGGGACGCTCGAGCGGTTCGGCCTCGGCCACGAGCAGGTCGCGACCGCCAACCCGGGCGTGGTCCACTGCGAGATCTCCGGCTTCGGCGAGGGCGCCGGGCGCGACCTGCCCGGCTACGACCCGCTCGTCCAGGCGCTCGGCGGGCTGATGAGCGTCACCGGACCACCGGATTCCCCGAGCAAGGTCGGCGTCGCGCTGGTCGACGTGATCGCCGGCCTCTACGCCACCACCGCCGTGCTCGCCGCGCTGCGCGAGCGTGACCGCTCCGGCCGCGGCCAGCGGGTCACGATCGACCTGCTCTCGACGACGCTCGCGGCGCTCGCCAACCAGGCGACCGGCTGGCTCGGCAGCGGCGCGGTTCCCGGCCGGCTCGGCAACGTCCACCCGAGCATCGAGCCGTTCGCGCCCTACCGCGCAGCCGACGGCGAGCTGATGATCTGCGCGGGCAACGACCGCCAGTTCGCCGCGCTCGCGGCGACGATCGGCGCGCCCGAGCTGGCGACCGACGCGCGCTTTACGGCCAACGCCGACCGGGTCGCCAACCGGGCGGCGCTGCGCGCGCTGATCGAGGAGCGGCTCGCCGCGCGCGACCGCGCCGCGTGGCGCGAGCTGCTGACCGCGGCCGGCGTTCCCGCAGGCCCGATCAACGACGTCGCCGAGGCGTTCGCGCTCGCCGGCACGCTGGGCCTCGACCCGGTCGACGACCACGACGGCGTGCGCACCGTCGCCTACCCGGCGAGGCTGTCGCTCACCCCGGCCGCGACCCGGCGGCGCCCACCCGACCACGACGAGCACGGCGACGAGCTGCGGGAGTGGCTGGGCGGATGAGCGACTTCGTTCGCCCCCCGTCCACCCAGGAGGCGGTCCTCGCCGAGCTGCGGCGGCGGATCGCGGCCGGCGATCTGCGGCCCGGCGAGCCGATCCGCGCCGAGCAGGTCGGCGCCGAGCTGGGCGTCTCGCGCGTGCCGGTGCGCGAGGCGCTGCGGATCCTCGAGGGCGAGGGCCAGGTCGTCTACGAGCCGCACCGCGGATCGTTCGTCGCCGAGCTTTCGCTCGCCGACCTGCGCGAGATCTACCGGATGCGCGAGCTGCTCGAGGCCGAGGCGATCCGCGCCGCCGTCCCGCTCGACGACGACGCGCTCGAGCGGCTCGCCGACCACGTCGCCGACGCCGACGCCGCCAGCGCGCGTGGCGACCTGACCGCCTACGCCGCCGCCAACCGCCGCTTCCACCTCGACCTCTACGCCGCCGCCGGCCGGCCGCTGCTGGCCCGCACGATCCGCCGGCTCTGGGACGCCAGCGACGCCTACCGGGCGCTCTACGCCAACAGCGGCGACCACCGCGCCGCGGCCGCCGAGCACCACCGCGCCATCCTCGCCGCGCTCGCCGACGGCGACGCCGACGCCGCGGTCGCGGCCCAGGACCGCCACCGCGAGCACGCGCTCGAAGCGCTCGCCGCGGTGCTGGGTGACGCGGGAGCGCCGGCCGGCCGGCGCTGACCGCGCGGACGCGCCGCGGCTAGCATGCCGCGCCTATGCGCACTCTCGTAACAGGCGGATCGGGGTTCATCGGGTCGAACATCGTCGACGGGCTGCTCGCCCGCGGCGACGAGGTGACCGTGATCGACGACCTCTCGACCGGCCGCCGCGAGAACCTCGACGGCGCGCTCGCGGCGGGCGCGGAGCTGGTCGAGGGCGACATCCGCGACCAGGCGGCGCTGGTGGCGCTCGCCGAGCGGGTGCGGCCCGAGGCGATCTTCCACCTCGCCGCCCAGATCGACGTGCGCAGGTCGGCGGCCGACCCCGCGCTCGACGCGCAGATCAACGTCGTCGGGACGATCAACGTGCTCGAGGCGGCGCGCCAGGTCGGCGCGCGCGTGGTGAACTCCTCGACGGGCGGCGCGATCTACGGCGAGGGCCGCACGATCCCCGCGCCCGAGGACCATCCCGTCGCGCCCGAGGCTCCCTACGGCCAGTCGAAGTTCGCGGCCGAGGGCTACTGCGAGCTGTTCGCGCGCCTGCACGGCGTCTCGGCGGTGTCGCTGCGCTACGGCAACGTCTACGGCCCGCGCCAGGACCCGCTCGGCGAGGCCGGCGTGATCGCGATCTTCTGCGGCAAGCTGCTCGAGGGCGAGCAGCCGACGGTCTTCGGCGACGGCCTCCAGACGCGCGACTACGTCTACGTCGGCGACGTTGTCGCCGCGAACCTCGCGGCGGCCGGCGCGACGGTGACCGGCCCGGTGAACGTGGGGACCGGCGTCCAGTCGACGGTGATCGACCTGATCGAGGCGCTCGCGCCGCAGGCCGACGGCCCGTTCGAGGCCCAGTTCGCGCCCGAGCGACCTGGCGAGGTGCGCCACATCGCGCTCGACGCGACGCGCGCCGGGGCGGAGTTGGGCTGGCGGGCCCAGACCGGCCTCGCCGAGGGGCTCGCAACGACGCTCGACTCGCTGCGCTGAGCGCCGCCGGACTTTCTCGCCCGGGGGCGAAGAAGCTGCAAACAGCGGGAATTTCAGTGCCCGCACCCCTCTGGGAAGCGGTTCCCGCGCCCTCTAAAGTGGACGTGGAGCAGGGCGCAGACGCACACCCGCGCTTTTCCGTCTGACCCGGGAGGCATCCTCGCTTCCCGGCTTGCGGTAACGACCTCCGCGACCGGGCGAACCGGAAGCAAAGTCACGAGGGGAATCATGCCGAGCAACAGCACCGCAGCCACCACGAACACGACCGGAGTCGAGGTCGCGCGGCGCTATACGGAGCCTGGCGTCCACCCGTTCGACGCCGTCGAGTGGGAGATCCGCGACGCGGTCATCGGCGATCCGGCGAAGCCCGCCTTCGAGCAGCTCGGTGTCGAGTTCCCGAAGTCCTGGTCGCAGAACGCGACCAACATCGTCGCCCAGAAGTACTTCCGCGGCCGGCTCGGCAGCGAGGAGCGCGAGCGGTCGGTCAAGCAGATGATCGGCCGGGTCTCGGGCACGATCGCCGGCTGGGGTCGCGAGCTCGGCTACTTCGCCTCCGACGAGGCCGGCGACGCCTTCGAGGCCGAGCTCACCCACATCCTGCTCCATCAGCAGGCCGCCTTCAACTCGCCGGTCTGGTTCAACGTCGGCTTCGAGGAGCAGCCGCAGTGCTCGGCCTGCTTCATCCTCAGCGTGCAGGACACGATGGAGTCGATCCTCGACTGGAACACCAAGGAGGGCCGGATCTTCCGCGGCGGCTCCGGCTCGGGGATCAACCTCTCGAACATCCGCGGCTCGATGGAGCACCTCGCCAAGGGCGGGACGGCGTCGGGGCCGGTGTCGTTCATGCGCGGCGCCGACTCGTGGGCCGGCACGATCAAGTCGGGCGGCAAGACCCGCCGCGCGGCGAAGATGGTCGTGCTCGACATCGACCACCCCGACGTCCTCGACTTCGTCTGGTGCAAGGCACGCGAGGAGCAGAAGGCCGCGGCGCTGCGCGACGCCGGCTTCGACATGTCGATCGACGGCGACGGCTTCACCTCGATCCAGTACCAGAACGCCAACAACTCGGTGCGCGTGACCGACGAGTTCATGCAGCGCGCCGAGCGCGGCGAGGACTGGGAGCTGATCGCGCGCACCGAGGAGCACAAGGCGGTCGCCAGCCACGACGCGTCCGACATGCTGCGCCAGATCGCCGACGCCGCCTGGCAGTGCGCCGATCCGGGCGTCCAGTACGACACGACGATCAACGACTGGCACACCTGCCCGAACTCGGGCCGGATCAACGCGTCGAACCCGTGCTCGGAGTACATGCACGTCGACGACTCGGCCTGCAACCTGGCGTCGATCAACCTCATGAAGTTCCGCCGCGAAGACGGCAGCTTCGACGTCGAGGCCTACGAGCACGTCGTCGACGTGGTGATCCTCGCCCAGGAGATCGTCGTCGGCCCGTCGAGCTACCCGACCGAGGAGATCGGCCGCAACGCGCGCGCCTTCCGCCAGCTCGGCCTCGGCTACGCCAACCTCGGCGCGCTGCTGATGAGCAACGGCCTGCCCTACGACTCCGACGAGGGCCGTGCGCTCGCCGGCGCGGTGACCGCCCTGATGACCGGCCGCGCCTACCGCAAGTCGGCCGAGGTGGCGGCGGCCGTCGGCCCCTACGAGCGGTTCACCGAGAACCGCGATCCGCACCTGCACGTGATGCGCAAGCACCGCGCGGCCGCCGACGAGATCGACTCGGCGCTCGTCGAGGAGCCGCTGCTCGAGGCCGCCAAGCGGTCGTGGGACGAGGCGATCGAGCTCGGCGAGCGCTACGGCTACCGCAACGCGCAGGCGACGGTGCTGGCGCCGACCGGGACGATCTCCTTCCTGATGGACTGCGACACCACCGGCATCGAGCCGGACTTCTCGCTGGTCAAGTTCAAGGAGCTCGTCGGCGGCGGCAACATGACGATCGTCAACCGGACGGTGCCGCGGGCGCTGAGCACGCTCGGCTACTCCGATCCGCAGATCGAGCAGATCGAGGCGCACATCGCCGAGCACGGCACGATCGTCGGCGCGCCCGGGCTCGCCGATGAGCACCTGCCCGTCTTCGACGTCGCCGTCGGCGAGCGGGCGATCAGCCACATGGGCCACATCAAGATGATGGCCGCCGCCCAGCCGTTCCTCTCCGGCGCGATCTCCAAGACGGTCAACCTGCCGTCGAGCGCGACTGTCGAGGACGTCGCCGAGACCTACATGGAGGGCTGGAAGCTCGGCCTCAAGGCGCTCGCGATCTACCGCGACGGCTCGAAGACCGCGCAGGCGCTGCGCACCGACGCCCAGTCCGAGGAGCCCGCCGACATCCAGTCGAAGATCGACGCGGCCGTCAAGGCGGCGCTGGCCGAGGCGCCGCCGAAGCGCAAGCGGATGCCGCGCGAGCGCGAGTCGATCACCCACAAGTTCTCGATCGCCGGCCACGAGGGCTACATCACCGCCGGCCGCTACGAGGACGGCTCGGTCGGCGAGATCTTCCTCACCGACATCGGCAAGGAGGGCTCGACGCTGCGCGGCATGATGAACGCGTTCGCGACGTCGATCTCGATCGCGCTGCAGTACGGGGTGCCGCTCGAGACGCTCGTGCGCAAGTTCTCCTACATGCGCTTCGACCCGGAGGGGATCACCGGCAACCAGGAGATCCCGTTCGCGAAGTCGCTGCCGGACTACATCATGCGCTGGCTGGCGTCGCGCTTCCTGGACGCCGACATCCAGGAGGAGCTGGGCATCATGACCAAGGAGGTCAAGGCCCGGCAGGCGGCGCAGCAGGCGCTGATGCGCGGCGACACCGCCGGGCCCGCCAACGGCGGCAACGGCGCCGCCAACGGTCACTCCAACGGCGGCAACGGCTCCGGCGGGGCGACCGTCGAGACCGGCGCGGTCGAGGCCCCGGCGCCGGCGAGCTCCGCATTCACCGACGAGCCGCCGATCGCCGCCCCGGCGATGGTCACGGGGCTCGACCTCGGCCCGGCCTGCTCCCAGTGCGGCGGCATGATGCAGCGCACCGGCACGTGCTACACGTGCTCGAGCTGCGGCAACAACACCGGCTGCGGCTGAGCCGGCGCAGACAGCCACGCAGGTCCTGGACGCCGCCCGACCCGGGCGGCCTCCGTCGTTCCTGGCCGAGGCGTGCGGGTGGCCGGTGCCCACACGTGGAGTTTTCTTGGGGGTTGACCCCCAAGAAAACTCCACGCGGGCACTTGAGGCAGTTGGCGCGAGGTCGTGGATCGGGTTAGATGAGGCGATGGCCACTCTGCTCAGCGAGCGGCTGATCGGGGAGCCGGCTTCGGAGGAGTCCCACCGCGACGTCGCCGTGGAGCTGTTCGGCGACCCGCTCGTGGCCGAATGGATCTGGCCCGGCGAGCGCGGCGGGGCGCGCACGCCCGCCCAGGCGGAGAAGATCCTCGCCCGCTTCGCGCGCGGCTGGGCCGAGAACGGGATCGGCTGGTGGTATCTGCGCCGCCGCGACGACGACGTCTATGTCGGCGAGGTCGGCCTCCAGCACGCCACCGTCGACGACGCGCCCGCGGTCGAGATCGGCTGGACGCTGCTGTCCGCCCACTGGGGTCGGGGCTACGCCACCGAGGCCGCCCGCGCCGCGCTCGCCCACGGCTTCGACACCCTCGGCTTCGACGAGATCGTCGCGTTCACGCTGCCCCACAACCGCGCATCGCGACGCGTGATGGAGCGGCTCGGCATGACCTACGAAGGCGCAACCACTCACGCCGGGCTCCCCCACGTCCTCTACCGGATCGCCGCGCCGACGTTCGCGCGCATCGCCGCACCGGGACCCGCCGGGGCCAGCCCGTAGCTCGAAGACCTCGAACCGGCCACCGACGGCACCGGACGCCCGGAGGGCGGTGAAGGTGCGCGGGCCGAGCGGTGGCCAAGGCAACGTGACTGCATGCACCGCGGACGCGCGGGACGGCCTACGCGGCCGCAAAGCGGGCGATCAACTCGACGACCTGGTCGCGCAGCTCGGCCGGCGAGCTGTTGCCGGCGACGTGGTCGAGCAGCAGGCCGACCAGGCTCGCCGAGACGATCGGGGCGCGGCGGGCCGCGTCGGCGACCCCCGCGCGCTCGAGCGCGGCGGCGATCAGGTCGCGATACGCCGAGTCCCAGCGCTCGGCCGCCGGACGCAGCTCCGGGTTGCGGGCCGCCTCCAGGTAGAGCTCGAACTGGGCGATCTGGGTCGTGCGGTCCATCTCCCAGGCGTGCAGGAACACGTCTGCGAGGCGCGCGGGGACGTCCTCCGGCGCGACCTCGAGCGCTCCGGAGTCCCGTCGCGCGCGCAACCGCTCGGCCTCGCCGTCGGCCGCGCTCGCCAGGGCGCTGGCGATCATCTCGGCCTTCGAGGCGAAGTAGTAGGTCGTCGAGCCGAGCGGAACACCCGCCTCCGCGGCTACGGCGCGGTGGTCGACCGCGGCGATCCCGCCCTGGCCGATCAGCCGCACGACGGCAGCCCGCAGCGCCCGCCGGCGCGCCGCGCCGCGCGGCTCCCCGGCGGACGCCGTCCGCGCCGGTGTGGAGGCGCCCGGCCCCGCCATCGTCAGTGCCCTCCCGACAGGTTGAGCCCGATCACGCCCGCGATCACCGCCAGGATGCTCGCCACCTTCAACGCGTTGACGGGCTCGTCCCAGATCAGGACGCCGACGACGGCGACGATCGCCGTACCCGCGCCCGCCCAGACGGCGTAGGTGACGCCGATGTCGATCCGCTTGATCACCAGGGCGAGGAAGTAGAAGGACGCGCCGTAGAAGACGACGACGGCCACCGCGGGCGCCAGCTTCGACATGCCGTCGGAGAGGCGGAGCATCACGGTTCCGGAGACCTCGAAGAGGATCGCGCAGGCGAGTAGGACGAGCGGTGGCATGGAGGGGACCTCGATATTGTACGGCTGTACATGTACAAGTGTACAACATCTCGGCGGTGCCGCCGCTAGGGTTCCCCCGCAATGTCCGATACGACGAAGCTCACGCCGGCCGCCCACCAGAAGATCACCGACCAGATCGAGCGCCTCGAAGGCGAGGGCCGCCGCGAGGTCGCGGCTCGGATCAAGACCGCGCGCGAGTGGGGCGACCTCAAGGAGAACGCCGAGTACCACGCCGCCAAGGAGGACGCGGCGATGCTCGAGGCCAAGATCAACGGCCTGCGCGACCAGCTCCGCTCGGCCGAGATCGTCGAGGCCGCCGACGACGGCGTCGCGGGCATGGGCAGCCGGGTGACATACACGGACGAGGCGACCGGCAAGGAGCTCGCCCACACCCTCGTGCCGAAGATCGAGGCCGACCCCGGCAACGGCCGGATCTCGATCGACTCGCCCGTCGGGCAGGCGCTCGTCGGCAAGCGCGCCGGCGAGGCCGCGACGCTCGAGACACCCTCGGGCACGCGCACGATGCGCGTCGTCGCCGTCGAGCTGGCCTGACGCGCCGGACCCGGCTCGGCTCCGCCGGACGAGCGGCACCACACGCACCGACCGCGGTTAGGGTCAGACGATGGCGACCACCGCGACCGTCCCCGCCCCGCCCGAGATCCCCGGCGCGACGCAGCGCACCGTCACGATCTCGACCCACGACGCCGGCCCGCTCGACGTCCACATCTACGAGGCCGGCTCCGGCCCGCCGGTGCTGCTGCTGCACGGCTGGCCGCAGGACGCCTCGAGCTGGCGGCTGGTGATCCCCCGCCTCGCGGGCTCGCACCGCCTGATCGCCCCGGACCTGCGCGGCTTCGGAGCCAGCGGCGCCCCCGGCGTGGGCTACGACGGCGTGACCTTCGGCGCGGACGCGATCGCGCTGCTCGACGCCCTCGAGATCCCGCAGGCGCACGTGATCGGCCACGACTGGGGCGGCTTCGCGGCGTTCGCGGCGGCGATCGCCGCGCCCGACCGCGTCGCGAGCATGGTCGTGCTCAACACCGTTCCGCCCTGGGTCCATCCGAGCCCGCGGCTCGCGCTGGAGCTCTGGCGCACGTGGTACGTCTTCCTCTTCGCCGCGCTCGGCGAGCGGATCGTCCGCGATCGTCCCGGCCTGATCGCGAAGCTGCTGCGCGCGGACCGCGTCCACGACGGCATCACCCGCTCCGACGCCGAGGGCTACGCGGCGCGCCTGCGCCGGCCCGAGAGCGCCCGCGCGACGGCGCTGCTCTACCGCAGCTACGTGCGCTCGTTCAAGGCGGTGCTGGTCGAGCGGCGGTTCGCCGACCTGCGGCTGCGCCCGCCGGCGCGGTTCCTCTTCGGAATGCGCGACAAGGCCGTCTCCTACCGGATGCTCGAGGGCGTCGAGTCCCACTGCGACGACATGACCGTCGAGCTGGTGCCCGACTCCGGCCACTTCATCGCCGAGGAGAAGCCGGAGCTGGTCGCCGAGCGCGCGCTCGAGCTGTTCGCGCGCCACCCGGTCGCGGCCGGCGACCCGCCGCCGCCCCGAGCCGACAGCTAGACAACTACACAACTGAATAGTTGTGCTAAGGTCGGGCGCATGTCCGACCCGCTCGCCCACCCCCTGCCCGACCCGCTCGTCGAGCTGATCGCCCGCCGCTTCCGGGTGCTCGGCGAGCCGATGCGGATCAAGCTGCTCGACCGCCTGCGCGACGGGTCGGCGACCGTCGGCGAGCTCGCCGACTCCGCCGGCGCCTCGCAGCAGAACGTCTCCAAGCACATGGCGGTGCTGCTCGACGCCGGCATGGTCAGCCGCGCCCGCGAAGGCAACTTCACCCGCTACGCGATCGCCGACCCCACGATCTTCGACCTCTGCGAGCAGGTCTGCGGCGGTCTGCGCCAGCAGCTCTCCGACCTCGACTCGATCCTCGACCAGGGAGGCATCCGATGAACGACCGCGCCGGCGCCGCCTGCGCCGTCCCCACCTCCGCCCGCTGGCCGCTCGAGCGCGTGCTGTTCGCGCTCGCCGGCACGGTCACGCTGATCGGCGTGGCGCTGGCGGTGCTCGTGTCGCCGTGGTTCCTGATCCTCCCGGCGCTCGCCGGGGTCAACCAGTGGCTCTACGTCGTCGTCGGCGCCTGCCCGGCGTCGCTGGCCCTCACCCGCGTAGCCCACCTGCGCTCGGTCGTCTACCCGCGCGCCGAGGAGGCCCGATGACTCGCGTCGGCCCGATCGGGCGGCTCGGCCGCTGGACCGCCAACCACTTCAAGGTCGTCCTCGCCGCCTGGATCGTCGTCGCGCTCGGGCTCGGCTTCTTCGCGCCGAAGGTCGAGCACGCGCTCTCCGGCGCCGGCTGGGAGGCCAGCGGCTCGGAGTCGGTCCAGGCGCGCGAGGCGATCGACCGCGAGCTCGGCGGCCTCTCCGGCTACGGGCTGATGGTCGTCGTCCAGTCCGACTCCGCCGCCGCCGGCGACCCGGCGTTCGACTCCACCGTCACCGCCGTCGAGGAGAAGCTGCGCTCCAGCGACGCGGTGAGCACCGTCGTCTCCCCCCAGCCCGGCGCCTCGATCTCGCGCGACGGCCGCACCGCCGTCGTCCAGGCCGGCGCCGCCCAGGCGCCCGACGACATGGTCCGCGCCGCCGACGACCTCAAGGGCGAGCTCGCCGCGCTCGGCGGCGACGGCGTCGACGTCGACCTAACCGGCGCGCCCGGGATGTGGTCGGACTTCAACGAGGCCAACAAGACCGCGATGCTCAAGAGCGAGCTGATCTCCTGGCCGGTGACGCTGACGATCCTGCTGCTCGCGTTCGGCTCGCTGGTCGCCGCCGGGCTGCCGCTGATGCTGACTATCCTCGGCCTGGTCGCCGCCGCCGGCTCGCTGTTCCTCGGCGCCCAGATCTTCGACATCTCGATCTGGGCGATGAACTTCGCGCTGATGTTCGCGCTCGCGCTCGGCATCGACTACGCGCTGTTCGTCGTGATGCGCTTCCGCGGAGCGCTGTTCGGCTCCAAGCTCGATCCCGTCGAGGCGACCGCCGTCGCGATGGACACCGCCGGCAAGGCCGTCCTGTTCTCCGGGCTGACCGTCCTGATCGCGCTGAGCGCGGTGATGCTCGTGCCGAGCCCGGCGTTCCGCTCGATGAGCGCCGGGATCATGCTCTCGGTGGTCTTCGTGCTGGCGGCGACGCTGACCCTGCTGCCAGCCGTGCTGGCGAAGCTCGGGCCGCGCGTCGACAAGCTCGGGCTGCCCTGGGTGCACTCAGGTGAGCACCGCTCGCCGCGCTTCGCCGCCTGGGCGGAGCGGCTCTGGCGGCGCCCGTTCGGCTACGGCGCGGTCGCGCTCGTCGCCCTGGTCGCGCTCGCCGTGCCCGTGCTGAGCCTGAACACCGGCATGCCGTCGATCAAGGTCGTGCCCGAGGAGGACTCCTCGCGCCAGGGCTACGCCGCCGTCCAGGCCGCGTTCGGGCCGGGCGCGCCCGGCACCCTCCAGGTGGTCGCGCCCCAGGACGAGGCCGCCGCGACGACGGCGATCCTGCAGGCCGACTCGGGGATCGCCCAGACGATGCCCGCGATGGCCGGGGAGGGCGAGCTCGTCGCGATCCAGGCCGTGCCCGCCGCCGACCCCTCCGACCCGGCGACCGGGGCGACGATCGAGCGGCTGCGCGCCGAGCTGCCGCCCGGAGCGCTCGTCGGCGGCGCGGCGGCCGAGAACCACGATCTCGAGAGCGCCCTGGCCGACACCACTCCGCTGGTGATCGGGGTCGTGCTCGTGCTCGGATTCCTGCTGCTGCTGGTCGCGTTGCAGGCGCCGGTGATCGCCGCTGTCGGCGTGCTCACGAGCCTGCTGGGCACCGGCGCCGCGTTCGGCGTCGCGAAGCTGATCTTCCAGGACGGCCACCTGTCGGGCCTGCTCGGCTTCGAGTCGCAGGGCTTCCTCGACGCCTGGGGGCCGGTGTTCTTCTTCGCGATGATCTTCGCGATCTCGATGGACTACACCGTGTTCCTGCTGTCGTCGGCGAAGGAGCACTGGGACCGCTCCCACGACCCGCGCGAGGCGATGGTCGGCGGGGTCGCCCACTCCGGACGAGTGATCTTCGCCGCCGCGGCGGTAATGGTCGCCGTGTTCCTCACCTTCGCGCTGTCGGGCCCGCTGCCGCCGAAGGAGATGGGTGTGATCCTGGGGGTCGCGGTGCTGCTCGACGCGGCGCTCGTGCGGCTGCTGCTGATGCCCGTGCTGCTGCGGCTGCTCGGCCGCGCCGCCTGGTGGCTGCCGAGCTGGATGGATCGCTGGCTGCCGGACGTGCGCTTCGGGCACTAGGCTCCCGGCATGGCAGACAAGGGACCGGTCCTGATCGCATACGACGGCTCCGACGGCGCGAAGCACGCCATCCACGAGGCCGCGAAGGTGCTCGGCGGCGGCGCGGCGGTCGTCGCGTCGGTCTGGCAGTCGACGGCGGCCGCGGCGCCGGCGAGCCTGCTCGCCATCCCCACCGGCGTCGCCCGCCAGGCCTACGAGGAGCTCGACCGCGAGGCCCAGCAGCAGTCCGAGGCGCTCGCCGAGGAGGGCGCCTCGATCGCCCGCGAGCTCGGCTTCGACGCCGAGCCGCGACCGGCGGTCTGCCACGTCAACACCTGGAGCACCCTGCTCAGCGTGGCCGACGACGTCGACGCGGTCGCGATCGTGATCGGCTCCCGCGGCCACTCCGGGATCAAGTCGGCGCTGCTGGGCAGCGTCTCGCACGGCGTCGCCAACCACGCGCACCGGCCGGTGCTGCTGGTGCGCGCCGGCGGCCACTGACCCCCCGCTTGGAGACGCCCCGCCAGGGGTAGGCTGGCTCCGATGGAGCCGGCCACCCCCGAGCGCGACGAGACCCCCGCCGAGCGGTCCGACCGCCACCTCCACGACCTGCTCGGCGAGCTGCGCGTCGGCCTGCCCGGCGTCCAGGTGCTGTTCGCCTTCCTGCTCGTGGTGCCGTTCAACGCCCGCTTCGACGAGGTGACACCGTTCCAGGAGAAGGTCTACCTCGCGACGCTGGTCTGCACGGCGCTCGCCTCGGCGCTGCTGATCGCGCCGTCGATGCAGCACCGGATCGAGTTCCGCCAAGGCGACAAGGAGCATGTCGTCGCGGTCGCGACGCGGCTGACGATCGCCGGGCTGACGCTGCTCGCGCTCGGGATGATCGGCGTGGTCGTGCTCGTCTGCGACTTCCTGTTCGGCGCCGCGACCACGATCGTCGTCGCGGGCCTGATCGCCGCCGTGTTCGCCTGGGCCTGGTACATCACACCGATCGCGCGGCTGCGGCGGATCAGGCGGCTCTGACCTCCGCGCGCGACGGGCGGCCGCCGCTCGCGCGCCAGGTCGTCGAGTGCTCGCGCCCGAGACCCGCACCGTCGCCCGCCTGGCCGGCGGCGGCCTCGATCTAGCCGGCGGGCGGCGGCCAGCCGGGCGCCACCGGCGAGCCGGCGCGCTCGAAGGCGGTCGGCCGGCAGTCGGGGTGGTCGGGGCGGTCGCCGTGGGCGGCCGCGCACCACACCGTCCAGGCCGGACGCGGCGTGAGGTCGCTCTCGACCAGCGCGGTGTCCCAGCTGTCGCTGTGGTCACGCACGTGGTAGTAGAGGATGCGCGTGAAGCGGTCGTGGCTGGCGGGCGAGCAGGGGGCCGTCGAGGCGCAGCCGTCCTGCCCGGTCGCCAGCCAGTCCACAGCCGCCGCCTGGCGGGCCGGGTCGCCAGTGTGGTGGGCGCCGACCTCGGTCGCCCATATGTCGAGACCCGGCGGGACCGCGCGGGCGTAGTCCTCGATCCCGCGCAGGGCCGCCACCGGGTCGCCGGTCGCGGCATAGCTGGCGACGGCGCCGTAGGGGTGCAGCGCGGCGACGTCGCCCCAGTCGCCGCCGGCGCGGCTGTAGGCGCGCACGTAGCCGAGCCAGTCGCGCGTCTCGTCGTTGAAGTCGGGCGAGGTGCGCAGCGCGGAGGGGTCGTGGGCGGCGAGCGCGGCGGCGAGGTTGTCCTGGTAGGTGACGAGCGCCGCGGTCGGGATCCGGCCGATGTCGCGGTGGGCATCGTCGCCGACCTGCCAGAGGTTCGGCTCGTTCGCCACGCCCCAGGCGTCCACCTTCGGCGCGAAGTCGGCGACGACGCGCGCCACCTCGGCGGCGTGGACCGCGACTGGCGGCACGTAGCCGCCCCGACCGACCGTGCTGTCGTTGTTCGCGCGCAGGGTCAGGACGATCTCGGTCGCCCCGCGCGCCCGCGCTGCGTCGATCAGCGCGTGCGTGCGCCAGCGCCAGGCGCTGCGGTTCGACGCCCGCTCCAGCTCGCCGGCCGACGCTCCCAGCGGCGCCGGCTCGAGCGCGTTCCAGGGGATCTGGAGCCGGTAGACGGCCGGGCGCAGCCGCTCGAACTGGGCGCCGAGGTTGACCGCCGCGGCCGGGTTCTCCCAGTCGGTCTCGTCGTCGGCGATCGCGAAGCCGGAGCCGTCGCGGGGGACGTCGGCCGTGGCCGGGGGCGCCGCGAGCGCAAGGACGAGGGCCACGGCGAAGAGCAGGCGCAGCGGGAGGGCGGACGCTCCGGGCACCGAGCTGACGATAGACAGCGCCCACCGGGCCGCCGCGACCACGCGCCCGGGCGGCGGCCGGCGCCGTCCCCGCTGGTACCGTTCGCTGACTTGCCGGCCACGGTGCAACAACCTGCGCGCGAGAGCCAGCGGGACAGACCGGGAGCGGCACCGGCCGTGTCGGTCCGGGGCGTCTCGAAGAGCTTCCGCCTCCCCCACGAGCAGTACTCGACGCTCAAGCAGCGCGTGCTGCACCCGCGGCGCACGCACCGCTTCAGCGAGCTGCGGGCGCTCGACGACGTCAGCCTCGAGATCGGCCAGGGTGAGTTCTTCGGGATCGTCGGGCGCAACGGCAGCGGCAAGAGCACGCTGCTGAAGTGCCTGGCGGGCATCTACAGCACCGACTCCGGGCGGATCGAGGTCCGCGGCCGGCTGTCGCCGTTCATTGAGCTGGGCGTCGGCTTCCACCCCGAGCTGAGCGCCCGCGACAACGTGGTGATCAACGCGATCATGCTCGGACTGACGCGCAAGCAGGCGCTCGAGCGCTTCGACGAGATCATCGCCTTCGCCGAGCTCGAGGAGTTCGTCGACCTCAAGCTCAAGAACTACTCGTCCGGGATGAGCGTGCGGCTCGGCTTCGCGGTCGCGATCCAGGTCGACGCCGACGTGCTGCTCGTCGACGAGGTGCTCGCCGTCGGCGACGCGTCGTTCCAGCAGAAGTGCTTCGACCAGTTCGACCGGCTCAAGGCCGAGGGCCGCACGATCATCTTCGTCACCCACGCGATGGACTCGGTGCGGCGCTTCTGCGACCGCGCGATGCTGCTCGAGCGCGGCGACGTGGTCGACATCGGCGACCCCGACGCGATCGCCTCGAAGTACGCCGAGGTCAACTTCGGCACCGTCGCCGGCGGCGGGCCCTCCGGCGCCCCCGACGTGCCGCGCGCCCGGGTGCGCGACGTCTGGTGCGCCGCCGACGGCGCGGGACGGCCCGAGGGCGGCGCGACGGCGGCCGTCGACGTCGCCCAGGGCGAGCGGGCGGCCGCGGCGATGGAGGTCGAGTTCGTCGACCCGGTCGACGACCCGGTCTTCACGATCACCTTCCGCAACGACGTGCGCCACACGATCTACGTGGCGCGCAGCGACCGGATCTCGGCGTCGGGCAAGTTCGCCGCCGGCGACCGCGTCACCGTCCGCTTCGACTTCCCCAACTGGCTCGCCCAGAGCGTCTACACGCTCACCCCCGGCGTGCTCAGCTCCGACGGGCGGATCGTGCTCGACATGCGCGAGGACGCGGCGACGATCAGGGTGACCGGCGGCCTGGCGACCGGCGGCGTCGCCGAGCTGCCGACCGAGATGGAGATCGAGCGGCCGTGAGCGCGACCGCGACCACCGCCCCGGCTCCGGCCCCCGCGGCCGCGCCCTCGCACACCCGCGGCCCCTCCGCGCTCGGCGGCGACCTCCGCCGCTCGCTCAGCCTCACCTGGATCCTCGCCGTCACCGACTTCAAGCTGCGCTACTTCGGCTCGGTGCTCGGCTACCTCTGGACGCTGATGCGGCCGCTGATGCTCTTCGCGGTCCTCTACTTCGTCTTCACGCAGGTCTTCGCGCTCGGCGAGGACGTCCGCTACTACGCCGTCTACCTGCTGACCTCGATCGTCCTCTACGGCTACTTCCAGGAGACGACCGGCGGCGGCGTCCAGTGCCTGATGGCGCGCGAGAACCTGCTGCGCAAGATGCACTTCCCGCGGATCGCGATCCCGGTCTCGGTGTCGCTGAGCGCGCTGTTCAACCTCGGGCTGAACCTGATCGCCGTCGCGGTCTTCGCGGTCGCCGCCGGCGTCACCCCGCACTGGAGCTGGCTCGAGTTCCCGCTGCTGGTGCTGGCGCTGGCGATCCTGTCGATCGGCTTCGCGATGCTGCTGTCGGTGCTCTACGTCCGCTTCCGCGACATCGAGCCGATCTGGGACGTGGTGCTGCGGATCGCCTTCTACGCCTCGCCGGTGCTCTACGTGATCGGGATGCTGCCCCAGACCATCCAGCGCGAGATGCTCGCGATCAACCCGCTGGCGACGATCCTCACCCAGATGCGCCACGCGGTGCTCGACCCCTCCGCCCCGAGCGCGGCGACGGCGATCGGTGGGACGTGGCGGCTGCTGATCCCGGCGACGCTGACGGTCGGCGTCTTCGTCCTCGGGCTGTGGCTGTTCAAGCGCGAGGCGCCCCGGATCGCGGAGAACCTGTGACGGCCGGGGCCAACGGCACAGAGGCGTCCCACGCCGCGGCGGCGGCGGACGCCGACGCCGAGCGCGAGCACGTCGAGCAGCTCGCCCGCGCGCACGCGGCGCTCGCCGCCGCCCAGGACCGCAGCTACTGGCTCGACCGCTGGGGCATCGACCTCAACGAGCTGATGCGCAAGCCGGCCGGCGCGCGGGTGCGGGTCGCGATGCGCGTCGCGCGGCGCGGCAAGCGGGCCGCGATCGAGGTCAAGCGCCATCTCGCCCGCGAGGCCCGCGAGGCCCAGGAGGAGATCGCCGGCGCCGCCGACCTGCCGGCCGACGATCCGCTCGAGCGGACGGTGCGGCCCGCCGCCCCGGCGACCGCGCCCGTGACCGACGCCCTCTTCGACCGGCTCGGCGACGACGGCGCCGCCGCGATCGACGCCGCCCTCTCCGACGCCGAGCGCACGGCGCTGCTGGACGCGCCCGAGCCACAGCGGCGGCGGCTGCTGCTCGGCTACGGCGTCGAGCGACGGGTCGCGGCCGTCCTCGACCGCACCGGGCTCAGCGCGCTCGAGCCGCCGCCCGACGGCCCCGCGGAGCCGCCCGACGCGCCCGCCGTGGCCGCCAGCGCCAGCCGCGCCGACCTCGTCGCAGACGCGCTCGAGGGCAGCGGCGGCGAGATCGCGGCGGGGATGCGCGGGCTCGACATCGGCTGCGGCACCGGCGAGGTCCTCCGCCTGCTCGCCGCCGCGCACGCCGAGACCGCCTGGCAGGGCTGCGACCCCAATGCGGAGGCGGTCGAGTGGGCGGCGGCCAGCCTGCCCGGAATCGACTTCGCGGTCTCGGGCCTGCGCCCGCCGCTGCCCTACGCCGACGAGACGCTCGACTTCGCCTACGCGCTCTCGCTCTGGACCCACTGCGCCGCGGCGGCCGCCGTCGACTGGCTCGCCGACGTCCGCCGCGCGGTCCGCCCCGGCGGGCGGCTGGTGCTCGCCGCGCACGGCTACCAGACGATCGCCCACGACCACGCCCACGGCGTCCGCACCGCCGAGCAGCTCGGCGAGATCCGCGACGCGCTCTACGCCTCGGGCCACTGGTTCAAGGGCGAGTTCGGGCGCCAGGGCGACGACGGGATCGACGAGGCGAGCTGGGGCACGGCCTTCCTCGCCCCGGAGTGGCTGCTCTCGCACGCCCCCGGCTGGCGCGTCGACCGCTTCTGGCCGGGGCGGGCCGAGGGCGGCCGGGACGTCTACGTCCTCGAGCGCCGCTGAGCCGTGGCGCGGTCGGTCTCGGTCGTCATCCCGGTCAAGGACGGCGAGCGCCATCTCGCGGCGCTGCTCGACGCGGTCGCGGCGCAGGGGCCGGACGAGGTCCTGGTCGTCGACTCCGGCTCGCGCGACCGCTCGCCGGAGATCGCCCGGGCGGCGGGCGCGACGCTGATCGAGATCCCGCCCGGCGACTTCGGCCACGGCCGCACGCGCAACTTCGCCGCCGAGCGGACGCGCGGCGAGATCGTCTGCTTCCTGACCCAGGACGCGGTGCCCGAGTCCGGCTGGCTCGACGCCCACCGGCAGGCCCACGAGCTCGACGCCCGTGTCGGCGCCGTCTACGGGCCGCACCTGCCGTGGCCGGACACCAGCCCGATGATCGCCCGCGAGCTGACCGAGTTCTTCGCGTCGATGGCGCCCGACGGGCGGCCGGCGCTGCACCGCGCCGGCGACACGACGTTCCTCTCCAACGTCAACGCCTCCTACGCGCGCGCCTGCTGGGCGGAGCTGCGCTTCGAGGACATCGACTACGCCGAGGACCAGGCGTTCGGCCGCGCGGCGCTCGAGGCCGGCTGGGTGAAGGTCTTCCACCCGGGCGCGGCGGTCCGCCACGCCCACGACTACGGGCCGGTCGAGTTCGCGCGCCGCTACTACGACGAGTACCGCGGCCTGCGCGAGACCGCCGGCCACGTCGAGCCGGCCGACGCGCGCGCCGCGCTGGGCGACCTGCGCCGCGGGGTGGCGGGCGACCGGCGCTGGATGGCCGAGCAGGGCTGGCCGGCGGCGCGACGGGCGGCGTGGACGGCGCGCTCGGCGATCCACCACGGCAGCCGCAAGGCGGCGGCGATCGCCGGCGGCCGGCCGGAGCGGATCCCGCCGGCGCTCGAGCGGCGGCTGTCGCTGGAGGGGCGGGCGAGCGGCGTCGGCGCGAACGGCTCAGCGCCCGCGCCGGCCACCGCCCCGGCCCCGACGCCCGCGACCGGCGAGCCGGCCTACGGGGCGGTGCTCCGCTACGCCCGCGAGGGCGCTGCGCCGCTGGAGCCGCGCGCGGCGGGCGCCGCCGAGCGCGACCGCCTCCACCTAGCGTTCGCGATCCCGCCGTTTCGGCGCGGCAGCGGCGGCCACTCGACGATCTTCAAGCTCGTGCGGCGGCTCGAGCGGATGGGCCACACCTGCACGATCTGGGTCTTCGACGCCGGCGGCGCCACCCGCCTGCAGGCGCCGGCGGTGCTGCGGCGCGACATCCGCGACTGGTTCTCGCCGATCGCCGCGCCGGTATTCACCGGGTTCGGCGAGTGGCACGGCGCCGACGTGGCGGTCGCGACCGGCTGGGACACCGCGCATCCGGTCGCGATGCTCGAGGGCTGCGGCGCGCGCGCCTACCTCGTCCAAGACCATGAGCCCGAGTTCTACGCCACCTCCGCCGAGCGGATCTGGGCGGAGCAGACCTACGACCTCGGGCTGTATCCGATCTGCGCGAGCCGCTGGCTGCGCGACCTCGTCGAGCGCGAGCACGGCTGCCGCGGCTCCTACTTCCATCTCGGCGTCGACCACGACGTCTACCGGCCGCTGCCCGACGCCGAGCGCCGCCGCGACACCGTCGTCTTCTACGCCCGCGGGGTGACCGCCCGCCGCGCGGTGCCGCTCGGCCTGCTCGCGCTGGAGGAGCTGCGCCGCCGCCGGCCCGACACGCGCGTGCTGCTGTTCGGTCAGGACCCCGCGCCCCAGACGACCTTCCCCGCCGAGTCTCTCGGCGTCGCGGCGCCGCACGACCTCGCCGCCGCCTACCGGGAGGCGACCGTCGGGCTCTGCCTCTCGCTGACCAACTACTCGCTGATCCCGCAGGAGATGATGGCCTGCGGTCTGCCGTGCGTCGACCTCGCCGGCGGCAGCTCCGAGGCCGTCTTCGGCGCCGACGGCCCGGCCGAGCTCGCGGCCGCCGACCCGGTCGCGCTCGCCGACGCGGTCGAGCGGCTGCTCGACGACGAGGACGCCTGGCTCGCGCGCTCGGACGCGGGGGTGGCGTTCACCGCCGCGGCGTCGTGGGACGACGCGGCGGAGGAGGTCGAGCGGGGGCTGCGGGAGGCGTTG
>JAAYBF010000122.1 GCA_012718975.1 Solirubrobacterales bacterium | reverse complement strand
GTCGAGATCCTCGACGAGCTCGACGAGGTCACGGCGTTCGTGGCTGGGCTCGGGACCGGGGGCACCCTGATGGGCAATGGCCGCCGCTTCAAGGAGCACGACCCCGACACCGTCGTGGTCGCCGCCGAGCCGCTGCAGGGTGAGCTGGTGCAGGGACTGCGCTCGCTCGACGACGGCTTCATCCCGCCGATCATCGACCTGTCGCTGATCGACCGCAAGATCTTCGTCTCCAACCGCGACGCCGTCGTCTGGACCAAGCGGCTGCTCGACGAGGAGGGCCTCTTCCTCGGCGTCTCGACCGGCGCGGTCGCGGCGATCGCCACCCGGATCGCGGGCGAGCTCGACGAGGGCAACGTCGTCTTCGTCTCGCCCGACGACGGCTGGAAGTACCTCAGCTCCGGCGTCTACACCAAGCCGATCGAGCAGCTCGAGGACGAGGGCGTGCTCGAGTCCGCGTCCTTCTGGTAGCGAGCGACCCGCCCGCTCGCGCTCCCGGCGGGGCCGGTCAGCCGGGGCGGCCCGACGGGTCCGCCGCCTGTTCCTCGGGCCCGTCGTCGTAGCCGTCGGGATCCTCGGCGGTGTACTCGTCGTCGTGGGGGAGGTCGTCGTCGAACGGCCCGTCGGCAGCGGCGCCGGCGGGCGCCATCCCGTCCTCGACGCCGGCGGCGGCGCCCTCCGGACCGAGGTCGTCGGCGCCGGCGTAGCGGTCGGGGAGGTCGTCGTCGAAGGGCTGGCCGCCCATCACGACCGCGGGGTCGACCGGCAGGCCGCCGGGATCGTCGCGGCGCGTCGCGGCCGGCTCGACCTCCGCGCGGCGCGGCGGCTCGTCGTCGCCGATCCCCGACAGCGAGTCCTTGAACTCGCGCATCCCGCGGCCGATCGAGCGGGCCGTCTCCGGCAGCCGCTTCGGACCCAGCACCAGCAGGGCGATGATCAGAATCACCACCAGCTCCATCGGGGAGGGCGACATGAACGCGAGGGCCATGGCCAGCGAAGGCTAGCTGGTGACGTAGGCTTGCGGGCATGCAGATGACGAGGGCCCAGTGGGACGATCTGGTCGCGCACGCGCGCGAGGATGCGCCGAACGAGTGCTGTGGCTACCTGCGCCTCGACGACGGCGTGGTCGGCGAGGTCTTCCGCGCCGAGAACCCGCGCAGCTCTCCCTACGGCTACGAGCTCGACGGGCGCAGCCTGCTCGCCGCCAACGAGCTCGACGACGCCGGCCACGGGGTGGCGATCTACCACTCGCACCCGCGCAGCCCGGCCGAGCCGTCGCAGACCGACATCAACCTCGCCACCTACCCGCACTGGATCTACGTGATCGTCTCGCTCGACGGGGACGCGCACGTCCGCGCCTGGCGGATCGCCGACGGCCGCGTCGACGAGGAGCCGATCGAGCTCGATGGCTGACCGGCGCGCCAGCGGCGACGACCGCCTCGACGAGCCGGTCGACAGCCTCGCCGAGGCCCGCCGCGAGCAGGCGCGCAAGATCGACCCGGCCTACGCCGAGGGCGACCTCGTCAAGGTCGGCTGGGCGCCGAACCAGCCGGTCGCCGAGCTGATGCAGGGCCTGCTGCTCGAGAACGGGATCCCGAGCATGCTGCGCCGGACGCTCGGCATGGACGTGCCGGACTTCCTCGCGGCCGGCGCGCGCGACATCTTCGTCCCGGCGAGCGGGGCCGAGCTGGCGCGCGAGCTGCTGGCCGAGCGGGGCGCCGGCGACGGGTAGCCTTTCCGCGCCAGCAGCGAGCCGACGCGGGGGAGGACCCGAGAGATGCCGACAGCGCCGAGAAGCCCGGCCGACCACGGACTGACCGACGAGCAGCGCGACTTCGTCGCCGCGGTGCGCGACTTCTGCGCGCGCGAGTGCGGGCCCGACCAGCTCGCCGAGCTGACCGACGGCGGCCGCGACCCGCACAACGACGGAATCGCCGCGCGGATGGGCGAGCTCGGCTGGTACGGGCTGGAGATCGAAGAGCGCTACGGCGGCTCGGGCGGGAGCTTCCTCGACGCGACGCTGTTCCTCGAGGAGTTCTCGCGCGGGCAGGCGCCGGTCGCCGCCTACGGCGTCACGCTGATCTGCGTCGGCGCGCTCAACCGCTTCGGCAGCGACGAGCAGAAGCGCGACCTGCTCGGCCGCGTCGCGGCCGGCGGGACGCTGGCGATCGCGATGTCCGAGCCCGACGCCGGCTCCGACGTGGCGGCGCTGAAGTGCCGCGCCCGCCGCGACGGCGACGAGTGGGTGATCTCCGGGTCGAAGATGTGGTGCTCGTTCGCCCACAAGGCCAGCCACGTGCTGATCGTCTGCCGCACCGGCGAGGGATCCGAGCGCCACGAGGGCCTCTCGATGCTGTGGGTGCCGCGCGATGCCGAGGGCTTCGCCATGCGGCCGATCGACACGCTCGGCGGCGAGGACACCAACGAGCTGCACCTCGACGAGGTGCGCGTGCCCGCCGACGCGCTGATGGGCACCGAGGGCGGCGGCTGGCTGCAGCTGATGGCCGGCCTCAACAAGGAGCGGGTGATCCTCGCTGCGATGGCGCTCGGGCTCGCCCAGCGGGCGTTCGACGACACGCTCGCCTACGTCGGCGAGCGGCGCCAGTTCGGCCGTCCGATCGGCTCCTTCCAGGCGCTCCAGCACCGGCTCGCCGACCTCGCGACCGACCTCGTCCAGGCGCGGCTGCTGGTCCGCTGGGTCGCCCGGATGACCGACGAGGACCCGACCCGGATGCTGCCCCAGGAGGCCTCGATGGCCAAGCTCGCCGCGACCGAGCTGGCGAAGCGCTGCGCGCTCGAGTCGGTGCAGATGGCGGGCGGCTACGGCTACGCCAAGGAGTACCCGATGGAGCGCTACCTGCGCACCGCGGTGGTCACGACGATCTACGGCGGGACCTCAGAGATCCAGCGCAACATCATCGCCAAGACGCTCGGCCTCTGAGTCGCATCCGACACTGGGCCGCGCGGCCCAGAAGGCGCTAAAGGAGGACGGGCTCCCGGCCGATCACTGGTTCGTGGGGATACCCAACCCTGTGACCCGCCTGGCGCCCGTCGCCCCGGCCGACGCGCGCGTCGGCTCGGCGACCGACGCGATGCGGGCGGTGACCCGGCTGTTGAGCGCCGCCGCGGACCTCCAGGGCCCCGACGTCATCCGCCGCCGCCTGGTGGCCGAGGCGCGCGACTTCTTCGCCGTCCAGCGCGCGGCGCTGCTGCACGTCGTCGCCGGCGACGGCCACGCCGAGCTGGTCGCCGCCAGCCCGGCCGTCGCCGTGCAGCGGCCGCTGATCGCCGTCCCCGACTCCGCCGCCCTGGCGGCCCTGCTCGCCGACGACCCGCCCGCGCTCAGCGCCCGCGGCCCCGACGCGGCCGAGCTCGACCGGCTCGTCTCGGGCGAGCCGGGCGCCGGCACCGCGCTGCTGCTGCCGATGCGCACCGGCACGACCGTCCGCGACGTCCTCGTGCTGCTCGACGGTCCCGACCGCGACCTCAACGACACCGAGATCGGCGTCGCGGGATCGTTCGCGGCGGCGGCCGCCGCCAGCCTCGCCCAGCTGCGGCTCGCCGAGGAGCACGCCGAGCAGGTCGCCCAGCAGGCCGCGCTCGCGCGCGCCGCCAAGACGCTCAACGAGAGCCTCGACCTCGAGCGGGTCCTGGGCCGCATCTGCGACGAGGCGGCGAGCATCCTCGATGGCGACAACGCCCTGATCTACCGCGGCGACGCCGCCGGCCTGACCGTCGAGGCGGTCCACGGGCTGGCGCCGGAGGTCGTCGGCTACCGGGTCGAGCCGGGGGTCGGGCTCTCCGGTCGCGTCGCCCAGCTCGACCGGCCGCTGATCAGCAACGACTACGGGACGCTCGAGCCCCAGCCCGACCCGGCGTTCTTCGGCGAGGTGCGCAGCTGCGTCGCGGTGCCGATGCACTGGGACGGCAAGCTGCGCGGCGTGCTCGCCGTCGGCTTCCACCGGCGCCGGCGCGTCACGCGCGAGGACATGAACCTGCTCGAGGCCTTCGGCGAGCTCGCGGCGGCGGCGTGCCGCAACGCGAGCGCCCACGCCGGGCTCGCGGAGGTCGCGCGCACCGACGGGCTCACCGGCTGCCTGAACCACACCGCGATGCAGCACATGCTGCGGCGCGAGATCGAGCGCTGCGAGCGGACCGGCCGGCCGCTGTCGCTGGTGCTGATCGACCTCGACGACTTCAAGCAGGTCAACGAGCTGCGCGGCCACCTCGCCGGCGACGACGTGCTGCGCCGCGTCGGGGCGGCGTTGCGCGCCTCGGTCCGGCCCTACGACCTCGTCGCCCGCTACGGCGGCGACGAGTTCGCGATCGTCGCGATCGACTCCGACGAGACCGCCGCCGTCGAGCTCGCGCGCAGGACGCTCGCAGGCGTCGAGCGGATGCTCGGCGCCGACGCCTGCGGCGCGAGCGCCGGCGTCGCCGAGTGGGTGCCCGGCCAGAGCCCGACGGCGCTGATCGACAACGCCGACCGGGCGCTGCTCGCCGGCAAGCAGTCGGGCGGCCGCGGCGACGCGGTCGCGCACTCGGCGCTGCCGCCCGGGGCGCAGCCGGTCGCTCCGCGCGAGCTCAGCCAGGCGCCGGTCGGCATCCTCACAGCAGCCGACACCAGCTGGCCCGACCGCGGCCGCGAGCAGGCCGAGCGGCTACGCGTGCGCACCCGGCAGTTGGCAGTCGCCAACGCGATCGGGACGCGGCTGTCGGCGATGACCGACCCCGACGAGATCGTCGAGGCGGCCGTCGACGAGATCCAGCGCGCCTTCGGCTACTACCTCTGCGCGATCCTGCGCCTGCGGCCCGACAACTACGTCGAGGCGATCGCCCGGCGCGGCAACGCCGTCCGGCGCGGTGAGCGGCCGCTGCCGGCGCTGCCGCGCGCCGCCGGGGTGGTCGGCCGCTGCCTGCGCGAGCGCCGGCCGGTGATCGTGGCCGACACCGACGCCGACACCGACTACGTCGGCGGGCCCGACGCGACCGGCGCGCGCTCCGAGCTGGCGGTGCCGCTGCTGGTCGGCGACGATCTCTGGGGCGCGATCGACATCGAGGCCGACCGGCTCGACGCCTTCGACGACGACGACGCGCGCCTGCTCGAGACCGTCGCCGGGCAGGTCGGATCGGCGCTGCGCTCGGCGACGCTCTACGCCCGCCTCGACGACGCCTACATCGGCACCGCCGAGGCGCTCGCCGCGGCGCTCGCGGCCGGCGGGCGGATCGCGCTCGAGCCGACCGGTCGCGTCGCCCGGCTCGCGACGGCCGTCGGCCGGCGGCTCGGCATGGGCGCCGACGAGGTCCGCACACTCCGCCTCGCGGCGATCTTCCACGACATCGGCAAGGTCGCCGTCTCCGACGAGCTGCTCAACAAGCGCGGGCCGCTGACCGCGGCCGAGCGCGAGATAGTCGAGGCCCACACCGTCGCCGGCGAGCGGATCCTCGCCTCGGTCGACTTCCTCGCCGACGTCCGGCCGCTGGTCCGCCACGCCCACGAGCGCTGGGACGGCGCCGGCTACCCGGACGGCCTCGTCGGCGCGGCGATCCCGCTCGGGGCGCGGATCGTCCACGCCTGCGACGCCTACGTCGCGATGACCGCCGAGCGGCCCTACCGCGAGCGTCTCAGCGACGGCGACGCGCGCGCGCAGCTGGCCGCCGGCGCCGGGCAGCCAGTTCGACCCGGCGGTCGTCGAGGCGCTCGGCGTCGAGCTGGCCGGGGCCTGAACGACGCCGCGCGGGCCGGAGCCCGCGCGGGTAAGACGGTGCCCGTCGAGTGCCGGACGGGTCAGGCGAGGACCGGCACGGCGTCCGAGGCGATCGCCTCGATCTCGGCCGCGGCGCGCTCGAACTCCTCGTCGGAGAGCACCGGGGTGCCCTCGAACGGGAGGTCGCGGTGCAGCTCGATCCAGGAGCGGCAGCCGTGGTACTCGGGGCGGACCTTGACCGTCACCGGCCGCGGGATGCGGTAGGTGCGCAGCAGGATGACGTGCATCGGGTGCCGCCGCTTCCACTCGAGCCGCTTCTCGGCGTAGTCGGTGGTCCAGACGTAGTAGGGCGAGAGCGCCTCGATCACACGCGGATCGGTGACGAGATAGCTCGCCGCGACCTCGGCCCAGGCGCGGATCCGCACGCGGTCCGGCTGGGGGATGCCGCCGTCCTGCAGCAGCGCCCGCGCGGGCGGATCGCCGTCGGGCCAGACGCCCTCCTCGAGCGCGCGGCTCAGCTCCGGCAGGTGCGAGTCGCGGACGAGGTTGTTGCGCTGGTGGTCGAAGGTGGGGTAGAGGAAGAACTGATCGTGCTCGATCTCGAAGTGCTTGTTCTCCTCGTGGATCCCGCCCTTGCGCAGGGTCACGAGCTGCTCACCCTCGGCGAGGGCGCGCACGGTCACAGCCCATTCCTTCAAAGCAACTGGCATGAAAAGGGTTCCTTCCGGGTTCCGCGCGCAGGTTCGATCCGTTTGCGGCGCGGGGGACCCGGATTGTGACGCAGGGCCTATGCGAAATCAAGGGATCTGTGATCGTCGTCACAGATTGACCCTTACACCTTACCCGTATCCGCCGCCGCCCGGAGTCTCGATCCGCAGCCGCTGGCCCGGCCGCAGGCTGCCCGACGCCTTCGGCGCCAGCTCCGCGCCGTCGAGCAGGTTGCGCCCACGTGCGCCGGGGGCCCCGCCGGCCGCGCCCGGCGGGGCGTGGCGACGGCGCTCGGTGATCAGCGAGTAGCGCATCTCCGCCAGCGCCTCCAGCTCGCGCGCCACGCCGTCGCCGCCGCGGTGGGCCCCCGAGCCGCCGGAGCCGCGGCGGACCGCGTACTCGACCGCGCGCAGCGGGAACTCGAGCTCGAGCGCCTCGATCGGGGTGTTCAGCGTGTTGCTCATCGCGACGTGGACCGCGCTCGGGCCGTCGGCGTCCGCGCAGGCGCCCTGGCCGCCGCCGAGCGTCTCGTAGTAGGTGAAGCGGTCGTTGCCGAGCGTCAGGTTGTTCATCGTGCCCTGGCCGAGCGCGTGGCCGAACGCCGCGAGGACGAGGTCGGCCACGCGCGAGGAGGTCTCGACGTTGCCGGCGGCGACGGCGGCCGGCGGCCGGGCGGCCAGCAGCGAGCCCTCCGGCACGCGCACCGTCAACGGCCGGTAGGCGCCGGCGCAGGGCGGCACGTCGGGGTCGGCGATCACGCGCAGCGCGAAGTAGCTCGCCGACAGCGTCACCGCCAGCGGGCAGTTGAGGTTGCCCGCGTGCTGCGGGGCGCTGCCGGCGAAGTCGAGCTCCAGCTCGTCGCCGCGGACGGTCGCGCGCAGGCGCAGCTCGAGGTCGCCCCCGGCCGCCTCGAGCACGTCGACGGCCGTCCGCTCGCCGTCCTCCAGCGCGGCGATCCGCGACCGCGTGCGGCGCTCGGCGTAGTCCTGGGTCGCCGCCAGCGCGGCGCGCAGGCGGTCGGTGCCCGAGCGCAGCGCCAGCTCCTCGAGCCGCTGCGCCCCGGCGCGGTTGGCGGCGAGCTGGGCGCGCAGGTCGGCCTCGCGCTCGCGCGGGGGTTGCGCATCCGCCCCGTGAGGTCGGCGAGCAGCTCGCGGTCCAGTTCCCCGGAGCGGGCCAGGCGGGTCGGCGCGATCACGACGCCCTCGTCGGCGAGCGTGCGCGAGTCCGCCGGCATCGAGCCCGGCTCCGGCGCGCCGACGTCGGCGTGGTGGGCGCGGCTGGCGGCGAAGCCGACGTGGTCGCCATCGGCGAAGACCGGCGAGACGACGGTGATGTCGGGCAGGTGGGTCCCGCCCGCGTAGGGGTCGTTGAGGATCCAGGCGTCGCCGGGGGCGTGGTCGGCGTCGAGCACCGCCGCGACCGCACTCGGCATCGCGCCCAGGTGGACCGGGATGTGCTCGGCCTGCATGACCATCAGCCCGCGCTCGTCGAACAGGGCCGTCGAGGCGTCGCGACGCTCCTTGATGTTGGCCGAGTGGGCCGAGCGGACCAGTACCACGCCCATCTCGTCGCAGGCCGCGCGCAGCGCGCCGACCACGACCTGCAGGGAGATCGGATCGAGCTCAGTCACTGTCTCGGTCCAGGACGACGGCGTCGGCGGCGGAGGCGCCGCGCCAGCCGGGCGGGACGACGAGCGTCGAGCCCGGCAGCTCGACGATCGCGGGGCCGGCGACCGGGCCGCTGCCCGCACCGAGCACCGCGGCGTCGTGCCAGGCGTCGCCGAAGCGGGCGCGGCGGGTGCCGCGGCGCTCCGCGCGATCCGCCGCCGCCGTCGGCGGGCTTGCTCCGGGCAGCGCCGCGGCGACGCGCACCGTCACCAGCTCGAGCGTCGTGTCGGGGTCCGCGTAGCCGTAGCGCTCGGCGTGCGCGGCGTCGAAGGCGGCGCGCAGCTCGCCCGGATCGGGAGCGAGCCCGGCCTCGACCGGCAGCTCGAACGCCTGGCCGGCGTAGCGCAGCTCGTAGGTGGCGCGCAGCTCGGCGTCCGGGGCGTCCAGCTCGGCGCGGCCACGCGCCCCGAGCCGCTCGACGGCGGCGGCGATCGCCGCCGCCGTCAGCCCGTCGCCGGTCAGCAGCACCGACTCGACGAGGTCGCGGCGGCGCTCGGAGATCGCCAGGCCCAGCGCCGACAGGACCCCGGCCGCCACCGGCGCGACGATCCGCTCGATCCCCAGCTCGGCCGCGATCGCCGCGGCGTGCAGCGGCCCCGCGCCGCCGAAGGCGACCAGCGCCAGCTCGCGCGGGTCGATCCCGCGCTCGACGGTCATCACCCGCACGGCGCGCGCCATCTCGACGGCGGCGACGCGCAGGATGCCAGCCGCCGTCGCCTCGACTCCGAGGTCGACCCGCGCGGCGAGACCCGCCACCGCCCGCTCGGCGGCGTCGCGGTCGAGCGCGATCCCGCCCGCGAGCGGCGAGCCGGCGTCGAGGTGGCCGAGCAGCAGGCTCGCGTCGGTGACCGTCGGCTCGCCGCCGCCGTGGCCGTAGCAGGCCGGACCCGGCCGCGCGCCCGCCGAGCGCGGTCCGACGCGCAGCGCGCCGCCCGCGTCCGCCCACGCGAGGCTGCCGCCGCCGGCGCCGACGGTGTGGACGTCGACCATCGGCAGCGCCAGCGTGCGGCCGGCGATCGACCGGCCGCCGGTCACCGCGACCCTGCCGCCGAGCGCCAGCGACACGTCGCAGGAGGTGCCGCCCATGTCGAGCGCGACGGCGTCGCCGCCCACGGCCCGTACCGCCGCGGCCGCCGCGACCGCGCCGCCGGCCGGCCCCGAGAGCACCGTCCAGGCACCGTGGCGCGCCGCCGTCGCGGCATCCACGACGCCGCCGCTGGAGAGCATGATCTCGGGGTCGGGCAGCCCGGCGGCGCGCGTCCGGTCCGCCAGCCGCCCGAGGTAGCGGCGCAGCAGTGGCGAGACGGTCGCGTCGACGATCGTCGTGACGCAGCGCTCGTGCTCGCGAAAGACGGCCGCGGTCTCGTGCGAGGTCGAGACGTGCGCGTCCGGCAGCGCCGCCGCCACCACCTCGGACGCCGCGCGCTCGTGCTCGGGGTGGCGAAAGCCCCACAGCAGGCAGATCGCGACCGCCTCGACGTCGCCGTCGAGCGCGGCGAGGCGGCGCTCGAGCTCGGCGCGGTCGAGCGGGCGCAGGACGCCGTCGGGACCGCAGCGCTCCGGCGCGGCGACGCGCAGCTCGGGTGCGACGATCGGCTCCGGCCCGGCGGCGCAGAGGCGGTAGAGCTCCGGCCGCGCCTGGCGGCCGAGCTCCTCGACATCGACGAACCCCTCGGTCGCGACCAGCGCCGTCCGCGCGGTCCGCCCCTCCAGCAGCGCGTTGGTGCCGACGGTCATCCCGTGCACCAGCCGCCGCACCGCGGCGGGCGGGCGGGCGCCGAGCGCCTGCTCGACGGCGGCGAGCACGCCCTCGGACTGGTCGTCCGGCGTCGTGGGAGCCTTGCCGGTGGCGACGCCGTCGCCGTCGATGGCGACCGCGTCGGTGAAGGTGCCGCCGACGTCGACCCCGAGGATCACGGCGGGGACGCTAGCCGGTCGGCGTCACGCCCCGAGCGGAGGGTGCCCGGGGCGCTGGAGGGCGGGGGAGCGTCAGGCGGCTACGGCGACCGGCTCCTGGGCCGGAGCCTCCTCGAGGTGCTTGTGCGAGGGGCAGTACTTGCTGCCCGGGAGCGGCACGCGCTGGCACGAGGTCCCCTTGCGGGTGGTGGCGTGGCAGCAGAGGGGGCTGCCGTCGAAGGTCACGCCGTCGCGCGCCTGGGTGTCGACGTACTCGACGGCCTCGAGCATGTGGTGCTCGATGACGCGGTAGACGCGCATCTGGCTGCCGATCGGGAACAGGCTGCGGACGTCGTTGAAGAGCGTCTTGACCGGGTGCGCGAAGTAGTGGCGGTCGGTCGCCAGGCGCTCCATCGAGGACTCGCACTCGCGCAGCAGGCGGGCCTGGGCGGCGGAGCGGTTGCCGCCGGGCTGGGGGGTGACCTCGGGAGACAGCTCCCGGTAGATCGCCCTGCTGAACTGGTACATGAAAAGCCTCCCTACTCCTTGGGCGACGTGCCCGCCGCCATCTCTCCCACGGCGTCGATTAGAGCAACGCCTCATGTACTGGGAACGAATGAAAAGTTAAGCCTGTGTTAATAGACGCACGTGGTGGCTGGGAGGCGGCCGCTCACTCCCAGCGCTCGAGCGCTACCGCGCCGGCGCCGTCGACGACCGTATGGACCCGGTCGAGCGCCGGGTCCACGTCTGGATGGTCGGAGCGCTGGTGGGCGCCGCGGCTCTCCTCGCGCGCCAGCGCCGCCGTCGCGATCAGTCGCGCGACCGGGAACGGGTCGTCGAGCAGCGCGCGCAGGCCCGCCGCGTCGCGCAGCAGGCCGGCGTCGCGCCAGAGCGCTGCGCGCGTCCGCTCCGAGGGCGGGGCGCCGATCGGGGCCGCGACCGCCTCCGCGCGCGGGACGCGCGGCTCGCCGAGCGCCGCCAGTGCCGCCCGGCGGCTCAGCACGAAGCACTCCGCCAGCGAGTTCGACGCCAGCCGGTTGGCGCCGTGCAGGCCGGTGCAGGCGCACTCGCCGACCGCGTAGAGGCCCGGCAGCGACGAGCCGCCGTCGACGTCGGTGGCGACCCCGCCCATCGTGTAGTGGGCGGCGGGCGCGACCGGGACCATGTCGCGGCGGGGGTCGATCCCGTTGCGGGCGAGCACCTCCGCGATATTCGGGAAGCGTGCGACGTCGACCTCGCGCAGGTCGAGCGCGGCCGCGGGGGCGCCCGTCCGCTCGAGCTCGGCCACGATCGCCAGCGACACCTCGTCGCGCGGGGCGAGCTCGTCGACGAACCGCTCGCCGTCGGCGCCGCGCAGCTTCGCCCCCTCGCCGCGGATCGCCTCGGTGATCAGGAAGCCGTCGTCGGGGCCGTCGAGGACCAGCGCCGTCGGGTGGAACTGGGTGAGCTCGAGGTCGGCGAGGTCGGCGCCGGCGGCGTGGGCGAGGGCGAGCCCGACGCCGACCGAGCCCGCCGGGTTCGTCGTCCGCTCCCAGAGCGCCGCCGCCCCGCCCGTGGCGAGCACGGTCGCGCGCGCGGTCAGGCGGCTGTCGCCGTCGCCGTTGCGGATGCGCAGTCCGACGCAGCGGCCGTCGGCGACCAGCAGCGCGTCGGCGGTCGTGCCCTCGAGGATCTCGATCCGCTCGTCGGTCGCCGCGAGCGCCGCGAGCTGGCGGCTGATCCGCCGGCCCGTCGCGCTGCCGCCCGCGTGGACGATCCGCCGCGCCGAGTGGCCCCCCTCCAGGCCGAGCGCCAGGGCGCCGTGGCGGTCGGCGTCGAAGCGGACGCCGAGCCGCTGCAGCTCGCGCACGCGCGCGGGCGACTCCTCGCAGAGCACGCGCACCGCGCTCGGCCGCGCGGCGCCGCGGCCGGCGACGAGGGTGTCGGCGACGTGGCGCTCGGGCGAGTCGTCGGCGGCGAGCGCCGCGGCGATCCCGCCCTGCGCCCAGTAGCTCGCCGAGCCGTCCAGCGGCGTCCGCGAGACGAGCGTCACGCGCGCGCCGGCCGCGGCCGCGGTCAGCGCGCAGAAGAGGCCGGCCGCGCCGGCGCCGATCACGGCGACGTCGGCGCCCGGCGCTGTCGGGGGAGCGGGGGCCACGCCGCCGGTACGGTAACGCGAACGTGGCCGGCCTCTACCTCCGTCATCCCGCCTCGCTCGCCCACGACACCGGCGCCCACCCCGAGCGCGCCGACCGCGTCCGGGCCGTCGAGGCCACGCTCGCGGCGCGCGACTGGCTCGGCTGGGAAGTCCGCGACGCCCCCGCCGCGACCGACGACCAGCTGCTGCGCGTCCACCCGCCCGAGCACCTCGAGCGGGTCGCCGCCGCCTGCGCCGCCGGCCGCGCGCTCGACCTCGACACCCCGGTCGTGCCGGACTCCTGGCCGGCGGCGCTGCACGCCGCCGGCGGCGCCTGTGCGCTCGTCGACGCGCTCTGCTCGGGCACCGCGGACACGGGCTTCGCGGCCCTGCGCCCGCCCGGCCACCACTGCGAGCCCGACCGCGCGATGGGCTTCTGCCTGCTGTCCAACGCCGCCGTCGCCGCCCGCCACGCGCTCGCGGCGCACGGGCTCGAGCGGGTCGTGATCCTCGACTGGGACGTCCACCACGGCAACGGCACCCAGGCCGCCTTCTACGACAGCGCCGAGGTGCTGTTCGTCAGCCTCCACCAGTGGCCGTTCTACCCCGGCAGCGGCGCCGCCGGCGAGACCGGGACCGGGGCGGGGGAGGGGTACACGCTCAACCTGCCCCAGCCGGCCGGCTCCGGGCCGGCCGAGTGGCTCGCCGCGCTCGACGGGGCGGCGCTGCCGGCCGCGCGCCACCACCGGCCGCAGCTGATCCTCGTCTCCGCCGGCTACGACGCCCACCGCGCCGACCCGCTCGGCGGTTGCCGGCTCGAGACCGCCACCTACCGCGAGCTCGCCGAGCGCGTCGCCGCGCTCGGGGCGGAGCTCGACGCGCCCGTCGGCGCGCTGCTCGAGGGCGGCTACGACCTCGACGCGCTCGCCGGCTCGGTCGCCGAGACGATGGTCGGCCTCACCGGGTAGTCCCAGGGCCCGCACGGGCGGGCGGGAACGCGGGCGGGCCTGTGGTGAGTTCCGTCCGCCATCTGGACGGAACTCACCACAGGTCCAGGAGGGCGGCTTGGCGGGTGAGCCAATGGTGCGAACCGTCCGTCATCTGGACGGAACTCGCCACAGGGCCGGATCAGCGGTCGACGGTCTCGCCGACCACATCCAACAGGCCCTCGCGGCGGATCGACAGCGGGAAGGTGTCGCGGATCCGGGCGCGCGCGGCGAGGTGGGCGTCCGGGCCGCGGTCGAGCGCCGCGGCGATCGCCGCCGCCACGTCCTCCGGGGACTGCGACGCCGCGAAGACGCCCGCCTCGCCGACGACCTCCGGCATCGCCGTCACGTCGCGCACCACCGGGACGCAGCCGGCGAGCATCGCCTCCGCGACCGCAAGCCCGAACCCCTCGTGGCGGGAGACCTGCACGTAGGCCGACGCCCGCCGGTAGAGGTCGTGCAGCTCGGCGTCGGAGACCCAGCCGGCCAGCTCGACGTTCGGCGGGGCGATCGCGCGCAGGCGGTCGACGGAGTCGTCGAGCCACTTGCCCGCGAGCACGAAGCGCACGTCGGGCAGCAGCCGCGCCGCCTCGACGAACGGCAGCTGGCCCTTCTGCAGCAGCGTGCCGGCGTCGATCGCGCCGACGTTGAGCGCGAGCCGCTCGCGCGGGGCGGCGGCGTCGGCGTCGGTGAACGGGTCCGGGACGCCGTGGTGGAGCACCGTCACCCGCTCGGCGCCGAACGGGGTGTTCGCCGCGATCTCCGAACGCGAGTACTCGGAGTTGGTCACCAGCCGTGTCGCGCGCGCCATGATCCAGCGGCTCGCCCAGCGGCGCAGGCCGCCCTGCTGGTAGCCGAAGCCGATGTCGGGCATGTTTGCGGTGTCGAAGCCGCCGACGATCTGCACCGACGGCCTGCGCGTCAGCCACGCCAGGGTGATCGGGAAGAAGCTGTGCCAGGAGGCAAACCAGGCCACGACGCCGTCGCAACGCGCCAGCGCCGGCAGCAGCCGCCGGAGGTCCGGCCAGCGGCCCGGCTGGTAGTAGTCGACCAGCTCGTAGCGCTCGGCGAGGATCTCGCGGTCGATCGCCACGAAGCTCGCCTTGCGGCTGTGCACATATAGGAGGGTCTCGGGGGTCTCGCGCCCCCGGGTCCCCTCTCCGGTGCCTGGCCGGTCGGCGGTCACGCGGGCGCCTCGACCGCCTCGCGCTGCTCGACGAACGCGCGGTGCCACTCCGACAGCTCGAGCAGGCAGTACAGGATCCGCTTCTGGTCGGCGGCGCCGGAGCGGTGGGCGTCGACCAGGCCCGAGACGGTCGCGGCGTCGACCAGCTCGGCGACCGGCTCGCCGGGGGCGTAGCGGCGGCGGACCTCCTCGCCGAGCGAGTCGCGCAGCCAGTCGTCGTAGGGCGTCGAGAAGCCGTGCTTGGGGCGGGCGACGATCTCCGGCGGCACCAGCCGCGCGAGCGCCGCCCGGTGCAGGCGCTTGCCCGCGCGCGGTCCGACGCGCACGCTCGCCGGGATCGCCTCGACGAAGCGCAGCAGCTCCAGGTCCAGGAACGGCACCCGCTGCTCGAGGCTCGCCGCCATCGACGTCTTGTCGGCGCAGATCAGCAGCCCGTCCGGGAGGAAGAGATGGGTGTCGAGGTAGAGCGCCCGCTCCAGCAGCGGCCGGTCGCCGACGTCGCCGACGACGTCGGCCGCCAGGGCCGCACGCTCCGCGGCCGCCTGCTCGCCGGCCCCGCCGACCAGCCGGGCGCGGAGGCCCTCGTCGGTGATCTCGACCAGGCGCACCAGCCGCTCGGCGTCGCTCAGCGGCCCCGCGAGCCGGGCCGCGCGGCGGACGCGCTCGTTGCCGGGCGCGAACCGGGCGGCGGCCGCCAGCGGGCCCGCCGCGAGCGGACCGAGGCGGCCGATCGCCCCGAGCGCCAGCGCCGCCTGGTGGCGCCCGTAGCCGCCGTGGGGCTCGTCCGCGCCCTGGCCCGACAGCGCGACCTTCACCGAGCCGGCGGCGAACCGCGACAGCTGCGCCAGCGCCGGCGCCGAAGGGATCCCGCACGGCTCCTCGAGATGGCGGATCGTGCGCGCCAGCTCGGCCGTGAACGCGTCGGCCTCCATCGCCGTGTCGCTGTGGTCGGTGCCGATCGCGCGCGCTGACGCCGCCGCGAAGCCGCGCTCGTCGAGCACTTCGCCATGGCCCGGGAAGCCGATCGTGAACGTCCTCGGCGGCGCGTCCGAGCGGGCGGCCATCGCGGCCGCGACCGCGGCGGAGTCGACCCCCCCGGACAGGAACGCTCCGAACGGCACGTCGGACATCATCTGGCGCTCGACCGCGTCGGCGAAGCGGTCGGCCAGCTCGCGCTCGAGCTCGGCGCCGCGCGCGGTCACCGTGCCGGCCGCCGGGGCGCGCCGGTAGCTCGCCACCCGCGGCGGCGACTCGCCGTCCGCCGTCAGGACCGTCGCCGCCGGCAGCTTCGACACGCCCTCGAACAGGGTCCGTGGGGCCGGGGTGAAGCGGCAGGCGAGGTAGTGGTCGAGCGCGACTCGGTCGACCGCCGGGCGGACGCCGGTCGCGGCGAGCAGCGCGCCGACCTCGGACGCCAGCACCAGCCGGGCGGCGTCGGTGCGCCAGTAGAGCGGCTTGACGCCGAGCGGGTCGCGCGCGGCCAGCAGCCGCCGCCGGCGGCCGTCCCAGATCGCGAAGGCGAAGATCCCGTTGAGGTAGCGGACGCAGTCGTCGCCGTGCTCCTCGTAGAGGTGGACGATCGGCTCGCAGTCGGAGTCGGTCGCGAAGCGGTGGCCGCGCGCCTCCAGGTCGGCGCGCAGCGCGCGGTGGTTGTAGATCTCGCCGTTGGCCACCAGCGCGATCTCGCCGTCCTCCGACCACAGCGGCTGGTCGCCGCCGGCGACGTCGACGATCGCCAGGCGCGTGTGGACCAGCGTCGCCGGCGCCCGCTCTACGATCGCCTCGCCATCGGGCCCGCGGTGGCGCAGCGCGGCCGCCATCCGGGCCGGGGCGCTGGGCGCCGCCGTGCCGGTCGGGTCGAGGAGGGCGCCGATGCCGCACATCGCGCCTATCTTCGCGCACGCGCCGCACCAGTCCTGTCACAGAGCCGGCACGGAAGTGACCCCACAGGTGCGTCGCGGCTGGCGAGGGTGGTCGTCCCACCAACGACGACCAAGGGAGGTCGCCCCATGTACCGCCTGTTCGGACTGCTCCACGCCACCCTCGCCACGACCGCCGCGCGCCTGCGCTGCGAGCGGGGACAGGGGACCGTCGAGTACGTCGCGCTGATCCTGCTCGTCGCGCTCATCATGGCCGGCGTCGTCGCCGCGATGAAGGGCTTCAAGACCGACCAGGGCCAGGAGCTCGGCGAGGTCATCCTGACCAAGATCCGCGACGCCGTGCGCAAGGTCGAGTTCTGAGCGGGGCGGTCGGGCCTCCGCGCCCCGGTCCGGTCGGCCTGCCACGATGCACGCCGTGGCAGCCAGCCAGCGCGACCTCCCCGTCGCGGTCTTCGACTCGGGCGTCGGAGGCCTGACCGTCCTGCACGAGTGCCTCGTGTCGCTCCCGCACGAGGACTTCCTCTACCTCGGCGACACCGGCCGCTTCCCCTACGGCACCCGCAGCCCCGACGAGCTGCGGCGGTTCGCCGGAGAGCTCGCCGAGATCCTGCTCGCCGAGGGCGCCAAGCTGATCGTCGTCGCCTGCAACTCCGCGACGGCCGCCGCGCTGCCCGAGCTGCGCGAGCGGCTCGCCGGCCGTGTCCCCGTCGTCGCGGTCGTCGCGCCCGAGGCGCGGCTCGCCGCCGCCACCACCCGCAACGGCCGCGTCGGGCTGCTCGCCACGCCCGCGACCGTCGCCAGCGGCGCCTACGACCGCGCGCTCGCCGACGCCTCCGGCGGCCGCGCCGCGCTGCATCCCGTCGCCACCGCCGAGCTCGCGCCGCTGATCCAGGCCGGCGGCGAGATCGACGAGCGGACCGTCGCCGCCGTCGAACGGGCGTGCGAGCCGCTGCTCGGCGCCGGCGTCGACACCGTCATCCTCGGCTGCACCCACTACCCGCTCGTCCGCCCCGCGATCCAACGCTGCCTCGGCCGCGGCGTCGAGATCGTCACCTCCGGCCAGGCGATCGTCGACGAGATCGAGCGCGAGCTCGACGCCGCCGGCAGCGCCGCGCCGTCCGGGCGCCGCGGCGACTATCGCTTCCTCGCCACCGGCGACGTCGACGAGTTCCGCCGCCTCGGCACCAGGTTCCTGCAACTCCCGATCGCGACCGTCGGCCACGTCCCGGTCGCAGCCCCCACGGAGGTCGCCGCATGAGACACGACGGACGCAGCGCCGACCAGCTCCGCCCGCTGCGGATCCAGCCCGGCTTCGTCCGCTCAGCGTCCGGCTCGGCGCTGATCGAGGCTGGTGGAACCCGCGTCATCTGCACCGCATCCGTCGACGAGCAGGTGCCGCGCTGGATGCGCGACAGCGGTCGCGGCTGGGTCACCGCCGAGTACGGGATGCTGCCCGCGTCGACCGGCGAGCGCAAGCAGCGCGACGTCAGCAAGGGCCGCCCCGACGGCCGGACCGTCGAGATCCAGCGCCTGATCGGCCGCGCGCTGCGCGGCGTCGTCGACTTCGACGCGCTCGGCGAGCGGACCGTCTGGATCGACTGCGACGTGCTCGAGGCCGACGGCGGCACCCGCTGCGCGTCGATCACCGGCGGCTTCGTCGCGCTCGAGCTCGCGCTGCGCGGACTCGTCGACGCCGGCAAGCTCGACGCCGTCCCGCTCAACGGGTCCGTCGCCGCCGTCTCCTGCGGCGTCGTCGACGGCGTCCCGCTGCTCGACCTCGACTACCCCGAGGACTCCGGCGCCGAAGTCGACATGAACGTCGTGATGACCGGCGACGGGGGGCTCGTGGAGGTCCAGGCGACCGGCGAGCGCACCCCGCTGTCGCGCACCTCGCTCGACGCGCTGCTCGGACTCGCCGCCGCCGGCATCGACGAGCTGCGCGCCGCCCAGCAGGCCGCGGTCGCCGCCGCCGCGACACCCGCCTGAGCAGCCGCGATGCGCCTCGTCCTCGCCTCCCGCAACGACCACAAGCTGCGCGAGCTCGCCGCCCTGCTCGCCCCACACGAGCTCGAGCCGCTGCCGCCCGAAGTCGAGCTGCCGCCCGAGACCGGCGCCACCTTCGCCGAGAACGCACTCGTCAAGGCCCGCACCGCCGCTGCGGCCACCGGCCTGCCCGCCATAGCCGACGACTCCGGCATCGCGGCCGCCGCCCTCGACGGCGCCCCCGGCATCTACTCCGCCCGCTACGCCGGCCCCGACGCCAGCGACGGTGACAACCTCGCCAAGCTCCTGCGCGAGGTCCCCGCCGACGGCGACACCCGCGTCGCCTACGTCTGCGCGCTCGTCCACGTCACCCCCGACGGCCGCGAGACCGTCGCCGAAGGCCGCTGCGAAGGTCGCCTAACCCACCAGCCGCGCGGCGACGGCGGCTTCGGCTACGACCCCGCCGTCGTCCCCGACGACTACACCGACGGCCGCACCATGGCCGAGCTCGACCCCGCCGAGAAGGACGCGATCAGCCATCGGGGGCGGGCGGCGCGTGAGCTGTTGGGGTTGTTGGGCGGGGGCTGAGAGTCCGGCCGCGCCGCCCCGAGGGTCCTGCCGCGCTGCCCGCGGGTCCTGTCTCCGGTGACGAGCCTTCGTGCTCGGCTGCGCTTAGCGCTCTCCCGATCGGCGTGGTGCCGGCTGTCCGTGTGAGGGGTCTTCGGGAGTAGCTCCGCGCTTCG
>JAAYBF010000017.1 GCA_012718975.1 Solirubrobacterales bacterium | reverse complement strand
GCGCGGGCCCGAGCGGCGCGCCCTGCGCCGCGAGCTCGCCGCCGGCGCCGGCCCGCTCGGCCGCCTGCGCGCCCTGCTCGCGCTGCCGCCGGGCTGAGCTCGCCGCGCCCGCCGCCCCTCCTCGGACCCGTTAGGAGGCCGCGCCGCGGCGGGCGGCGTGGCTTCCGGCGATGAAGCCGAAGGTCAGCGCCGGGCCGAGCGTGGCGCCGCCGCCCGGGTAGGAGTCGCCGAGCGGGCAGGCGGCGGCGTTGCCGGCCGCGTAGAGCCCCTCGATCACCCCGCCGCGCAGGTTGCGAACCTCGCCGTCGGCGGTGATCCGCGGCCCGCCGTTGGTCCCGAGCGCTCCGTGGAACATGCGCATCGCGTAGAACGGCCCCTGCTCGACCGGCTGCAGGACGGCCGGCGTCGGGCCGCCGGTCATGAACGCCTCGTACCAGGCGCTGCCGCGGCCGAAGTCGGGGTCGGCACCGGCCGCCGCATGCTCGTTCCAGCGCGCGATCGTGGCCTCCAGCCCGTCGGGGTCGATCCCGGCGTCCTCGGCCAGCTCGCGGATCGTCTCGCCGCGGTGGACCCAGTCGGGCGCGGGCTCGCCCGCGGGCATGCTCGGCAGGATCGCGGCGGAGTCCTTGAGCCGCTGGTCGTAGACCATCCAGTGGTCGTGGTTGGGGTGCTCGACGCGAACCGGGTCGAACGCGGCGACCGCCTTCGGGAAGTCCTGGTAGCTGACCGCCTCGTTGACGAACCGCTCGCCGTGGCGGTTGACGACCACGACCCCGGGGATCGCCCGCGCTCCGCCCATCTCGATCATCCGCTCACCCTCGAACTCGGCGTCGGGGTCGAGCAGCGCCGGCTGGCCCCAGAAGGCGCGCATGTTGCCGAGCGCGGCGCCGGCCTCCATCGCCATCCGCAGGCCGTCGCCCTCGTTGTGGGGTGGGCTCATCGGCTCGAGCGGCTCGCCGATGAACGCCTTGACCAGCTCGGGGTTCCACTCGAAGCCGCCGGTCGCGATCACGACGCCGCGCCGGGCGCCGATCGCCCGCCGGGCGCCGCCCTGCTCGACGACCGCGCCGACGATCGCGCCGTCGTCGTCGCGCACCAGCTCGTCGGCGCGGGCGCCGGTGACGACCTCGACGCCGCGGTCGATCAGGCCGCGGTAGAGCGAGGCCACAAGCGCCGAGCCGATCACGCGGACGTCGTCGCGCTCGCGCTGGGCGGCGAGGTCGGCGGGCACGTCGCCGCCGATCAGCGCCTTGGCGCCCTCGTCGAGCGTCAGCCAGGCGAGGTGCGGGCTGGTGCGGACCTTCGGCGCGTCGGCGCCCAGCTGCGCGCGGGCGTCGAACGGCTCGGACTCCAGCGAGCGCCCGCCCTCCGGCTTGCCGCCGGGCAGGTCGGCGTAGTAGTCGGTGAACGAGGAGGAGACCATCAGCCGCAGCGGCGTGTTGTCCTCGAGGTAGGCGGCGACCTCGTGGGCACGGTCGACGTAGGTCTCCAGCAGCGCAGGGTCGGGCTCGGAGCCGAGCGTGAGGCGGCGGATGTACTCGAGCGCCTCCTCGCGGCTGTCCGATATCCCGGCGGCCGCCATGTGGCGGTTGAGCGGGATCCAGATGATCCCGCCCGAGACTCCGGCGGTGCCGCCGATCAGCGGCGCCTTCTCGAGCACGAGCGTCTCGGCCCCGCCGTCGTGCGCGGCGACGGCCGCGCTCAGCCCCGCGGCCCCCGATCCGAGCACCAGCACGTCGACGGTCCGGTCCCAGCTGCTGGGGATCGCTGCAGTCATACCCAAGTCCTTTCCGGCGGCTGGCCGCCGCCCTCCACAACACCACTCCTTGCGATAATCTGCCGCCAGGTTATCTTTCATACGGCCCGACCTGTCAACCCCCGCCGACGGGACCGCAGATGCAGCGCAACCTCTTCGACCACGACCACGACCACTTCCGCGAGGCCGTCCGCACCTTCGTCGCGCGGGCGGTCGAGCCCAACCGCGACCGCTGGCGGCGCGAGCACGGGATCGACCGCGAGCTGTGGCTGGAGGCCGGCCGCCAGGACTTCCTCGGCATCTCGGTCCCGGCCGAGCACGGCGGCGTCGGGCTCGACGACTTCCGCTACAACGCGGTGCTCAGCGAGGAGCTGGCCGCGGCCGGCCTGGCGGTCGCCTCCTCGGTCGGCATCCACGTCGACGTCGTCGCCCCCTACCTCACCGAGCTGGCGACCGCCGAGCAGCAGGCGCGCTGGCTGCCGCGCTTCTGCACCGGCGAGCTGACGACCGCGATCGCGATGACCGAGCCCGGCGCCGGCTCCGACCTCAAGGCGCTGCGCACCACCGCCCGCCGCGACGGCGGCGACTGGATCCTCGACGGCTCGAAGACGTTCATCACCAACGGCGCCAGCGCCGACCTGGCGATCGTCGCCGCGCGCACCGGCGGGCCGGGCGAGATCACCCTCTTCGGCGTCGAGGCCGACCTGCCCGGCTACACCCGCGGCCAGCCGCTCGAGAAGGTCGGCCAGCACGAGGCCGACACCGCCGAGCTGTTCTTCGACGGCGTCCGGCTGCCCGACGCCGCCGTGATCGGCGAGGCCGGCCGCGGCTTCGCGGCGATGATGGAGCGCCTCCCCCAGGAGCGGCTCCACACCGCGGTGGTCAACCTCGCCCACGCCGAGGCGGCGCTCGCCCGCGCGCTCGACCACGCGCGCGAGCGCCAGGCGTTCGGCCGGGCGATCGGCAGCTTCCAGCACAACCGCTTCCTGATCGCCGAGCTGGTCACCGAGCTCGAGGTCACGCGCGCCTACGTCGACCGCTGCGTCGAGGCGCGCGTCGCCGGCACCCTCTCGGGGATCGACGCGGCGAAGGCGAAGTGGTGGAGCGCCGAGGTCCAGAACCGCGTCGTCGACGCCTGCGTCCAGCTGCTCGGCGGCTACGGCTACATGGACGAGTACGAGGTCGCGCGCGCCTGGGCCGACGCCCGCGTCACCAAGATCTGGGCCGGCACCAACGAGATCATGAAGGAGCTGATCGGACGCTCGCTCGGCTTCGGCGATCCCGCCCCGGACCGGCCCGCGGGCCCCGCGAAACCACGACAGGAGGACCCCCGCCGATGAGCGCCCAGACCGCGATCGACGGGCCGGCCGGGCTGCACGCCCTGGTCGGCTCGCCGCTCGGAAGCTCCGCCTGGATGACGATCGAGCAGCCGGACGTCGACTCGTTCGCCGCGGTGACCCGCGACGAGCAGTGGATCCACGTCGACCCCGAGCGGGCCGCCGCCGGGCCGTTCGGGTCGACGATCGCCCACGGCTACCTGACGCTGTCGCTGTGCTCGCACTTCCTCGAGCAGATCTTCCGCGTCGACGGCGCCGCGATGGCGGTCAACTACGGCCTCAACCGGGTCCGCTTCCCGGCGCCGGTCCCGGTCGGCGCGCGCGTGCGCGGCAACGCCACCCTGGCCGCCGCCAAGGACGTCGGCGGCGGCGCCGTCGAGGCCGCCGTCGCGGTCGAGGTGGAGGTCGAGGGCGCCCCCAAGCCCGCCTGCGTCGCCGAAGCCGTCATCCGCTTCTACCCCTGAGAACCCCCGCCCCGAGGAGGAGCACCCGATGCCCGAAGCGACCTTCGACCTCTCCGGCCGCACCGCGATCGTGACCGGCGCCGCGCGCGGCGTCGGCCTCGCGCTCTCCCGCCGCTTCGCCGGCGCGGGCGCGACGGTCTTCATGGTCGACCGCGACGCCGACGAGCTCGCCGCCGCCGCGGCCGAGGCGGGCGGCACCGCGGTCGCGGCCGACGTCACCTCGACCGAGCAGGTCGACGCGGCCGTCGCGCAGGCGGTCGAGGCGACCGGCCGCGTCGACGTGCTGGTCAACAACGCCGGCCTGCTGCGCGACAAGATGCTCTGGAAGATCGCCGACGAGGACTGGGCCGCCGTCGTCGGCGTCAGCCTCGACGGCACCTTCCGCTTCACCCGCGCCTGCGTCCCGCACTTCCGCGAGCGCGGCTACGGCCGCGTGATCAACGTGACCTCCTACACCGGGCTGCACGGCAACGTCGGCCAGTCCGCCTACGCGGCCGCGAAGGCGGGCATCATCGGCTTCACCAAGACCGCGGCCAAGGAGCTCGCCGGCTTCGGGATCACCGTCAACGCGATCTCCCCCAACGCCCACACCCGCATGATCGACTCGATCCCCGAGCCCAAGCGCAGCGAGATCGCCGCGCTGATCCCGATGGGACGGTTCGCCGACCCCGCCGAGATCGCCGACGGCGTGCTCTTCCTCGCCTCCGAGGAGGCGGGCTACGTGACCGGGATCGTGATGCCGATCGACGGCGGCGTGTCGATGTGAGGACTTGGCAGCGGGCGCGATCCGCGATAATCTGACGTCAGTTAATTTGAGAGGAGAGGTGCGATGCGACGAGTGGTGACCGGACAGCGCGACGACGGCAAGTCGGTCTTCGTCGAGGACCGCGACCTCGAGCCCGTCCTGCCGCCGGTGCTCGGCGGCAACCGGATCTACGAGATGTGGGGCGCCGACGAGCAGCCCAAGCTGCCGACCGACGGCAGCCGCCCGGCCGCCGACGGCTACTTCGCCCCCGCCGGCGGCTACCGCTTCGGCTTCTTCACGATCCCGCCGACCTCGCACGAGCCCGAGCCGATCGCCGACATGGACGCCGCGCTCGCCGAGACCGAGCGGCTGACGCCGGGCATGACCAAGGCGGTCACCGACAACGAGGGCATGCACTTCACCGACACGGTCGACTTCCTGATCGTGATGGAGGGCGAGGTCCACCTCGAGCTCGACGGCGGCGAGAGCAAGCTCCTGAAGGCCGGCGACTGCGTCGTCCAGAACGGCACCAACCACGCCTGGTACAACCGCCACCCCGACGCCACCGCGGTGATCTTCGTCGCGTTCGTCGGCGGGACGCGCGAGGGCTGAGCGGATGGCGCGCGTCCCGGTCGCGATCCTCGGCTCGGGCAACATCGGCACCGACCTGGCGATCAAGCTGCTGCGCAGCGAGCGGCTCGAGCTGACCTCGGTCGTCGGGATCGACCCCGAGTCCGAGGGTCTCGCGCGGGCGCGCGAGCTCGGCGTCGCGACCAGCGCCGAGGGCATCGACTGGCTGCTCGACGGGCCGGCGCGGCCGGAGATCGTCTTCGAGGCGACCTCGGCCGGCGCCCACCGCGCCAACGCCCCGCGGCTGGAGGCCGCCGGCATCCAGGCGGTCGACCTCACCCCCGCCGCGCTCGGCCCGTTCACCGTGCCGGTCGTCAACCTCGGCGACCACCTCGCGGCGCCCAACGTCAACCTGATCTCCTGCGGCGGCCAGGCGACGATCCCGATGGTCGCCGCCGTCAGCCGCGTGACCGCCGTCCCCTACGCCGAGATCGTCGCCTCGGTCTCCTCCGCGTCGGCCGGGCCGGGCACGCGCGCCAACATCGACGAGTTCACCCAGACCACCGCGCGCGGCGTCGAGCTCGTCGGCGGCGCCGAGCGCGGCCGGGCGATCATCATCCTCAACCCCGCCGACCCGCCGCTGCTGATGCGCAACACCGTCTTCGCCGCGGTCGAGCCCGACGCCGACCGCGACGCGATCGCCGCGTCGATCGAGGCGATGGCCGCCGAGGTCGCCCAGTACGTGCCCGGCTACCGGATGACCGCGCCGCCGCAGTTCGACGAGCCGCGCGAGGGCTGGGACGGCCGCGCGCGGGTTACGGTGCTGCTCGAGGTCGAGGGCGCCGGCGACTTCCTCCCCCGCCACGCCGGCAACCTCGACGTGATGACCGCCGCGGCCGCCGCCGTCGGCGAGCGGCTCGCCGCCGCCCGGCTCGGAGCCGCGGCATGAGCGGCGTGCGGATCACCGACACCACGCTGCGCGACGGCAGCCACGCGATGGCCCACCGCTTCACCGAGCGCCAGGTCCGCGACACCGTGCGCGCGCTCGACGACGCCGGGGTGCCGGTGATCGAGGTCGCCCACGGCGACGGGCTCGCCGGGTCCACCTTCAACTACGGCTTCTCGCTCACCGACGAGCTCGAGCTGATCGCCGCCGCCGCCGACGAGGCCCGGCGGGCGCGGATCGCGGTCCTGCTGGTGCCGGGCGTCGGCACCGTCGAGGACATGCGCCGCGCCGCCGACGCGGGCGCGGCGATCGTCCGCGTCGCGACCCACTGCACCGAGGCCGACGTCGCGATCCAGCACTTCGGCGCCGCGCGCGACCTCGGACTCGAGACCGTCGGCTTCCTGATGCTCAGCCACATGGTCGAGCCCGACATGCTCGCCACCCAGGCGCGGATCATGGTCGACGCGGGCTGCCACTGCCCCTACGTCGTCGACTCGGCCGGCGCGCTGGTGCTCGAGCAGGCCTCCGACCGCGTCGCGGCGCTCGTCGCCGAGCTCGGCGGCGACGCCCAGGTCGGCTACCACGGCCACAGCAACCTCGCGCTCGGGGTCGCCAACTCGGTGCTCGCCCAGCGCGCCGGGGCGCTCCAGATCGACGGCTCGACGCGCGGCCTCGGCGCCGGCGCCGGCAACTCCCCGACCGAGGTCCTGGTCGCGGTCTTCGACCGGCTCGGGATCGACACCGGCGTCGACCTGCCGGCGATCCTCGCCGCCGCCGAGGAGATCGTCGCGCCCTACATCGAGCGCGTGCCGGCGATGGACCGCAGCTCGATCGTGCTCGGCCACGCCGGCGCCTACTCGAGCTTCCTGATCCACGCCGAGCGGGCCGCCGAGCGCTACGACGTCGCCGCGCACGAGATCCTCGCCGAGGTCGGCCGGCGCGGCTACGTCGGCGGCCAGGAGGACATGATCATCGACATCGCGCTGGAGCTGGCGCGGCCGTGAGCGCCGCCTTCGACGCGGCCGCCCTCGCCCGCCGCCTCGACGCGGCGCTGCGCGACCGCGTCCCGATCCCGCCCCCGAGCGAGACGGGCGAGCTCGCCGACGTCGCCGGCGCCTACGCCGCCCAGCGCGCCTGGGCGGAGCTGCGCGAGGCCGCCGGCGACCGGATCGTCGGCCGCAAGATCGGCCTGACGAGCCCGGCGATGCAGCGCCAGATGGGCGTCGACGAGCCCGACTACGGCGACCTCTGGGCCTCCTGCGACCTCGGCTCCGGCGCCGGCGGCGAGGTCGCCGTCGCGCTCGACCGCTTCGTCCAGCCGCGCGCCGAGGGCGAGGTCGCCTTCCGGCTCGGCGCCGACCTCGGCGGCCCCGAGGTGACCGAGGCCGACGCCCGCGCCGCCGTCGACGCCGCCGCGCCGGCGCTCGAGATCGTCGACAGCCGGATCGCCGACTGGCGCATCGCGCTCGTGGACACCGTCGCCGACAACGCCTCCTTCGGCGCCTTCGCCTGCGGCGCATGGTCGGCCGAGCTGGCGCGCGCCGACCTGCCGGCGCTGCCGATGCGCGTGCTGCGCGCCGGCGAGCCGGTCGTCTCGGAGACCGGCGCGGCGGTGCTCGGCTCGCCGCTGCGCGCGGTCGCCTGGCTGGCGCGCAAGCTCGACTCCCTCGGCGTCGGGCTGCGCGCGGGCGACATCGTCCTCTCCGGCTCCTTCGGCGGCGCGCTGGCGGTCGCGGCCGGCGACCGCTTCACCGTCGCGGTCGGCGACGAGCCGCCGCTGACCGTCCGCTTCGACCCCGGCCCGGGAGCCGCCGCATGATCCTCCGCCTAGCCCACGTCGAGGTCGCCGTCGACGACCTCGACGCCGCCCACGGCTTCTACGTCGGCCTGCTCGGCTTCGTCGAGCACTCCCGCGACGGCGGCCGGCTGCTGCTGCGCGGCTGCGAGGAGCTGGACTGCTGGTCGCTGTCGCTGGTGGAGCGCGGCGGCCCGGGCCTGACCCACAGCGCCTACCGCGTCGCCGTGCGCGCCGACCTCGACGAGCTGGAGGCCCTCCACGCCCGGCTCGGCCTCGCGACCGAGCGCCTGCCGGCCGGCCACGAGCCCGGCCACGGGCCGCTGCTGCGCGTCGCCACCCCGGACGGCCACCGCTCCGAGTTCGTCCACGAGATCGACGAGATCGACCCCTACGTCGAGGGCCGCCTCGCGCTGCCGATGCGCCGCCCGGCCGCCCATCCGGGCGGCGTGCCGCCGACGCGGATCGACCACGTCAGCCTGCGCGTGCCCGGCGTCGCCGAGTCGCTGCGCTACTGGTGCGACACGCTCGGCTTCAGCGCCTCGGAGCTGTGGCTGCGCGAGGACGAGCAGCCGCACATCGCCTGGATCCGCCGCCAGACCCGCTCCCACGACGTGGCGCTCGGCGAGGCGCCGGAGCCGGCCTTCCACCACTTCGCCTACGCCGTCGCCGACGCGGCGGCGCTGGTGCGCGCCGCCGACCTGCTCGGCGACGCCCGCCAGCAGCAGCGGATCGAGTGGGGCCCCGGCCGCCACGGCGCCACCAACGCGCTGGCGATGTACGTGCGCGACCCGGCCGGCAACCGGCTCGAGCTCTACGCCGGCGACTACGCGCGCGACCTCGACCGCCCGCCGCTGCGCTGGCGAGTGCCCGACTACAGGCTCCAGGGCCACTCCTGGTGGGGGTTCCCGGCGCCCGACAGCTTCGGCGAGACGGCGCCGCTGCTCGAGCCCGACAGCCCGGCGAGCGCGCGGGCGTGAGCGCACCCGCGATCTGGACCGGGCTGATGGAGGAGCCCTTCGACCTGCGCTTCGTCGACGCCGGCGGGATCTCCACGCGCGTGCTCGAGGCCGGCGCCGGCCCGCCGCTGATCCTGCTGCACGGCACCGGCGGCCACCTCGAGGCCTACGCGCGCAACGTCGCGCGGCTGGCGCGCTCGTTCCGGGTGATCGCCTACGACATGGTCGGTCACGGCTTCAGCGACTGCCCGGACGCGCCCTACACGCTCGACGTCCACGCCGACCACCTGCGCGACCTGATGGCCGCGCTCGGGATCGAGCGGGCGCACCTCTCGGGCGAGTCGCTCGGCGGCTGGGTGGCGGCCTGGGTCGCCGCCCACCGCCCGGAGCTGGTCGAGCGGCTGGTGCTGACCACGCCCGGCAACGTGACCGCCAAGCCCGAGACGATGGCGACGATCCGCGAGTCGACGCTGCGCGCGGTCGTCGAGGCCTCCCCGGAGACGGTCCGGGCGCGGCTGGAGTGGCTGTTCGCACCCGCCAACCGCCACCTGGTCAGCGACGAGCTGGTCGCGGTGCGGCTGGCGATCTACACGCGGCCCGGAGCCGAGCGGACGGTGCGCAACGTGCTCGTGCTGCAGGACCCGGAGGTGCGCGCCCGCTACAGCTGGGCGCCCGAGTGGTGCGCGCGGATCGCCGCGCCGACGCTGATCGTCTGGACCTCCGACGATCCGACCGGCACGATCGAAGAGGGCCGCCTGCTGGAGCGGTGGATCCCCGGCTCGGAGCTGGTGTCGATCGACGGCGCCGGCCACTGGCCGCAGTGGGAGCTGCCGGCCCGCTTCGACGAGCTGCACGAGCGGTTCCTCGCCGCCGAACCCAACCCGACCGGAGCACCGCGATGACGCTGACGCTGTGGGACCACCCCGAGTCCTCGAACGCCCTCAAGGTCCGCTTCCTGCTCGCCGAGCTGGGCCTCCCCTACGAGCGCGAGACGGTGCCCATGGGCCGCCCGCGGCCCCAGCGCTACCTCGACCTCAACCCGGTCGGCGGCATCCCGACGCTGGTCGACGACGGCTTCGTGCTCGCCGAGTCGCAGGCGATCCTGCGCTACCTGGCGACCCGCCAGCAGCGAACCGACCTCTACCCCGACGTCCCCTGCGAGCGCGCGCGCGTCGACGAGTTCCTCGACCGCTTCGCGACCGGCCTGCGCACGGCGCTGTTCCGCCACGAGGCGCCGGCGCTCGGCTGGTCGCTGGAGAAGGGCTTCGACCCGGCCGACGCCGACCCCGACGCGGCCGCGGCGGTCGTCCCGGAGCTGGCCGGCCCGCTGGCGCTGCTGGAGTCGGTCGTCGGCTCCGACGGCGCGACCGTCCTCGGCCGCTTCACGATCGCCGACTGCGCGCTCGCCCCCGTCCTCTTCCGCACGACCGTCACCGG
>JAAYBF010000121.1 GCA_012718975.1 Solirubrobacterales bacterium | reverse complement strand
GGTCCACGGCGGGATCGGCTTCACCTGGGAGCACGACCTCCACTTCCTGCTCAAGCGGGCCAAGGTCGACGGCGCCCTCTTCGGCTCCGCGGCCGAGCACCGCGAGCGCGTCGCCGCGCTCTCCGGCGTCTAGCGCCAGCGCGTCGCGAGGGCGCCGCCGGATCTCGGCGGATCGGCTCGGTGGGGCGGTCGGCCCGCACCATGACGACGTCGCGCCGCGCGCGACTGTAATCTCGCGTCTCGGGTGGGAGACGCTGTCGCATTCCTCGTGGCCGGCCTGGGCCTGGGGGCGGTCTACGGGCTGCTCGGCCTGGGCATCATGACGCTGTACCGCGCGACCGGCGTGCTCAACTTCGCGTTCGGAGCGATCGGCGTGCTCGCCGTCTACTCCTTCGCCAGCCTGGTCGATGCCGGTGTCCCCGCCGGCCTCGCGTTCGTGGGCGTGGTGGTCGCCGCGTTCCCGTTCGGGATGCTGCTCGACCTGCTGATCATGCGCCGCTTCCGCGACGAGGACCAGACGACCAAGGCGGTGGCGACGATCGGGCTGCTGATCGGCATGATCGGGGTGGTCGGCCTGATCTGGGGCGGCGGCCTGCGCAGCATCCCCCAGTGGCTGCCCGACTGGAACATCGAGGTGAGCGGCGCGGTGCTCCCGTCGGACCGGCTGATCGTCCTCGGCGTCGTCGCCGTGGTGCTGGCCGTGCTCTGGTACCTGTTCACCCACACGCGGACGGGCGTGGCGCTGCGCGCGATGGCCGGCGACCGCGGCACCGCGGCGCTCGTCGGCATCCCGATCGGCCGCCTGACGCCGCTGATCTGGGGCCTCAGCGCGTCGATCGCGGCGCTCGCGCTGGTGCTCGTCGCACCGTCGCGCGGCCCGGACGCCGCGACGCTCGGGCTGCTCGTCATCCCGGGGCTGGCGGCGGCGGTGATCGGCAACCTGCGCAGCCCGGCGGGCGTCGTCGCCGGCGGGCTGGTGCTCGGAGTAGTGGAGGCGGAGACCGGCCTCTGGGCGAAGGCGGCCGAGAACGCGCTCGCGGTCCCGTTCGTCGTGCTGCTGGTGGTGCTGCTCTGGCGTCAGCGCAACGTGCTCGTGCCGGCGCTCGAGGAGAGCGGGGGGCGGGCGTGACCGGGCGGCTGGTCGGCGGGCTCGCGCTGCTCGCCGCGCTGGCGCTGGTGCCACAACTCGCCAGCCCGTTCTGGGTCTTCGTGCTCGCGACCGCGGTCGCCTACATGGTCGCCGCGCTGAGCGTCAACGTCCTGCTCGGCCAGGCGGGCATGGTCGGGCTCTTCCCGGCCGCGTTTGTCGGCCTCGGCGCATACTTCGCGGCGATCGTCGCCGGCGAGACGGGCAGCTGGGTGCTCGCCGTGCTGGCCGCCGCCGCGGTCTGCCTCGCCGTCGGCGCCGTCGTCGGCGTCACCGGGACCCGCCTGCGCGGGATGGCGTTCGGCATCGTGACACTCGCCTTCGCGCTCGCGATGGAGGCGGTCGCCTTCCGGCACGGCTTCCTCGGGATCGACCCGGCGTTCGGCGCGACCCTCGACCGGCCGGTCCTGCTCGGGGTCGATTTCATCGACGACGTGAGCGTCTACTACCTGGTGCTCGCGGTCGCGGTCGTAACCTGGGCCGTCGTCGCGCTGCACGAGCGGGCGCGGCCGGGCCGGACGTGGCGCGCGATTCGCGACGACGAGGTCGCGGCGATGACGCTCGGCGCGCGGGTCGGCCTCTACCGGATCTGGGCGGCCGCGCTCTCGGGCGCCGTCGGCGGCGTCGCCGGCGCGCTGTTCATCACCGTGCAGGGCCAGGCGAACGTCGAGTCGTTCACCACGTTCGCGTCGCTGCTGATCTTCGCCGCCGCGATGACCGCCGGCACCCGCAGCGTCGCCGGGGCGGTGCTCGCCGGCCTGCTGCTCGCCGCGCTGCCGGAGCTGCTGATCGAGCTCGCGATCACCGGCAAGGTCGTGCCGCTGCTGTTCGCGTTCGGGGTGCTCACCTCGCTCAAGGGCCACGACGGCATCGTCGGAGGCGTCCGTCACGCCGCCAGCGCACTGCGTGCGCGCGCCGGCCGGCGCGGCGGGCGCGGGATCGGCGGGCCGCCGCGGCCCGCGGTCGAGGGCGGTGGGGCCGATGGCTGACGGCCCGCTGCTGCGGATCGAGGACCTGACCGTCGCCTTCGGCGCGGTCACGGCCGTCGACGCGGTCGGCTTCGACGTCCCGGCCCGCGGGACGATCGGCCTGATCGGTCCCAACGGCGCCGGCAAGACGACGCTGCTCAACGCCATCTCCGGGTTCGTGCGTGCGGCGGGCTCGATCGCGTTCGACGGCCGCGAGCTGCTCGACCGGTCGCCCGTGGCGCGGGCGCGCCTGGGGATCGCGCGAACCTTCCAGCAGCCGCGCATGTTCGGCGACCAGACGCTGCTCGACCACCTGCGGGTCGCGGCCGACCACGCGCCCGGCGACGCGCTCGCGCCGGCTGGCGCGGTCGAGGCGGTCGGCCTCGCCGCGCCGCTGGACGCGCCCTGCCGGGAGCTGAGCGCCCACGAGCAGACGCTCGCCGAGATCGCCCGTGCGCTCGTCCAGCGGCCGCGGCTGCTGCTGCTCGACGAGCCCGCGGCCGGCCTGGTGCCGACCGAGGTCGCCGAGCTGCGCGTTGCGATCGGCCGTCTGACCGCCGAGCTGGAGCTGGCGGTGCTGCTGATCGACCACGACATGGATCTGGTGCTGCAAGCCAGCGACACCGTCCACGTGCTCGACTTCGGCAAGCGGATCTTCGCCGGGACGCCGGAGGAGGTCCGCAGCTCCCAGCTGGTCATCGACGCCTACCTCGGCACCGACTGGGAGGCGGCCTGATGCTCACGGTCGCCGGTCTCCACGCCGGCTACGGGCCGATGCAGGTGGTCGACGGCGTCTCCTTCGAGCTCGAGCCCGGCGGCGTCACGGCCCTGCTGGGACCCAACGGCGCCGGCAAGACGACGATGCTCGCGGCGATCTCCGGCGCGATCCGCAGGACGGACGGCGAGGTCGGCTTCGAGGGCCGGGCGCTGCCGGCGCGGCCAGACGCGGTCGCCGCCCGCGGCGTGGTCCAGGTACCCCAGGGGCGGCGCGTGTTCGCCGAGCTGACGGTGCGCGAGAACCTGATCGTCGGCACGCTCGCCCTGCCGCGGTCCGCCGCGCAGGTCGAGATCGAGCGCACGCTGGAGCTGCTGCCGCGCCTCGCGGAGCTGATCGACCGGCGCGCCGGCCTGCTGTCGGGCGGCGAGCAGCAGATGCTGGCGATCGGCCGGGCGCTCGTCGCGCGTCCGCGCGTGCTGATGATCGACGAGCTCTCGCTCGGGCTGGCGCCGAAGATCGTCGCCGGCTTCGAGCCGATCCTGCGCGCGCTCGCCGACAGCGGCGTGACGATCCTGATGGTCGAGCAGTACGCGACCTTCGCCCGCCGGGTCGCCGACCGGCTGCTCGTCATGGCGGCCGGGCGGATCGTCTACGACGGCCCCGTCGAGGGAGCCGGCGCGGACGCGGCGCTGTCGGGCTCCTACCTCGGCGTCCCGGCCGGCGCCTCCACCGCCCCGCGGTCGCCGGCGGCGTAGCCGTCCCGGGGCGGGCCCGGGACGGCACGGCGCGGCTGCCTACTCGTCGCCGCTCGGCGCGGGCGGCTCGAAGTCGGCCGGCGGGAACTCCGGCACGTCGTAGTCGGCGATGTGGGTCCACTCCCCGTCGACGACCTGGACGATGAACTGCGACCGGTTCGGCGCCTGCGGCGGATCCTTCGGCGACAGGTCGAACACGTTGCCGTTCATCCCGTTGTCGAAGTCGGTGATCGCGCGGATCGCCTCGGTGACGCTCGCCGCGGTGACCTCGCCGTCGATGCTGCTCAGCGCCTCCGCGAAGATCTCGGCCGAGATCCAGCCGGCCTGCGAGAGGAACAGGTTGGTGTCCTCGGCCGGGATGTGCTCGTCCATCGCGGCGAGCCAGTTGCGCATCGACTCCGGCTGCGGCTTGGCCTGCAGCGGGCGGTAGTCGATCGAGGCGTAGAGGCCGTCGGCGTCCTTGCCGACCGCGTCGACGAACTGGTCGTCGTAGACGACGCCGCCGGCGAGGGTCGGGACGTCGGCGGGGCCGATGCCCTGCTCGGCGGACGCGCGCAGGAGGCCGATCGCCTGCTGCGGCGGGATCACCTGGACGAGCGCGTCGGGATTGCGGCGCTTGATCCGCACCAGCGCCGGGGTCGGGTCCTGGTCCGGGGCGAGGAACTCCGTCGGCCCGGCCGAGACGCCCTTCTTGTCCAGGTAGCCCTGGATGATCGGATCGACGCTGTGCCCGGTCGGGGCGTCGACGGCCACGAACTGGATCTTCTTCGCGCCCAGCTCGTCGATCGCGTAGTTGATGTTCGACACCGTCGTCTGGATCGGCCCGGAGATGATCGGGACGATGTTCGGCGACTGGAAGCAGACGGGGTTCGACGGCAGCGCGATGAGGTCGGTGATGTCGCGCTGCTGGTAGAGGCGGTCGTTGGCCTGGCACTCCACGAGGCTCGCCCCGCCGACGATCGCGACGACGTCCTCCTGGAGCAGCTTGCGCGCCGCGGCGGCCGCGCGGGCCGGGTCGGCGCCGTCGTCCTCGACGATGTACTCGATCTGGTGGCCGGCGATGCCGCCGTCGGCGTTCGCGGCCTCGAAGAAGGCGCGCGCGCCCTGCGAGGCCTCGGCGCCATATGCGCGCGGGCCGGAGGCCGAGACGATCGCGCCGACCTTGACGGTCTCGCCGCCGGACGCGCCTGCCGTCGACGGGCTGTCGTCGTCGCTGCCGCAGGCGGCGAGGCCGAGCGCCACCGCGCACGCCAGTGCCGCGCCGAGCAGGCGCGGCGGTCTGAGGGAACTCATGGGGGTGTCACTCCATTCGTTAGAGGGCCAGGGTGACTGGAGTGGCACGCCTCGAGCGCGCCGCCTCCCGCGCGCGGAATCCTTTCACGCCAGGCGTACGATGGTGTCTCTCACCGCCGTAGCCGGCTTTCGCGCGGCGGTGGTCAGATGGCGTCGCGGCCGGCCAGCGACGGCATCGCCGGCTCGCCCTGGCCGGGCTCGCCGCGCCGCTCGGAGCCGACGGCGATCTGCTCGAGGCGCGCGATCTCGCGCTCGCCGGTGCGGCGGACCGGGTGGTCGGCCGGCAGCGTCGAGATCAGCGAGCGGATGCGGTTGCGCAGCTGGAGCGCGAAGTGGGGGGTGGAGGCGCCCATCAGCTGGTGGAGGTCCTCCATCGTCGGCTCGCGCCCGACGCGGTTGGGCTGCTCGTACTCGCTCACGGCCGCGATTCTAGGCGGCCGGCCGGCCGAGCGGCCGTACGGGAGAGGTCAAGGGGCGTTGGCCTGGACCGGGATCAGCTCGGTGACGGCGTCGATCTGTGCCTGCTCGTCGATCGAGACCTCCCCGTCGTCGCCGAGGATCCAGACGCGGTTGTAGACCGCCTGGCCGGGGTCGTCCTCGTAGCCGGGCTGGACGCTGAGGAAGTAGCGCTCGAGGGCGGCCGGCAGCTCGGCGGCGTCGTCGGTGAGCAGGAGCGGCGCGAACACGCCGCGCGTGGCGAGCGTGGCGGCGGGGGCGGCGTCGAGCGGGCGGCCGACGTTGGCGACGGTGAAGTTGTAGCCGGGCACGGTGGCCCCCCAACCGAACTCGCCGTCCTCGTAGCGGGCGAAGGCGATCGCGTTGGCGACCGGGTCGCGCGCGCCGATCCGCTGGACCGGGCCGAGCTTGCGCAGCTCGGTGACGACCGCCGCCGACACGGTCGACGGGGGCCCGAGGACGTAGATGTTCGGCCGGTCGTGGGTGGCGATCGCCTTGCGGGTGGCGGCTGGCAGCCGCTTCGGCTGGGTGAGCAGGACCGAGTCGCCGGAGCGGGCGGCCCAGGCGGCGGCGGGCATCGCGTGCTCGGGGTGCTCGCCGGAGACGACGACGACGTTGCGCGACGGCCCGCCGCGGACGGCCGACACGAAGCGGTCGATCGCCGCGGCGCGCTCGTAGGGGTCGGGGCCCTCGATGCGGGCGGTGCGGTAGCCGTCGGGCTGGGCGGGCTCGTCGCCGATGCGGATCACCTGGGCGTCCTCGGAGAGGTCGGAGCCGCGCGGCTCGAGCCGCTCGAGGGTGTCGGCGGTGACGGCCGGCAGGTCGCCGTCGTCTGAGATCAGCAGCGGCGCGCCGATCGGCCGGCCGGCGAGCACGGCGGCGCTGACCGCGCCCTGCCAGTCGTCGGCGTCGACGAGCACGACGGCGTTGGGCCGATTGACGCGGGTGGTGGCGGGGAAGGCGGCGTTGGCGACGCCGGCGGCGTCGCCGGCGGCGTCGGAGCCCCCGACGCGGACGGTGTTGCGGGTCGCGCTGGACGGGAAGCCGAGGTCGACGACGGCGTCGTCGGCGTCGGAGGGCGGACCGAGCTGGGGCGGCCGGCTGGAGGAGTCGTCGCCGATCCCGCCGCAGCCGGCGGCCAGCAGCGCCGCCCCCGCGGCGGCCAGCACCGCGATCGTTGCCTTCCCGCGCACGCCGGGGAGCGTAGCCGCCGCGCCCGTCGGCGCGCGCCGTCCGGATCGATGTCGACGTTCCGGCGAATATTTCGCCGCAACGTCGACATCGATCGTCCGGCGCGCTGGCGGGGCCGAACCGAGCCGGTCGCTATGTTGGTTGACTGGTCAGTCAATACTTGGTTGACTGACCAGTCAACGGCCGCGCAGGCCGTCCCGACGCGACCAGGAGGACCACGTGGATTTCCGGCTCAACGACGACCAGCTCGAGTTCCAGCGCTACTGCCGCCGCTTCGCGCGCGAGGTCATCCGTCCCGTCGCCGCCGAGCACGACCGCGAGCAGTCGGTGCCGTGGGAGGTCATCCGCCAGGCGCGCGAGTGGGGCCTGCACGGGGCGCCCCAGCTCGAGCGGCTCGGCTCCGACCCCGAGGGGATCATGGGCGTGATCTACGGCGAGGAGCTGCACTGGGGCTGCGCCGGGATCGCGCTGGCGATCGCCGGATCGGGCCTCGCCGCCGCCGGCATCGCCGCGTCCGGCACCCCCGAGCAGGTCGGCCGCTGGGCGATGGAGTGCTACGGCGAGGGCGACGAGATCAAGCTCGGCGCCTACGCGGTCACCGAGGCCCAGGCCGGCTCCGACGTCAAGTCGCTGCGCACCACCGCCAAGCTCGACGGCGACGAGTGGGTACTCGACGGCACCAAGGTCTTCATCACCAACGGCGGCATCGCCGACGTCACCGTCGTGGTCGCCAACGTCGCGCCCGAGCTCGGGCACCGCGGCCAGGCGTCCTTCGTCGTCCCCAAGGACACCCCCGGCATGAGTCAGGGCAAGAAGGAGGACAAGATCGGCATCCGCGCCTCGCACACCGCCGAGGTCGTCTTCGAGGACTGCCGGATCCCGGTCGACTACCTGCTCGGCGGGATGGACAAGCTGGAGCGCAAGCTCGAGCGGGCCCGCAACGGCCAGCACGCCGGCTCGTCGAACGCGCTCGCGACCTTCGAGATCACGCGGCCGCTGGTCGGCGCGTCGGCGCTCGGGATCGCCCAGGCCGCCTACGAGTGGACGCTCGAGCACCTCGAGCAGCGCTCCGACGCCGACGGCCCGCTGCTCGAGCAGCAGCGGATCCAGCAGACGCTCGCCGACGTCGCGACCGAGATCGAGGCGGCGCGGCTGCTGGTCTGGCGCGCGGCCTGGATGGGCCGCAACGGCGTGCCGATGACCGGCGGCCAGGGCTCGATGTCCAAGCTCAAGGGCGGCGACGTCGCGATGTGGGCGACCACCACGCTGATGGACCTCGTCGGCGAGGAGGCGCAGTCGACCGACTGCCCGCTCGAGAAGTTCTTCCGCGACGCGAAGATCTACCAGCTCTTCGAGGGCACCGCCCAGGTCCAGCGGCTGGTGATCTCGCGGATGCAGCGGCGCGAGTACCAGGAGCGCCTGAAGGCCGCCTCCGAGCAGCTCGCCGCCGCCTCCGCGTAGCGCTCTCCCGCCAGAGTGGAATCGCGGCGGGGGGCCACTGGCCCGCCGGGATTCCACTTCGAGTTGGGCGGCCGGGCGGACGCATGTGGCGGTGCGGGTAGCCAGCGGCGCGCTCGCGAGCGACAATCGGGGCAGTGGAGCTGGCGCTCGCCCCCGGGCCGATCATCTGGATCCTCCTCGCGGAGGTCCTCTACCTGCGCGCCGTGCGGATCCTCGGCGGCCGCGGCTACGAGGTCCCGTTCTGGCAGCAGGTGTCCTGGCACACCGCCGTGGTCTGCGTCGCGATCGGCCTGATGGGACCGGTCGACCCGCTCGCCGAGGACCTGCTGATCGCCCACATGGGCCAGCACCTGCTGATCGCCGACATCGCCGCGCCGCTGCTGCTGATCGGCCTGCGCTCGCCGGTCTACGCCTTCCTGCTGCCGCGCCCGGCGATGGTCGCCGTCGCCCGGCGCCGGCGGCTGCGGGCGATCTTCCGCTGGCTGCGCCAGCCGGTCGTCGCGATCCCCGTCTGGATCGTGACGCTCTACGGCTGGCACATCGGCTTCATGTTCGAGGGCGCGCTCGAGAGCGGGGCCGTCCACGCGCTGCAGCACTGGTCGTTCGTCGCCGCCTCGCTGCTTGTGTGGTGGTCGGTGATCGAGCCGAAGAAGCGGCGCGTGCCGGGCGGGCTGTGGAAGGTGCCCTACCTGCTCGGCGCCCGGCTCGCCGGGATGTTCCTCGGGATGGCGTTCATCATCATGCGCTCGCCCGCCTACGAGCAGTACGCGCTCAACGCCGCCGCGCACGGGATATCGCCGATCACCGACCAGCAGGTCGCGGGCGCGATGATGCTCGGCCTCGACCTGCTCGTGATGCTCTTCGCGACCGGCTTCTTCTTCTACCGCTCGGCCGAGGACCACGACCGTGAGGCGGCGCGAGCGAGGTCCGCGGCGCTGCCCGAGCGTCTAGGGTAGGACGGACTCGTGCTCATTCTCGACTTGCGCGCCAAAGGAGATACGTGATGGCAGGCCTCGGCGGACGGATGTCAACGGTCGTGAAGGCCAAGATCTCGAAGTTGCTCGACCGCGCGGAGGACCCGGCCGAGACGCTCGACTACGGCTACCAGAAGCAGATCGAGCTGCTGCAGAACGTCAAGAAGGGCATCGCCGACGTCACCACGTCGAAGAAGCGCCTGCAGATGCAGTCGCAGAAGATCGAGCAGCAGGTCGTCAAGCTCGACACCCAGGCCCGCCAGGCGCTGTCGCAGGGCCGCGAGGACCTCGCCCGCGTCGCGCTCGAGCGCAAGACCGTCGCCCAGACCGAGCTGCAGTCGCTCGACGCCCAGGTCACCGAGCTCGAGAGCCAGCAGGAGCAGCTCGCCGAGAACGAGCGCAAGCTGCGCGCGAAGATCGAGGCCTTCCGGACCAAGAAGGAGGTCATCAAGGCGCAGTACTCGGCGGCCGAGGCGCAGGTCCAGATCTCCGAGGCGGCCAACGGCGTCGGCGAGGAGATGGCCGATCTCGGCCTCGCGATCCAGCGCGCCGAGGACAAGACCGAGCAGATGCGGGCGCGCGCGTCGGCGGTCGAGGAGCTCGAGGCGGCCGGCACCTTCGATGACCTCACCCAGCTCGGCGGCGGTCAGGACGACATCGAGCGCGAGCTCGCCCAGCTCGGCGCCGACTCCCAGGTCGAGGACGAGCTGGCGGCGATGAAGGCCGAGCTCGGCTCCGGCGAGGGCGGCGACGCGCCCCAGCAGCTCGGCGACGGGGAGGACGGCAAGTGATCGTCCGGATCTCGGGCGAGGGCCAGTACCGCCTTCCGGACGCCGACGCGGAGCGCCTCAACGATCTCGACAACCGGGCCGTGGCGGCGGTCGAGGCCGGCGACCACGACGGCTTCGCCGACCTCTGGGGGCAGATGCTCGCGCTCGTCGAGGCCGACGGCGACGCGATCGCCGACGACGAGCTCGTCGTCTCGGACGTGATCCTGCCGCCGCGCGACGTCAGCTTCGCCGAGGCCGCCGCCGAGTTCACCGGCGACGGCCTGATCCCCGACTGAGCCGCGCCCAGCCCTCCCGGTCAGCGCGCGCGGCGATCGATGTCGACATTGCGGCGAATATTTCGCCGCAATGTCGACATCGATCTCGTGGTGGCGGTTGACGCTCGCCGCGGGGGGCGGGGTCGGGTTAGGGTCTCGGCATGGACTTCGGGCAGGGAGCACGGGCGGCTGAGCTGCTGGAGCGCGTCGACGCGTTCGTCAGCGAGGAGATCGACCCGGTCGAGGGCGACTACCACCACGAGCTGCTCCAGCGACCCGACCCTTGGGTCGTGCTGCCGCTGATCGAGGAGCTGAAGGCCAAGGCGCGCGCCGCCGGCCTGTGGAACCTCTTCATGCCCGACGAGCGGTTCGGCGCCGGGCTCTCGAACGTCGACTATGCGCCGCTCGCCGAGCGGATGGGTCGCTCGGTGATCGCCAGCGAGGTGTTCAACTGCAACGCCCCCGACACCGGCAACATGGAGGTGCTCGCCCAGTTCGGCAGCGACGAGCAGCGCAAGCGCTGGCTCGACCCGCTGCTCGCCGGCGAGATCCGCTCGGCGTTCTGCATGACCGAGCCCGACGTCGCGTCCTCCGACGCGACCAACATGCAGGCCACCGCCATCCCCGACGGCGACGAGATCGTGATCAACGGGCGCAAGTGGTGGTCGACCGGCGTCGGGCACCCCAACTGCGCCGTGCTGATCTTCATGGGCCTGAGCGTGCCCGACGGCGACCGCCATCACCGTCACTCGATGGTGCTCGTGCCGCGCGACACGCCCGGCGTCGAGGTCGAGCGGATGCTCACGACGATGGGCTTCCTCGACGCCCCCGGCGGCCACGGCGAGGTCACCTTCGACGACGTGCGCGTGCCGCGCGAGGCCGTCATCGGCGACGTCGGCCAGGCGTTCGCGATCGCCCAGGCGCGCCTCGGGCCGGGCCGCATCCACCACTGCATGCGGCTGATCGGGCTCGCCGAGCTGGCGCTCGAGCTGGCCTGCCGGCGGGCGACCGAGCGCGTCGCGTTCGGCAAGCCGCTCGCCAACCTGGGCGGCAACCGCGAGCGGATCGCCGACGCGCGGATCGCGATCGACCAGGCGCGGCTGCTGGTGCTCCACGCCGCCTGGCTGCTCGACGTCGGCTCGCCGGAGGCGATCGGGGCGGTGTCGAAGATCAAGGTCGCGGTGCCGCGGATGGCCCAGGACGTCGTCGACATGGCGATCCAGCTCCACGGCGGCGGCGGGCTCTCGACCGACTTCCCGCTCGCCCCGGCCTGGACGACGGCGCGCACGCTGCGGCTCGCCGACGGGCCCGACGAGGTCCACCGCGGCGTCGTCGCGCGGCTCGAGCTGGCGAAGTACGGGCAGGGGAAGTGGGCGGGCTGACCGTCCCGGCCGTCGCCGGCGCGCCGGCGGACCCGGTCCGGTGAGCGCGGTCCCGGCCGACCCGGCCGGCGCGCGGGCGGTCCGCGACGAGGACGCCTTCGACGTCGCCGCCGTCGACGCCTGGCTGCGCGGACGCGTCGACGGCCTGACCGGGCCGCCCGCGGTGCGTCAGTTCGCGGGCGGGGCGTCGAACCTCACCTACCTGCTGCGCTACCCCGAGCGCGACCTGATCCTGCGCCGCCCGCCGGCCGGCACGAAGGCCGCATCGGCGCACGACATGCGCCGCGAGCACGACGTCCAGGCGGCGCTGGCGCCGGTCTTCCCGTACGTGCCGGCGATGGTCGCGCTCTGCCAGGACGAGGCGGTGATCGGCAGCGACTTCTACGTGATGGAGCGCGTCGAGGGCACGATCCTGCGCCGCTCGATCCCGCCCGAGCTGGGGCTCGACGCGGCCGGCACGCGGGCGCTCTGCGAGGCGGCGGTCGACCGCCTCGCCGAGCTGCACGCCGTCGACCCGGCGGCGGCCGGCCTCGAGCGGCTCGGCCGCGGCCCCGGCTACGTCGGCCGCCAGGTCGAGGGCTGGTCGCGCCGCTACCGGGCGGCGAAGACCTGGAACGTGCCGTCGTTCGAGCGGGTGATGCGCTGGCTCGACCGCGAGCAGCCACCCGATGTCGGCGCGTGCGTGATCCACAACGACTACCGGCTCGACAACCTCGTCCTCGCGCCGGACGATCCGCGCCGGATCGTCGCGGTGCTCGACTGGGAGATGGCGACGGTCGGCGACCCGCTGATGGACCTCGGCGGCGCCCTCTCCTACTGGATCGAGGCCGGCGACGGGCGCTTCCTGCGGGCGATGGGCCGCCAGCCCAGCGACGCCCCCGGGATGCTCACCCGCGCGGAGATCGTCGCCCGCTACCGCGAGCGGACCGGGATCGAGATCGGCGACTGGGCCTTCTACGAGGTCTTCGGCCTCTTCCGCCTCGCGACGATCCTCCAGCAGATCTACTACCGCTACCACCACCGCCAGACCCGCAACCCGGCCTTCCGCCACTTCTGGCTGATGGTCAACTACCTCGACCGCCGCTGCCGGGCGGCGATCCGCGCGGCGGGCTGACATTAACCTCGCGGAGCCTGCCTGGAGCTTGACTGACAGCTGGCAGGATGCCACTCGAAGATTTGCGTAACAGGACTTGATGATGTTGACTATCGCGAATCCGACGGTAGGGGTGGGATGTCGATCAGGGTCGTCCATAAGGGCAGTGGAGGCACTATCTCGCTGGTCGATGCGAGCCGTGACCGTTCACTGATAATGCTCAAGTCGGGTGATGCGCCGGCAACGGTCGTGACGCCCGGCCAGCGATCGGGAGGACCGCCGGGCGACAGCGACGACGACCGTGACATCTGGATCACGCTGGGAATCGACCCGTTCCACGTCGTTCTCGACACCAGCGACCTCCCGGGTGGAGCGCTGGTCTTCGACGAGCGGCGCTTTCTCCAGCGCGCGCAGCGAGAGGGCCAGGCGCGTGGCGCGGGCGCAACCGCCGAGGTCAAGCTCACCAGCGACTCGGCGGTCGAGTGGGGGCTCGAGGGAGGCGGTCGGTGACCCGCCGATGCCGCCGGCGCGACGACGGTCGACCGGCGCCGGTCGAGGCACCCAAGGCCGCGGAGACGATGGTGACCGAGGTCGCCAAGGCGTACTACCCGCTGGCGGTCGCCGCGGCCGACCATGCGCGCACGCGCGCCCAGGCCGGCTACACGATCGCCAGCGCTGTCGCGGCGGCGCTGGTCGCCGCCGGGATCTTCGCCGACTTCGCCGAGCTTCCGGCGGTCGTGCAGGGCCTCGGCTTCGCGGCGCTCCTCGGCTGGCTGGCCGCCGCGCTCGGCTTCATGGTCGCGGTGTCGCGCCGCCGTCCCACCCCGCAGGAGGACGAGGACCCCACCAGCCCGCAGGAGAACGTCGGCGCGCTCGCCTTCGTTCGCGACGTGATGGGCGACGCCAAGCAGGAGCGGGCCGCCGTCGAGCGGTGGCTCGCGATCGCGACGGGGGCAGTCGGCGTCGCGATGGCGCTGACGCTGCTGACCGTCGGCGGCATCCTGCTTCAGGACAGCCCCGACCCCAAGCGGGCCGCGACCGTCACGCTGACCGCCGACGGGGCCGCCGCCTTCGCGGCGAGCTGCGACGAGACCCGGCGCGCGGTGCGGGGCAGGCTCGACCCAGGCGACCTCGGCGATGCCTTCGTGCCGGTCGAGGTCGCCGCCGGGGTCTGCGGCTCGGACGAGGTCGACCTGCGGCTGCGCCGCAAGGACGTCGCGACCGTCGCGATCGCGAAGCCGAGCAGCGCCGACTGACCGCGTACCGCCTCAGCCCGCGGCCGGGGCGGCGGTGTCGGCGTCCCAGTCGTGCTCGGCGGCGATCTCGCGCAGGCGGGCCTTGACGGCGGCGTCGCAGAGCGCGCCGGCGACGCCGGCGTCGAAGGCGGCGCGCGGGTCGGCGCCGATCGAGCGGGCGGCGGCGTGCTCGGACTCCAGGTCGCAGTCGAAGAAGGTCGGGTCGTCGGTGTTGACCGTGCACGGGACGCCGGCCGCGAGCAGCTGGGGCAGCGGGTGCTCCTCGACCGAGGGAGCGACGCCGAGCCGGATGTTGGACAGCACGCAGACGTCGCAGACGATCTGGCGCTCGGCCAGCTCGGCGAGCAGGTCGGGGTCCTCGACCGCGCGGACGCCGTGGCGGATGCGGTCGGCGCCGAGCGCGTCGAGCGCGCCGCGGATCGAGTCGGGCCCGGCGGTCTCGCCGGCGTGGGGCACCGAGCCGATCCCGCCGTCGCGAGCGACGTCGAACGCCGCCCGGTAGGGCTCCGGCGGCCACTCCGCCTCCGGCCCGCCGAGCCCGAGGCCGACGACGCCGCGGTCGCGGTAGCGGACCGCAAGCTCGGCCGTCTCGACCGCCAGCTCGAGCGGCACGCTGCGCGTGATGTCCGGCGTCAGGAAGACCTCGACGCCCGTCTCCTCGCGCGCCTGGGTGGCGCCGTCGCAGAACCCCTCGAAGACAGTCTCCTGCGCGACCCCCTGCGAGACCTTGTCGGTCGGGGAGAAGATCCCCTCGACGTAGACCGCTCCGTGGGCGGCGGCGCGGCGGGCGTAGTCGACGACCAGCTCGCGGTAGTCGCGCTCGGTCTTCAGCGCCGGGGTCGTCGCGAACCAGGCCTTCATGAAGTGGGCGAAGTCGCGGAAGCGCATGAACTCGGCCAGCTCGGCCGGCGTGGTCGCCGGGAGCTCGAAGCCGTTGCGCGCGGCCGCCGCGATCAGCGCCTCCGCCGACACCGCCCCCTCGAGGTGGACGTGCAGCTCGATCTTCGGGTAGCTCATCGCTACCCGTTCGGCGTTAGAGCGGGATCTCCCACAGCGGGAACCAGCGTGTCATCTCCGGCTCGAACGGCACCTCGTCGCCGAGCTGGGCCTTGAGCCGCATCTCACGCTCGTTGTCGCGCTGACGCTCGCCCGGCGCCGGGACGAACGGGTAGAACGCGCCGCGCTTGAAGTTGTAGATCAGGTACAGCCGCCGGCCCTGCTCCTCGAAGGCGAACACCGCGGCGAGCAGCCGGTCGCCGTAGCCGCCGGCCTGCAGCTCGGTCGAGATCGTGTTCAGCGAGACGACGAGGTCCTCGAAGTCGTTGTCGCGCAGGATCAGCCAGCGGTAGCCGAACTCGTCGTCGCTGCTCTCCAGCTTCGACCCCTGCTCGGCCGCGGTGCTCTGCAGCAGCTCCTCGGCGTCCTTGAGGATCTGGGCGAAGTCGCCGGTCGCAAGCGGCTGGAAGACGATCCCGGCCGCGCCGGCGCTGTGGATGTCGAGCGCCGTCTCGAGCGTGATGTAGGCCGTCGACATCGCGAACAGCCGGTCGGGCGCGACGCCCTGCAGCTTCTTCTTGCCGCCGAGTATCGCGTCGAGGAAGCCCATCAGGCGGCGAGCGCCCGGCCCGACGCCTGCAGCTCGATCTCGAGCTGGTTGAGCCGCTCGATCCGCTGCTCCATCGGCGGGTGGGTCGCGAACAGCGCCTGCAGGGCCCCCTTCGCGCGCGCCGGCACGATGAAGAAGGCGTTCATCTCCTCGGCGGCGCGCAGGTCACGCTGCGGGATCGACTCCATCGCGCCGGAGATCTTCATCAGCGCCGAGCTGAGCGCGCTCGGCCGGCCGGTGATCAGCGCGGCGCCGCGGTCGGCGGTGAACTCGCGGTAGCGCGACAGCGCCAGCATCAGGAAGAAGGAGATCGCGTAGACGGCGAACGAGGCGGCGAGGATCAGCAGCACCGGCGCGCCGCCCTCGTCGTCGTCGCCGCCGAAGAAGAAGGCGAACTGCATGATCATCGCGGCGACCGAGGCGAAGAAGCTGGCGATCGTCATGATCATCACGTCGCGGTTCTTGACGTGGGCGAGCTCGTGGGCCATCACGCCCTCGAGCTCGGCGGGGGAGAGGCGGCGCATGACCCCCGTCGTCGCGCACACCGTGGCGCTCTTCTGGGAGCGGCCCATCGCGAACGCGTTCGGGACGTCGGTGTCGGCGACGGCGATCCGCGGCTTCGGCAGGTCCGCCTGGATGCAGAGGCGCTCGATCATCGCGTGCAGGCCCGGCGCCTCCTCCGGCGAGACCTCCTTGGCACCCATCGAGGCCATCGCCAGCTTGTCGGAGAGGAACAGCTGCGACAGCGTCAGCGCGCCGACCACGACGAGCATCAGCACGGCACTGGCGCCGGCGGCGAACAGCACCCCGACGAAGGCGACGTACAGCAGACCCAGCAGGAACATCGTCGTCAGCATCCGGATCTGGAGGCCCGTGTCGCGGCCGAACGAGGTCTTCTGAGTCGCCATGCCCTTGAGTCTAGTAGGGGGGTGCACGATCCATTGCACCCCCCGCCGCCAGGCAGGGACGCGTGTTAGCTTGACGACGGCCCGCCAGTCGATTTGCCTGCACACGGCGGCAATCGACGCAGGCGGCGGGACGCTGGCCCCCTTTCCGAATGCGCAAGTACCTCCCGATCGCGATCGTCCTCGGCGTGGCCGCCTACGCGGCATACGTCCTCGCGCCGCTGCCCGGGCAGTCGGCGCCGCTGTCGGAGCGGATCGAGGCCAAGCGCGCCCAGGTCGAGGACAAGAAGCAGCAGGAGGGCGTGCTCACCGAGACGATCTCCGGCCTCAACGACCGCATCGGCGGCCTCGAGGGCCAGATCGACAGCACCGAGCAGCGGCTCGGGGCGGTGCAGAGCGAGCTCGACCAGCGACGCGCCGAGCTGCTCGCGGTCCGCGACGATCTCGAGGTCGCGCGCGACAAGCTCGCCCGCGCCCGCAAGCGGCTCGCCGAGGGTCGCGTCGCGCTCGCCGAGCGGCTCGTCGAGCTCTACAAGGCTGACCGGCCCGACGCGCTCACCGTCGTGCTCGAGGCCGACGGCTTCTCCGACCTGCTCGACCGGACCGAGTTCCTCGAGCGGATCTCCGACCAGGACCGCAAGGTCGTCGCCTACGTCCAGCGGCTCAAGGAGCGGCTGACCGAGCAGGAGCGGACGCTCGCCGCGCTCGAGGAGCGCAAGGAGGCGATCGCGGTCGCCGTGCTCGAGCAGCGCGACGAGATCGCCGCCGCGCGCGACCGGCTCGCCTCCACGCAGGGCGAGCTGCGGATGGCGCGCAACGAGCGCTCGACGACCCTCGCCGCCGTCCGCTCGAGCCGGTCCAAGCTCGAGGGCGATCTCCAGGAGCTCGAGGCGGCCGCCGCGCGCGTGACCGGGCAGCTCCAGGGCTCGACCCCCGCCGGCCCGATCAAGCACGGCACCGGCCAGCTGATCTGGCCCGTCAACGGCCCGCTGGTCTCGCCGTTCGGCCAGCGTTGGGGCCGCCTGCACGCCGGCGTCGACATCGCCGTGCCCGCCGGCACGCCGATCCGCGCGGCCGACGGCGGCACCGTCGTGCTGCTCGGCTGGGTCGGCGGCTACGGCAACTACACCTGCATCCAGCACACCGGCTCGCTCTCCACCTGCTACGCCCACCAGTCGAGCTTCGCCACCTCGCAGGGCGCCTCGGTCCAGCAGGGCCAGGTGATCGGCTACATCGGCTGCACCGGCCACTGCTACGGCGACCACCTCCACTTCGAGACCCGCGTCGGCGGGGCTCCGGTGGACCCGATGGGCTACCTCTAGGCCGCTGCTCGCGGGCGCGCCGCCGAGGCGCGTTCCGTGTGGTGGTGAGCCACCACAACTCTCGCTTCGTCAGCGCGTGGGGGTCTCGATGACCGTGCCGTCGGCGAGACGGGCGCTGCGCACGGTCGGGAACCAGCGGTGGAAGTCCCGCTCGGCTCGGATCGCCCCCCGCGGCGGACTCGGCAGGACCGCGAAGAAGACACGCAGCGGCGTGCCGTTCCAACTCGGGGGCTGCCACGCGCCCGAGACGACAGCGTCGATCGGCGGACCGCCCTCGACGCCGACGGTCACGCCGACGACGTCCCCGCGAGCGATCCCGCCGTGAATGCCCCATCGCTCGGGCGATACTGGCGAGCCTCCGCCTCCCTGAATGTGCGCGGGGCCGTCGCCCTGCAGCCACTTCTTCAGGATCCTGATGTTCGTGCACCCGAAGCCGCCTCTGGGATTCGCCGTGGTGTCCTTGGGGTCGACGATCGTGCTGCAGATCATTCCGTCCCGGGTCTCGTACGCAGCGGCGGCGACCCGCTGTCCGTCCGGCAGGGGGATGTCGATCGTCGGGCTCAGGCCACCGTACGGGCGGCGGTCGACGGGTACCCGTGGGCCGCCGGGTCCCTCGTGTCCCTCCCATGGGTCGTCCGCCGCATAGTTGCCGATCGCTCGGTCCAAGGCGGGAACGCCGGTCGAGGTACCGGTCACGGCGAACGCGCCACCCGCCACCGCGAGCGTGGCGGTGGTCGCGACCGCGGCGAACAGGCCGTGGCGGCGGCGGCGCAGGCGGGCGCTGCGGCGGTGGGCGGCGGCGGTCAGCGAGGCGCCGATCGCGGCCAGCGGGTCGTCCTGTCGTGCGAAGTCGCTGCGGTTCACTGGGTCTCTCCTCCTCGCTGGGCGAGCTTGGCGAGGCCGCGACTGACCCTCTTGCGCAGCGTCGCCTCGGTTGTCCCCGCCTCCTGTGCCGCCTCCGTGTAGCCGCGCTCGTCGATCACCCGCGCGGTGACCGCCGCTCGCTCGTCCGGCGGGAGGTCGCCGAGCCCGTCGAGGTAGCCCGAGCCGGCCGCGTCGAGGACCTCCTCGACCCGCTCGAGCGCCGCGTCGCCGAAGGTCAGGCGCGGCATCCCGAGCCGGCGGCGAGCCGCGTCGGCGCGCGCCCGGCCGCGGCGCAGCTCCGCCAGCTTGTTCTGGGCGATTCCGAGCAGCCAGACGCGCGCCGGCGCCTCGCCCGGCCGGTAGCGGCCGCTCGCCGCCAGCGCCGATGCGAACACCTCTGCGGTCAGGTCGAGCGCCGTCTCGTGGTCGCCACAGCGGCGCGCGAGGAACGCCAGCACGCCGCGGCAGTGACGCTCGTAGAACGCCCCGAAGGCGTCCGGATCGTCACGCGTCGCGCCGAGCAGCTCGTCGTCGGTCAGCCTCCCGTAGTCCATCCCCTGTCCTGTTACTTGCCGCAGCGGCGAAGTTGTGACCGGACGGCGGTCGCTAGGGTGACCGCGTGCTGCCGGAGATCAGCCTCGGCCCGATCACCCTCCAGACGTTCGGGATCTGCTTCGCGCTCGGCTTCCTCGCGTCCGGCGCGCTCGTGGCGCGGCGGCTGGTGGAGATCGGCAAGCCGCGCGACTGGGCCTACGAGATGGTCTTCGCGGCGCTCGTCGGCGGCCTCGTCGGCGCCCGGATCGACTACGTCCTGCAGAACTGGGACCGCGCCTCCGACGACCTGCTCGGCACGCTGTTCGGCGGCACCGGCCTGGTCTGGCTCGGCGGGGTGATCGGCGGGGCGCTCGCGGTCCTCCTGTGGGCGCGCTGGCGCGGCTTCCTCCAGCTCGCGTTGCTCGACATGTGCGCGCCGGCGCTGGCGCTCGGCAACGCGATCGGCCGCGTCGGCTGCCAGCTCTCCGGCGACGGCGACTACGGCGTCGCGACGTCGATGCCCTGGGGGATGGCCTACCCGGAGGGGACCGTCCCCACCACCGAGGAGGTCCACCCGACGCCGATCTTCGAGACGCTCGCGATGGGGCTGATCGCGCTCGCGCTCTGGCAGCTGCGCGACCGGGTCCGGCCCGGCGCGCTGTTCGCGCTCTACCTCGTGCTCGCCGGCTTCGAGCGGCTGCTGGTCGAGATCATCCGCCGCAACGACGCGGTCCTGATCGGGCTCAGCCAGGCCCAGCTGATCAGCGTCGTGATGATCGGCGCCGGCGCGATCTGGCTCGCCCGCCTGCGCGGCGGCTCGGGCCCCGGCTCGGGCCTGCGGCCGGCCTAGACAGCCGCGTCCGTCGTTCACCGGCGCCACGGCGACCGACCCGCCGAAACCCGCGCATGGTGCGGCATTCGTCGGGCGGGCGCTGGGACGGTCGGGTTCCGTCGGTCAGGGCGACGGCGAGGCGGCGGCGCGGCGGCCGGCGACCCCGCGCACCAGCGCGCCGAGCGCGGCCGCGGCACAGAGCGCGAGCGCGACCGAGGCGCCGGCGGCGGTGCCCAGCCATGCGGAGGCGTAGATGCCGGCGACGCCGGCGAGCGCGGCGACGACGGCCGCCGCGGCCATCGACCGGCCCGGAGTCGAGAAGTGGCCGCGGACGGCGACCGCGGGGCCGATCAGCACCGCGAGGACGAGCAGCGAGCCGAGACCCTGGACGGCGACTGCGAGCGCCGCCGCAAGCAGCGCCAGCAGGGCGAAGCGGACGGCCGTCGCGCTGATCCCCAGCGAGCGCGCGCCACCCGCGTCGAGGGCGACCGCCGCCAGCGGCCGGTGCAGCGCCACCAGGGCGAGGCCCCCCGCGAGCGCCAGCGCGGCCGCGGCGGCGAGGTCGCCGTCGGTCACCCCGAGCGGGTCGCCGAACAGCAGCTCCTCGAGCCTCGCCGGGGCGTCCGGGGTCAGCGCGAGCAGGCTGCCGAGTCCGAGCAGGCCGGTGACCGCGACCGCGGTGGCGGTGTCCGATCCCACACGCGCGTCGCGGCCGGCGACCGCGACCGCCAGCGCCGCGACCGCGACGCCGGCGACACCGCCGAGCAGCAGCGGAATGCCGGCCAGCGCCGCAACGACGAGACCGGGCAGCAGCCCGTGCGCGAGCGACTCGGCGGGATAGCTGAGCCGGAACGTCGTCACCCAGCAGCCGAAGGCGCCGCAGAACGCGCCGAGCAGCACCACCTCGGCGAGCGCGCGGCGCTCGATCCCCGACTGGAGCGGCTCGAGCAGGTCCATCAGTGGTCGTGGTGGTGGTGCTGGACGGTGACGGCGCGGACCGTGCCGTCGGGGCCGGGCTCGTCGAGGACGACGATCTCGGCGCCGTAGGTCCGCTCGAGCACCTCGCGGCTCAGCACGTCGGCGGGCGCGCCGAAGGCGATCTGGTCGTGGTTGACGCAGAGCACGCGGTCGAAGGCGCGGGCGCTGTCGACGTCGTGGGTGGAGACCAGCAGCGCCCGTCCCTCGTCGCGCAGCTCGCCGAAGAGCCGCTCGATCCGCTCGGCGCTGGCCGGGTCGACGCCGGCCAGCGGCTCGTCGAGCAGCAGCACGCGCGCGTCCTGGACGATCGCGCGGGCAAGCAGCACCCGCTGGCGCTGACCGCCGGACAGCTCGCCGAAGCGGTCGCCGGCGCGGTCGGCGAGCCCGACGCGGTCGAGTGCCGCCCGTGCGGTGGCGCGGTCGGAGCGGCGCGCCGGCAGCCACCAGCGGCCGTTGGCGAGCGAGCCCATCAGCGCGACGTCGAGCGCGCTGACCGGGAAGTCGAGCCGCGTCCGCTCGGTCTGGGCGAGGTAGGCGGGTCGGCCGCCGGCGACCGACACGGTCCCGCGCAGCGGCGCGAGCTCGCCGGTCAGGGCGCGGAAGAGGGTCGTCTTGCCACCGCCGTTGGGGCCGAGCACGCAGAGCGAGCTGCCGGCCGCCAGCTCGAACTCGACGCGCTCGAGCGCCGGCCGGCCGCCGCCGTAGGCGACCGCGAGGCCCGAAGCCGCGACCGCCGCGGTCACCGCCGAGCCTCCTGATCGATGTCGACGTTGCGGCGAATATTTCGCCGCAACGTCGACATCGATGCGTGTGCGGCGGTCACGCGGCCTCCAGCGGGGCGGGGCGGGCGGTGGCACGGGCGGCGGTGGCCAGCGCGGCTGCGACGTAGAGGAGGGAGCCGACGACGGCGACCGCCGGGCCGGGCGGGGCGTCGAGCCAGAGCGAGACGTAGAGGCCGGCGGCGCCCTGGACGACCGCGACCGCGACGGCGGCCGCGAGCAGCCCGCCGACCGAGCGCGTCAGCAGCCGCGCCGTCGCCGCCGGGACGACGAACAGCGACGCGACCAGCAGCGCCCCGACCGCCGGCAGCGCGGCGACCGCGGCCACCGCCACCAGCCCGAGCAGCAGCCGGTCGGCGGTCCGGACGGGCACGCCGAGCGCCTCGCCGCCCGCCCCGTCGAAGCCGACCGCCGTCCAGGCGCGGCCGAGCAGGAGCGTCGCGGCCAGCGCCGCCGCGGCGGCGCCCGCGGCGATCCAGAGGTCGCCGGCGCCGAGGCCGAGCGCGGTGCCGAACAGCAGCCGGTCGACGGCGGCGCCGGACTCGAAGACGTCGCTGGCCAGCACGACGCCGCCGGCGAGCGCGACGACCAGCAGCAGCGCCGTCGCGACGTCGCCGGGGTCGCGGCCGGCGCGGCCGGCCCGCTCGACGCCGCCGGCGTAGCCGAGCGCGACCGCGAGCGCGGCGAGCGTCGCGCTGAAGCCGGTCGCGTCGGCGACGACCAGGCCGGGGAAGGTGGCGGTCCCGGTCGCGTGGGCGAAGAAGGCGAGCCGGCGCAGCACGATCCAGGCGCCCAGCAGCCCGCCCGCGACGCCGAGCAGCGCCAGCTCGACCAGCGCCGTGCGCATGAACCGCAGCTCGACGAGGTCGGTCGGGGCTGGCAGGGCGGCGGGGTCCACGGACAGACTGTAAACGGGAATCGTTCTCGTTTAGCGCGGCGACGGCCGCCGCCCACCGCCTCGCGCCACGCGAGCTCGACGCCGGGGACGGCACGCGGCCGCATCGGCGAGGTCGAGCCGGGGACGGCCGGGAGGGCCGGCCCACCGACCGGCCCCGCAAGGTGGGGTCGGGCATAATCGGCGGCTGGATGGCAGACGAAGGGGACCAGGCCGTGGCGGACCCCGGGCAGGCGGACGCGCTGCCCGGCGGCGTCGGGCATCTCTATCCGCTCGGATCGCGGATCAACGCGGCCGGCCGGCTCGAGGTCGGCGGCTGCGACGTGATCGAGCTGGCGCGCGAGCACGGCACGCCCGCCTACGTCTACGCCGAGGACGACCTGCGCCGGCGGGCGCGCGCCACCCGCGCCGCGTTCGCCGAGCGCGCGGCCGACTCCGAGGTGCTCTTCGCCAGCAAGTCGTTCCCCTGCACCGCGGCGCTGCGGATCTTCGCCGAGGAGGGGCTGTCGGTCGACGTCGCCTCCGGCGGCGAGCTGCACCTCGCGCTGCGCGCCGGCTTCGACCCCGAGCGGATCTACCTGCACGGCAACAACAAGACCGCGTGCGAGCTCGAGCAGGCGGTCGCCGCCGGCGTCGGGCACGTGATCGTCGACTCCTTCGACGAGATCGACCGGCTCGGGCCGATCGCCGCCGCCGCCGGCCGCCGCCAGCGCGTCCTGCTGCGCGTCACCCCGGGCATCCGGCCCGACACCCACCACAAGATCGCCACCGGCCAGGAGGACTCGAAGTTCGGGCTGGCGCTGGCGCAGCTGCCCGCCGCGCTCGACCGCGCGACCGGCGCCGGCCTCGAGGTCCGCGGCCTGCACGCCCACATCGGCTCCCAGGTCTTCGAGCTCGACGTCTACGACACGCTCGGCGAGGTGCTCGCCGCCGCCGGCGAGTTCCCGGTCGTCAACATGGGCGGCGGCTTCGCCTGCGCCTACACGCGCGACCAGCGTCCCCCGACCGCGGCCGAGTTCGCCGAGAAGATGGTCGAGCGGCTGCCCGCCGGCGTGAAGGTGCTCTGCGAGCCCGGCCGGTCGCTGGTCGCCAACGCCGGCGTGACGCTCTACACCGTCGGCACCGTCAAGGAGATCCCGGGCGTGCGGACCTACGTCGCCGTCGACGGCGGCATGGCCGACAACATCCGTCCGATGCTCTACGACGCCGTCTACGAGGCCGAGATCGCCGACCGCTTCGGCGACACGACGCCGTGCCGGCTGGTCGGGATGCACTGCGAGTCCGGCGACGTGCTCGTCAAGGAGGCGGCGCTCGCGCAGCCGCGCGTGGGGGACGTGGTGGTGATGCCGGCCACCGGCGCATATGGTCACGCGATGGCCAGCAACTACAACGCGGTGCCGCGCCCGCCGGTGATCTTCTGCCGCGACGGCGACGCGCGCGTCGTCGTGCGGCGCGAGACCTACGACGACCTGACGGCGCGTGAGCTCGACTAGCCCGGGCGAGAGCCGCGGCCGCGAGGGCGCGCCGTTCCGTGTCGGCCTGCTCGGCCGGGGGACCGTCGGCGGCGCCTTCTACGACCTGCTCGGCGAGCGCGCCGAGGCGATCGCCGCCGCCACCGGCCGCCGGCCCGAGATCTCCGGCGTGCTGCGCCGCGACGAGGGCGACTTCGACGAGATCCTCGCCGGCAGCGACCTGATCGTCGAGGTGATGGGCGGCATCGACCCGACCGACGACTACGTGCTGCGCGCGCTCGAGGCCGGCCGGCACGTGGTGACCGCCAACAAGCAGCTGCTCTCCCAGCACGGCGAGCGGCTCTACGCGGCCGCGGCCGCCGCCGACGTCCAGCTCGGCTTCGAGGCCGCCGTCGCGGGCGTCGTGCCGGCGATCCGGGTGATCCGCGAGTCGCTCGCCGCCGCCCACATCGAGCGGGTCCACGGGATCGTCAACGGCACCACCAACTTCATCCTGACCGCGATGGCGCGGACCGGCGCCGGCTACGACGAGGCGCTCGCCGAGGCCCAGCGGCTCGGCTTCGCCGAGGCCGACCCGACCGAGGACGTCACCGGCAAGGACGCCGCCGCCAAGATGGCGATCCTCGCCCGGCTCGCCTTCGGCGCCGCCGTCTCGCTCGACGACGTCCCCTACGAGGGGATCGAGCACGTCACCGCCGACGACATCGCCTACGCCCGCGAGCTCGGCCTGTCGCTGAAGCTGATCGGCAGCGCCGAGCGGATCGACGGCGGGATCGCCGTGCGCGTCTACCCCGCGTTCCTCTACGGCGGCCACCCGCTCGCCTCGGTGTCGGGGTCCTTCAACGCCGTCACCGTCGAGTCTCCGGCGATCACCGAGATCACGCTCTCGGGGCCGGGGGCGGGCGGCAGCCAGACCGCCTCGGCGGTGCTCGGCGACGTCGTCTCGGCGATCACGCCGCCGGCCGGCCAGCTGCCGCCCGCGATCGACCTGCCGGTCGTCCCCGACGTCGCCTCCGCCTTCTACCTCCACGTCGAGGTCGCCGACCAGCCGGGCGTGCTCGCCCAGGTCGCCGAGATCCTCGGCCTGCAGGGCGTCTCGATCAAGTCGGTCGTCCAGCGCGGCATCGGCGACGACGCCCGCCTGGTGATGGTGATGCACCCCGTGCTCGAGTCGCGCTTCCGCGCCGCCGTGGACATGATCGAGCGACTCGACTACGTCCGCGCCCGCCCGCGCGCGATCCACGTGATCGACGAGGTCTTCGAGTGACCTGCTGCGGTGCTCGCCGGACCTCGCTCCAGCTAGGGCGCGATCGGGGTCGTGGGACCGGTCCGTCTGCGACCCTCCGCTCGCTGTGAGCCTCTGGCGCTACCGCGACCGGCTGCCGGTCGAGCCGCTGGTCACGCTGGAGGAGGGGGACACGCCGCTGGTGCCGGCCCCGTGGCTGTCGGAGCGCACCGGCTGCGAGGTCTACCTCAAGGTCGAGGGTGCCAACCCGACCGGCTCGTTCAAGGACCGCGGCATGACCGTCGCGGTATCGGCGGCGATCGCCGAGGGGGCGCAGGCGGTCGTCTGCGCGTCGACGGGCAACACCGCCGCGAGCGCCGCCGCCTACGCGGCGCGCGCCGGCCTGCGCGGCGCGGTGATCGTCCCGGAGGGCAAGATCGCGACCGGCAAGCTCGCCCAGGCACTGATGCACGGCGCGCGCGTGGTCGCGCTGCGCGGCAACTTCGACGAGGCGCTGAAGCTCGTCCGCGAGCTCTGCGACCGCCATCCGATCGCGCTCGTCAACTCCGTCAACGAGTACCGCATCGAGGGCCAGAAGACGGGCGCCTTCGAGGTCTGCGACCAGCTCGGCGAGGCGCCCGACGTGCTCTGCATCCCGGTCGGCAACGCCGGCAACGTGACCGCCTGGTGGCGCGGGTTCGGCGAGTACGACGCGGCGCCGAAGCTGCACGGCTACCAGGCGGCGGGCGCCGCGCCGCTGGTCGAGGGCGCCCCGGTCGCCGCGCCGGAGACGGTCGCCTCGGCGATCCGGATCGGCAACCCGGCCCGCTGGGAGGACGCGATGGGCGCCTTCACGGCGTCACGCGGTGCGGTGCGCGCCGTCAGCGACGAGCAGATCCTCGACGCCTACAAGCTGCTCGCCGCCCGCGAGGGGGTCTTCTGCGAGCCGGCGTCGGCGGCCTCGGTCGCCGGCCTGCTCGCCCACGGGGCGGAGGGCCGCGTCGTCTGCGTGCTGACCGGCAACGGCCTCAAGGACCCGCAGACCGCGATGGATCGCGCGGCCTCGGTCGTACCGTGCGAGCCGGACATCGCCAGCGTCGAGGCGGCGGTCCTGGGGGGCGAGTGAACCGCCGCCGGACCGTGCGCGTGCCGGCGTCGTCGGCGAACCTCGGCCCCGGCTACGACGTCATGGCGGCCGCGCTGTCGCTGTCGCTCGAGCTGGAGGTGGAGGAGACCGGCGCGTTCTCGGTCGAGTGCGACGTGGCGGGCGTGCCGCTCGACCGCGACAACCTCTGCGTGCGGGCCTTCGAGCGGCTCCACCCCGCCGACGGGCTCGCGTTCCGGATCCGCTCGGCGATCCCGGCGGCGGCCGGCCTCGGGTCGAGCGCGGCGGCGATCGTCGCCGGTCTCACCGCCGCCGACCACCTCTTCGAGCTCGACGCGCCGCTGCTCGACCACGCGGTCGCGCTCGAGGGCCACCCCGACAACGTCGCCGCCGCGCTGCTCGGCGGCTTCGTGATCTGCGCCGGCGGCGACCCGGTCCGGCTCGATCCGCCGACCGGCCTGGAGGGCGTCGTCGCCACCCCGTCGCGGCCCGTCTCGACCGCCGACGCGCGCGCCGCGCTGCCCGCCGACGTGCCGCTCTTCGACGCCGTCCACAACGTCGCCCACGGGGCGCTGCTCGCCGTCGGGCTGGCCCGCGGCGACCTCGGCATCGTCGCGCGCGGCCTCTCCGACCGCCTCCACCAGGGCCGCCGCGCCCACCTGTACCCGCGCTCGATCGAGCTGATCGACCACGCCCCGCAGCTCGGCGCGCTCGGCGCGACGATCTCCGGCGCCGGCCCGACGGTGCTGTTCTGGTGCAACTGGGAGCAGACGGGCACGGTCGTCGACGGGCTGCGCGACGCGGCGCCGGAGTGGGACGTGCGGCGGGTCCAGTTCGCGGCCGCCGGCGCCGACGTCGAGGCGATCGCGTGACCGGGGCGGGGGAGGAGGTCCGCGCGGCCGGTGGGGTCGTCGTCCGCGAGGCCGACGCCGGGCCGGAGGTATGCGTCGTGCACCGTCCGCGCTACGGCGATTGGAGCTTCCCGAAGGGCAAGCTCGATCCGGGCGAGACCTCCGAGGACGCGGCGCTGCGCGAGGTCCACGAGGAGACCGGCCTGGTGTGCGCCCTCGGCGCCGAGCTGGCCTCGGCCCGCTACAGCGACCAGGAGGGCCGGCCGAAGGTCGTCCGCTACTGGCTGATGCGGGTCGTCTCCGATCCGGGCTTCGAGCCCAACGACGAGTGCGACGAGCTGCGCTGGCTGCCCGCCGCGGACGCCGCGGAGCTGCTCACCTACGAGCGCGACCGCGAGCTGCTGCGCTCGATCTGAGCAGCGCGGCTCCGGGGCGGCTTGCGCCCCGGAGCCAGGAGGCAGGCGTTCGGGACTACTTCGTGAGCCGGCCGCGCGTCTCCGAGCGCTCGCGGCACGGCGACATGCCGGGGAACGTGACGTCCCAGTCGGCCGTCAGCGTGTAGCGGAGGTCGGCCTCCAGGGTCAGCGACCAGCCGACGGTCCCGGCGCCGCTGAAGACCGACTGGCTCGGGTTGCCCGCGCTTCCCGTCCCGCCCGACACGGCGAGGTCGCTCTTGACGGGGATCGCGACGCGGCCCGAGCACTCCACGGGCTTGAGGTAGACCTCGACCCGCGTGCCGCCGCCCATGATCTCGACGCTGACCGCCGAGCTCTCGTCGCGGTAGCTGCCGTCGGCGAAGGCCCCGCCGGCCTTGCCCTTGCCCTTGCCCTTGGCGTTGCGCTTGCCCTTGCCCTTGGCCTTGCCGCGGCCCCTGGCCTTGCCCTGCTTGCAGCGGGCCGCCGCGCGGCGCTTGGCCTTGCGCTTCGCGGCCGCCTCGGCGCCGGCGCCGCGGGCGCGCCGCTGGGAGCGCGAGCGCTCCCGGGCCCGGCCCCTGGCCTTGGCGCGGGCGTTGCGGCGCTGCGCGCGGCGCTGCGCGCGGCGCTGCGCCTTGCGGTCGGCCTTGCACTTGCCGCCCTTGCCGGCCTTCTTCTTCGCCGCCGCCTCGGCGCCGCCGGCGGGCCCGGCGCTGGCCGCCGTGCTCATGCCGACGGCGAGCGCGACCGCCGCGACGATCGCGAGCAGGATGCTCCGCTTCAAAGCTGCCTCACCTTCCCTGGTCGCTAGTCCCGCGAGCGACCCTAGAAGCCGTCGGCGCAGCTCGCCAACGAGCGCCCCCGGCGTGGGTCATGCGGCCCATGTCGGGAGGCGATCGGTCAGGCGGCGGCCTGGTCGGCGGGGAAGCGGTCGGCCCACGGCGCCGCCTGCTCGAGCTGGCGGCTGAGCTGGAGCAGGACGTCCTCGCGGGCCGGGCGGCCGATCAGCTGGGCGGCGGTCGGCAGGCCGTCGTCGCCTTGGGCGACCGGCACCGAGACGGCCGGCTGGCCGGTCAGGTTGATCGGCGGGGTGTAGGGGGTGAACTCCGCGGCGCGGCGGAACGTGGCCGCCGGGTCGTCGGCGCATGGGTCGATCTCCGCGTGGCGGACCGGCCGCTGGGCGAGCGCCGGCGTCACGACGACGTCGTAGGCGGACATCGTCGCGATCATCCCGCGCGCGATCGCCTGACCGGTCGCGAGCGCGCCGATGTAGGTGGGGGAGGGGATCGACTGGCCCATCTCCCAGAGCCACAGCGACAGCGGCTCGACGTTCTCGGCGCTCGGCTCGCGGCCGGTGACCATCTGGCCGTGGAGCATGCTGGCGGCGACGTTGCCGGCCCAGAGCGCGGTGAAGACGCCGACCAGCGTCTCGTCGGAGGGGATCGGCGACGGGATCTCCTCGACGTCGTGGCCGAGGCCCTCGAGCAGCGCAGCCGCCTCGCGCGCGCCGCGCTCGCACTCGGGGTCGAGCTCGGCACCGGCGAGCGGCAGCTCGGTCACCAGGCCGACGCGCAGCCGGCCGGGGTCCCGCCGGGCCAGCTCGGCGAACGGAGCCTCCGGCGGCGGCGCCCAGGTCGCGTCGCCCAGCTCGGGCCCGGACATCAGGTCGAGCAGCGCCGCGACGTCCTCGACGGTGCGCGCGAGCACGCCGTCGGTGGAGAGGAAGTGGTCGCCGAGGTCGGGCGCGCGCGAGACGCGGCCGCGGGCGGGCTTGAGCCCGAGCAGGCCGCAGCAGGCGGCCGGGATGCGGATCGAGCCGCCGCCGTCGGAGGCGTGGGCGATCGGCACCGCGCCGGCCGCCACGGCGCCGGCCGAGCCGCCGCTGGAGCCGCCGGTCGTGCGCTCGGGGTCCCAGGGGTTGCGCGCCGGGCCGAAGCGGCGCGGGTTGGTCACCGGGGTGATGCCGAACTCGGGCGTCTGGGTCTTGCCGACGATCACGAAGCCGGCCTCCTTGAGCCGCCGGACCTGGGCGTAGTCGTAGTCGGGCGTGAACTCGCCGAGCAGCTCCGAGCCCTGGGCCATGCGCAGCCCCGCGACCGGCGCGAAGAGGTCCTTGATCGCGATCGGCACGCCCGCGAACGGCCGCGCGTCGCCGGGCGCGACCGCGTCGGCGGCGGCGAGCGCCCCGTCGGCGTCGACCAGCGTCCAGTGGTTGAGGTCCGCGGTCGCCTCGATCCGCGCCAGCGACGCCTCGGCCAGCTCCCGCGCCGACAGCTCGCCCGTCCGGACCATCCCCGCCAGCTCACTCGCGGACCTTCTCAGCAGGTCGTCTCCCATGCCGCCGACCCTATACGGCGACGGTCAGACGCCGAGGTCGGCGCGCAGCTGCGCCAGGGCCTCGCGGTCGCCCTGGCGGCCGAGGCGGTCGAGCACCTCGTCGGCGAGCGCGAGGTAGTCGGCGCCGAGGTCGGGCCGGTAGTCGACGATCGACACCGCCCGCTCGGCCGACTCGGCGTAGGCCACCGACCGGCGGATCGGCGTCTCGAAGATCTTCGCCCCGAAGCCCTCGCGCAGCTGCTCGAGCGCCTCGCGCGCGTGGACGGTGCGCATGTCGGCGATGTTGAGCACCGCGCCGATCCAGGTGAGGTCCGGGCTCAGCGCGCGCGCCGCCTCGACGACCTCGAGCGCCTGCTCGACGCCCTGGAGCGAGAAGTACTCGGCCTCGGTCGAGATCAGCGCGGCATCGGCGGCGACGAGCGCGTTGACGGTCAGCAGCCCGAGCGCGGGCGGGCAGTCCACCAGGATCAGGTCGTAGTCGCCGGCGACCTCGCCGAGCGCGCGGCGCAGCGTCAGCTCGCGGCCGATCTTGCCGCTCAGCAGCAGCTCGGCCTCGGCCAGGTGGATGCTCGCCGGCAGGACGTCCTCGTGGATCGCCGCGGCCGCGTCGGCCCTGCCGGCCAGGACGTCGGCGAGCGTCGGGTCGAGGTCGTCGCCGACGGCGAAGTAGTCGGTCAGGTTGCCCTGCGGGTCCATGTCGACCGCCAGCACGCGCAGCCCGACGCGGCGGAAGACGTCGACGAGCGTCCGCGTCGTCGTGGTCTTGCCGGTCCCGCCCTTCTGCGACAGCACGGTGATCGTCGTTGCCATGCGCGCCGAAGATACAGAGACGGCCGCGGACCGACGCCGCGCCCCGTCCGCTCTGGAGCGGGATACGCGGCGGTTCACGGCCCCTTGGCCCCGCAGGCGGCCGCCGCGACGCTAAGATTGCGCGCTCCCTTGCTCACGCGTGCCCGCTCGGCGCACCGCGCGACCCGGAGGAAGGACATTGCCACATCCCGTCTACCCGCCGGGCGGCAGGGCACCGGCGCCCTTGGCTGTCAGCGGGCTACATGACCAAAGGTACGAGCACGACGCCTGTGGCGTCGGCTTCGTCGCGCGCCTGCACGCGCCGGCCTCGCACGAGGTCGTCGTACGGGCGCTCGACGTGCTCGACCGCATGGAGCACCGCGGGGCGGAGGGCGCCGATCCCGAGACCGGCGACGGCGCCGGGATCCTGATCCAGCTCCCCGACGCGTTCCTGCGCGCCGAGGTCGGCTTCGAGCTGCCGCCCCCCGGCCGCTACGGCGTCGCGATGTGCTTCCTGCCGCGCGCGGAGGCCGACCGTGAGCGGGCCGTCGCCGCGCTCGAGGCCGCTGTCGAGGCGCAGGGGCTGTGGTCGCTGGGCTGGCGCGAGGTCCCCGTCGACCAGGACGCCTGCGGCCGCACCGCCGCCGCGGCCGCGCCGCACATCGCCCAGCTGTTCGTCGGCGCGCCCGAAGGCGTCTCCGACCAGGACGCGCTCGAGCGCCGGCTCTACGTCGTGCGGCGTGCCGCCGAGCGCGAGCGGATCGCCGGCTTCGCGGTCCCGAGCTGCTCGTCGCGCACCGTGGTCTACAAGGGGATGCTGATCGCGCCGCAGCTGCCGCGCTACTTCCCCGACCTCCAGGACGAGCGCGTCGTCAGCCGGCTGGCGCTGGTCCACTCGCGCTTCTCGACCAACACCTTCCCGAGCTGGGAGCTCGCGCACCCCTACCGGATGCTCGCCCACAACGGCGAGATCAACACCGTGCGCGGCAACCGCAACTGGATGCGCGCCCGCGAGGCGCAGATCTCCTCGCCGCTGTTCGGCGACTCGCTGGCCGACCTCGACCCGCTGCTGCACGACGAGATGTCGGACTCCGCGTCGCTCGACGCGGCCTTCGAGCTGCTCACGCTGGGTGGGCGCTCGCTCGCGCACGCGGTCTCGATGCTGATCCCCGAGGCCTACCAGGGCCGCGGCGAGCTGCCCCAGCCGGTCAACGACTTCTTCGCCTACCACGACTCGCTGATCGAGCCGTGGGACGGTCCGGCGGCGGTCGCGTTCACCGACGGCCGCGCGATCGGCGCCACGCTCGACCGCAACGGCCTGCGGCCCGGCCGCTGGCTGCACACCCACGACGGCTGGGTCGTCTTCGCCTCGGAGACCGGCGTGCTGCCGTTCCCGGAGGAGGAGATCGTCGGCAAGGGCCGCCTGCACCCCGGCAAGCTGTTCCTCGTCGACCTCGAGCGCGAGCGGGTGATCCCCGACTCCGAGCTCAAGCGCGAGCTCGCCGCCCGCCAGCCCTACGGCGAGTGGATGGCCGAGCGGGTCGTGCGGATCGAGGACCTGCCGGAGAAGACGCCGCGGGTGCCGCGCGTCGAGCCGCTGCGCGCCCGCCAGCTCGCCTTCGGCTGGAGCCAGGAGGACCTGCGCGTCCTGCTCGCGCCGATGGCCCGCGACGGTGTCGAGCCGACCGGCTCGATGGGCAACGACACCGCGCTCGCGGTGCTCTCCGACAAGCGGCCGCCGCTGTTCTCCTACTTCAAGCAGCTGTTCGCCCAGGTCACCAACCCGGCGATCGACCCGATCCGCGAGTCGATCGTGATGAGCCTGCAGGCCTGCGTCGGCCCGGAGATCAACCTGCTCGGCGAGACGCCCGACCACTGCCACCAGCTGGTCATGGCGCAGCCGATCCTGAGCAACTCCGAGCTGGAGAAGCTGCGCCAGGTCGACCACGAGGTCTTCGAGGCGCGGACGATCGACATCACCTGGCCGGTGCGCGACGGCGTGCGCGGCATGGAGCGCCGCATCGAGGAGATCTGCGCGCAGGCCTCCGAGCTGGTCGCCGAGGGGATGACGATCCTGATCCTCTCCGACCGCAACGTCGGCAAGGACCGTGCGCCGATCCCGTCGCTGCTGGCGACCGCCGCCGTCCACCACCACCTCGTGCGCGAGGCCACCCGCCTGCGCTGCGGCCTGGTCGTCGAGACCGGCGAGGCGCGCGAGGTCCACCACATCGCCTGCCTCACCGGCTACGGCGCGGCCGCCGTCAACCCTTACCTGATGTTCGAGTCGCTCGGCAACCTCCGCGCCGGCGGCGAGCTCGGCGAGGACCTCAGCATCGAGGAGACCGAGCGCAACGTCGTCAAGGCGATCGGCAAGGGCCTGCTGAAGGTGCTCTCGAAGATGGGCATCTCGACGATGCGCTCCTACACCGGCGCGCAGATCTTCGAGGCGATCGGCCTCGACGCCGAGATGGTCGAGCGCCACTTCACCGGCACCGCGTCGAGGATCGGCGGCGTCGGCTTCGACGTGCTCGCCGCCGAGGCGCTCGACCGCCACCGCCGCGCCTACCCGGCCGCCGCGTCGGAGCGGCTGCCGGTCGGCGGCATCTACGCCTGGCGCCGCGACGGCGAGTTCCACGGCTGGAACCCCGAGACGATCGCCAACCTCCAGCACGCCGCGCGCGGCGAGGAGCCGACCTCCTACGAGCGGTTCCGCCACTACGTCAACGACGTCGCGGTCAAGAGCTCGACGCTGCGCGGGCTGCTCGGCTTCGAGCCGGACGCCGAGCCGGTCCCGCTCGACGAGGTCGAGCCGGCGTCCGAGATCGTCAAGCGGTTCAAGAGCGGCGGCATGAGCCTCGGCGCGCTCTCGCCCGAGGCCCACGAGGGGCTCGCGGTCGCGATGAACCGCCTCGGCGGCAAGTCGAACACCGGCGAGGGCGGGGAGGACCCGTCGCGGTTCGCCGACGAGCGCCGCTCGTCGATCAAGCAGGTCGCCTCCGGCCGCTTCGGCGTGACGATCGAGTACCTCGTCAACGCCGACGAGATCCAGATCAAGGTCGCCCAGGGCGCCAAGCCCGGCGAGGGCGGCCAGCTGCCCGGCCACAAGGTCGACGGCTACATCGCCGGCCTGCGTCACTCGACGCCGGGCGTGACGCTGATCTCGCCGCCGCCGCACCACGACATCTACTCGATCGAGGACCTCAAGCAGCTCATCTACGACCTGCGCTGCGCCAACCCGAAGGCGCGGATCTCGGTCAAGCTGGTCTCCGAGGTCGGTGTCGGCACCGTCGCCGCCGGCGTCGCCAAGGCCAACGCCGACCACGTCGTGATCGCCGGCCACGACGGCGGCACCGGCGCCTCGCCGCAGTCGTCGATCCAGCACGCCGGCATCCCGTGGGAGATCGGCCTCGCCGAGACCCAGCAGACGCTGCTGCGCAACGACCTGCGCTCGCGGATCGTCGTCGAGACCGACGGCCAGATGCGCACCGGCCGCGACGTCGTCGTCGCCGCGCTGCTCGGCGCCGACGAGTACGGCTTCTCGACCGCCCCGCTGATCGCGCTCGGCTGCGTGATGATGCGCGTCTGCCACCTCAACACCTGCCCGGTCGGCGTCGCGACCCAGGACCCGGCGCTGCGCGCCCGCTTCGCCGGCGAGCCCGACCACGTCGTCAACTACCTGGTGATGGTCGCCGAGGAGGCGCGCGAGATCCTCGCCTCGCTCGGCCTGCGCAGCATGAACGAGGCGATCGGCCGCACCGACCTGCTCGTCCCCGACGACAAGGTCGACCACTGGAAGGCGCGCGGGATCGACCTGCGCGCGCTGCTGACGGTGCCCGAGGAGGCCGCCGACGGCCGCGCCCGGCGCAACACCGACCCGCCGCCGCCGGTGCTCGACGACGCGCTCGACCACGAGCTGATCGCCGAGTGCGAGCCGGCGATCCACGGCGGCGAGCGCGTCACCGTGCGGCGAACGGTCGAGAACAAGAACCGCACCGTCGGCGGGCTGCTCTCCAACGCGATCGCGCGCGTCCACGGCGCCGCCGGTCTGCCCGACGGCGCGATCGAGGTCGCCCTGCGCGGCTCGGCCGGACAGAGCTTCGGCGCCTGGCTGGCACCCGGCGTCACGCTCACCCTCGACGGCGACGCCAACGACTACGTCGGCAAGGGCCTCGCCGGCGGCACCGTCGTCGTCCGGCCCGCGCCCGAGGCAACCTTCGCCGCCGAGTCGAACGTGATCGTCGGCAACACCGTGCTCTACGGCGCGACCGGCGGCAAGGCGTTCTTCCGCGGCCTCGCCGGCGAGCGCTTCGCGGTCCGCAACTCCGGCGCGGCGACCGTCGTCGAGGGCGTCGGCGACCACGGCTGCGAGTACATGACCGGCGGCCGCGTTGTCGTGATCGGACCGACCGGGCTGAACTTCGCCGCCGGCATGAGCGGCGGCGTCGCCTACGTGCTCGACGTCGACGGCGGCTTCGCCCGCCGCTGCAACATGGAGCTGGTCGAGCTCGAGGAGCCCGACGCCGACGACCTCGAAGAGGTCCGCGAGCTGCTCGCAGAGCACGCCGAGCGGACCGGCTCGCCGGTCGCGGGCGGGCTGCTGGCGGCCTGGGAGCGCGAGTCCGGGAGGTTCGTGAAGGTGATGCCGCGCGACTACAAGCGGGCGCTGGCCGAGCTGGCCGCCGCCGAGTCCAACGAGCTGGGAGCGCCGGCCTGATGGGCGAGCTCGGCGCCTTCCTGAAGATCCACCGGGTCGGGTTCGACAAGCGCGACCCGGCCGAGCGCGTCCACGACTACAAGCAGTACTTCGACCTGCCCGACGACGAGACGCTGTCCGAGCAGGGCGGGCGCTGCATGGACTGCGGCGTGCCCTTCTGCCACGAGGGCTGCCCGCTCGGCAACCCGATCCCCGAGTGGAACGACCTCGTCTACCAGGGCCGCTGGCAGGACGCCGTCGCGCTCGCCCACACGACCAACAACTTCCCCGAGTTCACCGGCCTGATCTGCCCGGCGCCGTGCGAGTCGGCCTGCGTGCTGCAGATCAACGACGATCCGGTGACGATCGAGCAGATCGAGCTGGCGATCGCCAGCAAGGGGTTCGAGGAGGGCTGGATCGAGCCGCAGCAGCCGGAGCGGCGCACCGAGCGGACCGTCGGCGTGATCGGCTCCGGCCCCGCCGGCCTCGCCGCCGCCCAGCAGCTCAACCGGCTCGGCCACACCGTCACCGTCTACGAGCGCGACGAGGCGCCCGGCGGGCTGCTGCGCTTCGGCGTGCCCGACGCCAAGCTCGAGAAGTGGATCATCGACCGGCGGCTGAAGCTGCTCGAGGCCGAGGGAATCGTCTTCGAGTGCGGCGTCGACGCCGGCCGCGACGTCTCCGTGCAGGAGCTGCGCCGCCGCCACGACGCGATCGTCGTCGCGATCGGCTCGCGGATGCCGCGCGGGCTCGACGTGCCCGGCTCCGAGCTGCACGGCGTCCACCCGGCGATGGACTACCTCTACCAGCGCAACCGCTGGGTCGCCAGCCAGGAGGGCCGGCCCGCGCGCGACCCCGAGCCCGGCAGCGAGATCTCCGCCGCCGGCAAGCGGGTCGTCGTCGTCGGCGGCGGCGACACCGGCATGGACTGCGTCTCCAACGCGCTGCGCGAGGGCGCCGCCGACGTGCTGATGCTCGACGTCTACCCCGAGCTGCCGCCGTCCGGCCGGCTCGCCGGAACCCCCTGGCCGCTGCCGCCGAAGCGGACGCTGACCACCTACGCGCTCGAGGAGGGCGGCGAGCGCCGCTGGGCCTCCCAGGTCACCGAGGTGATCGGCCGCGACGGCCGCGTCGCCGGCGTGCGCGCGCGCAAGGTCGAGGGGACCTCGTCGCGCGATCTCGAGGCCGTACCCGGATCTGAGTTCGAGCAGGACGCCGACCTCGTCCTGGTCGCGATCGGATTCACCCACCCCGAGCACGAGGGGCTCGTCGAGGGCCTCGAGCTCGACCTCGACGCCCGCGGCAACGTCCGCGCCCCCGTCTACGGCACCCGCATCGAGGGCGTCTTCGCCTGCGGCGACGCGCGCATCGGCCAGTCGCTGGTGGTCACCGCGATCGCCGAGGGGCGCCGCTGCGCGAAGATCGTCGACCGCCACCTCGGCGGCACCGGCGTCGCCCTCCAGCTCCGTTCCGAGGAGATGTTCGCCTACGAGGACGACGACCCCGGCTCGCTCCGCCACCTCGCCGAGAGCGCCGGCTCGGTCACCGTCGGCGACGCCTTCTGGGCCGGCCCGAGGGATTAGAACCGGGGGTCTCGCGCCCCCGGACCCCCTCTCAGGTGCCTGGCCGGTCGGGGTGTGCGCACTTCCGTCCGCATGGTGGACGTTTCTCACCACAGGCCCCCGTCGGCCACGCGTTCGATCGGGGTGTGTGCGTTTGCGTCCATATGACGGACGTTTCTCACCACAGGCCCCGGCCGGGGCTTGCGGGACGGTGGGGGCGATCGGTTGCAGCGCGCAGGGACAGGTGGTCCGATGCCGAAGTGGGGGGACATGCCCGACATGGCCTCGATCATCGTCCGCCGCTGCGTCGGCAATCTCTCCAAGGAGCGGGCCTGCTGCTCGAAGTGCCACCGCACGCCGCTGGTCGGCGAGCGGCTGCACGAGACCGACGGGGGCCGCCAGCTCTGCGAGCTGTGCGTGCTCGACCTGCCCGCCGACCGCCACGTCGTGAGCGTCCGGCGGATGCACGCCTCCGAGCGGCACCTCGCGGTCGAGCGCCGCGCCGCGGCTTGACGCTTCAGGCCAACAAGGACCTCGTTCGGCGCTTCTACGCCGAGGCGATCAACGCGCGCGACCTCGGCGCCGTCGACCGGCTGCTCGCCGAGGACTTCACCCACGACGACGAGCCGCGCGGCCGCGCCGGTCAGCGCGCCGCTGTCGAGGCGTTCCTCGCCGGCTTCTCCGACCTGCGCAACGAGGTACTGACGATCCTCGCCGAGGACGACCTCGTCGCCGCCCACCAGCGCTGGACCGGCACCCACGACGGACCCTTCGCCGGCTTCGAGCCGACCGGGCGCCGCGTCGAGTTCACCTCGACCGCGATCCTGCGGATCGCCGGCGGCGAGATCGCCGCCGCCTGGGACGAGGTGGACATGCTCGGCCTCACCGGTCAGCTCGCCACCGCTCCCAGCTAGTCGCCGCCTCTAGGTAGGTGTCGCCCCCGACGGCGGTCTACGACCCGGAGGTCGAGGATGCCTCGGCGCGCGGGGCGCGACGGCCGTGTCCGAACAAACTTGACAGGCATGTCAACCTTGAGTAAGGTGGACTGACTTGTAAAGGTTGTCGTCCGCGGAGGCCCTGATGCCCGCTCTGATCCTGCTCTGCACCGCCCAGTTCATGGTGATCCTGGACATCACCGTCGTCAACGTCGCGCTCCCCACGATCCAGGCCGACCTCGGGATCGCCGTCGAGGACCTGCAATGGGTCATCACCGCCTACACCGTCGCCTTCGGCGGCCTGCTGCTGCTCGGCGGTCGGGCCGCCGACCTGCTCGGCCGCCGCAGCGTCTTCCTGGCCGGCCTAGCCGTCTTCACCGCCGCCTCGCTCGCGGCTGCGCTCGCCGAGTCGAGCACGACCCTGCTCGCCGCCCGCGCGGCCCAGGGGGTCGGGGCGGCTCTGCTTTCGCCGGCCGCGCTCTCCCTCGTCACGACGATCTTCCCCGACGGCCCGGACCGCCGCCGCGCGCTCGCCGCCTGGGCAGCCGTCGCCGCCAGCGGCGGGGCGTTCGGCGTGCTGGCCGGCGGCGTGATCACCGAGACCCTCGACTGGCCCGCGGTCTTCCTGATCAACGTCCCGGTCGGGATCGCCGCGGCGCTCGCCGCCCCGCGACTGCTGCCCGCCGCCCGCCCCACGACGCGCGAGCGCGGGGTCGACCTCGCCGGCGCGGCACTCGTCACCGCCAGCCTCGCGACGCTGATCTACGCGCTCGTCGAGGCGCCCGCGGCCGGCTGGGGGTCGACCCAGACCGTAGGCCTCCTCGTGGCGGCCGGCGCCGGCCTGGCCGCCTTCGTCGCCGTCGAGGCCAACGTCGCGCGCCCGCTCGTCCAGCTCGGCGTGTTCCGCCGCCGGCCGACGGTCGTCGCGGTCGTGCTGATGGTCGCCGGGATGGGAACCGTGCTCTCGGCCTTCTTCTTCCTCACCCTCTACCTCCAGCAGGTCCTCGGCCACACGGCGCTCGAGACCGGACTCCAGTTCCTGCCCGGCGCACTGGTCCTCGTCGCCACCGCGCACGCCGGCGGCCACCTCGTCGGCCGCCACGGCGCCAAGCCCGTGCTCGTGGCCGGCATGGCGCTCGGCGGGACCGGTGCGCTGCTGCTCAGCCGCATCGACGCCGACGGGGCCTACCTGTCCGACGTGCTGCCCGGCCTGCTCGTGCTCGACGCCGGCATCGGCCTCGCCGCCGCGGGCATCTTCATCACCGCGCTCGCCGGCGTCGGCGAGCGGGAGGCCGGCCTCGTCTCGGGCCTCGTCACGACCGCGCACGAGCTCGGGGCGGCGATCGTCCTGCCCGTGCTCTCGACGATCGCCGTCGCCGGCATCGGCGCGGCGACCCTGGACACCGCGAGCGCGCTCGATCCCGCCGTCGCGACGGCGGCCTTCGGCGACGCGTTCACGGCCGCCGCCGCGATCGCCTTCGGCGCCGCCGCGCTGGCGCTGGTGGCGCTGCGCAGCGGCGACGTCGCACCCGGCACCGCCCCCGCCATGGCGCACCACTGACCGCTCCGCCAGCTAGCTTGCCGACGATGTCGAGCCCGACCGCGAGACCGCGCCGCCGCGCCGACGCAGAGCGCAACGTGGCGCGCATCCTCGACGCCGCGATCGACCTGCTCGCCTCCCGGCCCGACGCCAGCATGTCGCAGGTAGCCGCGGCCGCCGGGGTCTCGCGCCAGACCGTCTACGGCCACTTCGCCTCGCGCGAGGCGCTGCTCGAGGCGGTCGCCGAACGCGCCCTCGCCGAGACCCTCGCCGCGATCGACGGGTCCGACCCCGAGCGCGGCCCGCCCGCCGAGGCGCTCGCGCGCCTCACCGACGCGTGGTGGTCCGCCGTCGTCCGCCACGCCGAGGTGCTCGGCGCGCTCGCGGCCGCCTACCCCGACCGCGGCGACGTCCATGCCCTCCATGCGCCCATACGAGCCCGGATCGAAGCGCTGGCGCGGCGCGGCCAGGACAGCGGCGCGTTCGCCGCCGACAGCGCCCCCGGCTGGCTCGCCGCCGCCTTCGTCGGCCTCATGCACGCCGCCGCCGACGAGGTGGCGGCCGGCCGGCTCGCCCGGCCCGACGCGGGGCGCCAGCTCGCCGTCAGCGTGCCGCGCCTGTTCGGCGCCGCCGCCCCCGGCCCCGCCGGGCGCTCCGGCGCCGCTTGCCCGTAGACTCCAGCTCCCGATGCGCCAGGTCACGGTCAAGACGGTGATATCCGCCCCGCGCGAGGAGATCTTCGACTTCGTCGCCGACCTCTCGAAGCGGCCCTCCTACTGCGACCACTACCAGCGCCACTACCGGCTCGCGCGCGCCAACCCGGTCGGGCTCGGCGCCGCCGCCCGCTTCCAGCTGCGGCTGCCGCTGGCCAGGGAGTGGGCCGAGATCGACATCCGCGTCTGCGACCGCCCGCGCAGGATCGTCGAGGAGGGGCCGATCGGCCGCCTCGGCCGCTCGCGCCTGGTCGCCGTCTACGACTTCGTCCCCGAGGCCGCCGGCACCACCCGCGTCGAGCTGACCGTCTACGCCGAGCAGCGCCACTTCGTCGACAAGATCAAGCACTTCGGCGCCAGCGGCTCGATCCGCCGCCGCTCCGCCAAGGCGCTGCGACGGCTGCGCGACCTCTTCGAGGAGGGCCGCGCCGCCGACGTCCAGGGCGCCACCGTCGCCGGCTACGACCCCGGCAAGGCACCACGCTTCGGAGCTCACATCGAGCCGCGAGACAGCCTCGCGGTCGCCGACCGGTAGACTGCCCGCCGCTCATGGCCCTCCGCAACCGCACACTCGCCGCCTGCGCGCTCGCGCTCACCCTCGCCGCGACTCTCACCGCCTGCGGCTCCGACCACCACGACCTCGGCGTCGAGGAGCCAGCCCGCGAGGGACTCTCGATCGAGATCGGCGGCCTCAACTACAACGTCTTCATCACCCGCCAGCTCAACCTCGCGATCACGCCCGACAAGGCCTACTACGAGGGTCCGCCCGCCGAGCCGGGCAACACGCTCTACGGCGTCTTCATCCTGGTCTGCAACCCGACCGAGGACGAGACCATCCTCAGCGCCGCCGACTTCGTCGTCACCGACAACCAGGGCGAGGAGTTCGAGCCGATCGAGCTCCCCGAGGAGAACGCCTTCGCCTACAACCAGCGCGAGCTGACCCCCGGCGAGTGCATCCCCCAGGACGGCAGCGTCGCCCAGCAGGGCCCGACCGCCGGCTCGATGCTGCTCTTCGACTTCCCGCTCGAGAACACCGAGAACCGCCCGCTGGTCCTCGAGGTCACGAGCCCCGGCACGGACGACCATCCGGCTGAGACGAAGTCCTTCTTCCTGGACTTGTAGTCCACTTGCCGCCCAGTCCCTGAGGTGCGAAAGGGGCCGGCTGGCAAGGACGCAGGCCCCCGTGGCGTGCCTCTGGCACGTGAGGGGGCCGAGGACGCCGCCAGGCGGCCCCTAGCGCGCCTCAGCTCTCGCGCTTGAGCCCGGCGACGAGGACGCCCTGGGCGGCTGGGGCGGCGGTCGCGCCGCCGGAGCCGTTGCGGACGAGCATCACGCTGACCACGACGCGCGGGTCGTCGGCGGGGGCGAAGGCTGTGAACCAGGCGTCGGTGTTCGACGGGTCGCCGTCGCGGGCGGCGGCCTCGGGGTCGTCGCCGCGGGTGTCGCCCAGCTCGGCGGTGCCGGTCTTGCCCGCCACCTCGACGCCCTCGACGGCGGCCAGGGTGCCGGTGCCGTAGGCGACGACGCCGGTCATCAGCTCGGTGATCTGGCGGGCGACCTTCGGCGATACCGCCCGGACCCCGTCACCGCGGCCCCGGCGCGGGGCGAGCGTCGCCGGCAGCCGCACGCCGCCGTTGGCGATCGTCTGGGCGACCGTCGCCATCTCCAGCGTCGTCGCGAGCGTCTTGTACTGGCCGATCGCGGTCGAGCCCACCTCCAGCGGCGAGGTGATCTCGCTCGCCGGCGGGATCGTGCTCTCGGCGGCGCCGGGGATCCCCGGATCGGCGTTCCAGCCGAACTGCTCGGCCTCCTCGACCAGCCGCTCGGCCCCGACCTCGACCCCCATCGGGGCGAACACCGAGTTGCAGGAGTGCGCGAACGCCTCGGCGAGCGTGCCGCCGCAGTACTCGCCGTTGGCGTTCTCGAGCTCGACCCCGTCGATCGTCGCCGCCGTCTCGATCGGGTACTCGTCGGACATCTTCACCTTGCCGTCCTCGAGCGCGGCGGCGGTCGTCACGATCTTGAACGTCGAGCCGGGCGGCTGGGGGGCGGAGAAGGCGATCCCCGCCAGCGCGAGGATCTCGCCGCTGCGCGGGTCCATCGCCGCGACCCCGCCGAGCCGGCCGGCGAGGCCGACATCGGCCGCCTCCTGCACCGACGGCACGATCGTCGTCTCCACCGGCGCCGCCGGCCGCGGCTCGCTCGAGGCCAGCACGCGCGACCCCGCGAGCAGCTCGCCGCCCGGCCGGCCCGCGAGCTGCTCCTCGAAGACCCGCTCCAGACCGTTGGACCCGACCGGCGTGTCCTCCGGGAAGCCACGCGCGTAGAGCGACTCGCGGACCGCCGCGTCGTCGCTCGCGGCGAGCGTGCCGGCGATCGACGCGGTCGCGGTCAGCGGCTGGACGCGCGCGTCGGCCGGGCCCTCGGCGATCGTCTGGCCGTCGGCCGCGAGCAGCGGCGCGCGCTCCGGGGCCTCGGTCCGGCGGTCGAGCGACTCGCCGGGACGCAGCCCGGGGAAGACGAGATGCGGGCGCCAGTCGATGCCGTCCTCCAGCACCGCGAAGGCGACCTGGCCCGCGACCGGCCCGAAGACCGCCGTCTCGACGTCGACCGCGATCAGCGCACGGTCGCCGTCGGTCTGGGGCGCCGCGACCGCCATCCGCCGCTGGGTGGCCGTCTCGGCCGCGCCGCGATAGCTGTCGGCGAACTGCTCCGCGGTGACGGCCGCACGCGTCTGCGGGGTCAGCATCCCGTGCATCGCGCCGTAGTCGCCGCGGACCCAGGCGGCGGAGAAGTCGCGCGCGACGCGCGCCGCCTCGGACTCGCCGCCGCCGCCGACCGCCAGGCCGGCGAAGAACGCGACGGCGGCGACCGCCCCGGCGGCGGGCAGGGCGCGGCGCGTCAGGCGCCGCCTCCGCTCCAGGGTCATCTCACGCGCCACCGTAGAGGGGAGGCTACCGTCAAGCGCCCATGACTCCGCTCGACTGGGTGATCGTCGCCGTCGCCGGCATCGCGCTCGCGATCGGCTTCCGGCGCGGACTCGTCGTCGGCGCGCTCACCCTGGCGGGCTTCGCGGCGGGGGCCTTCGCCGGCGCGCGTCTTGCTCCGACGCTGCTCTCGGAGGGGTCGCAATCGCCCTGGGCGCCGCTGGTCGCGTTGATCGCCGCGCTGTTCCTGGGGGCGCTTGTCGCCTCGCTCGCGGAGGTGCTCGGCTGGCGGCTGCGGCGCCGGTTCGGCGAGACGCTCGGGGTCATCGACGGGATCGGCGGGGCGCTGCTCGCGGCGGCGCTCGCGCTCGGCCTCGCCTGGATCGTCGGCGCCGTCGCGCTGCACACCCCCGGCGCGCGCGAGCTGCGCGAGCCGATCCAGCGCTCGCTGATCCTGCGCGAGCTCAACGCGGTCCTGCCGCCGTCGGGGCCGCTGCTGCGGACGCTCGCCCGCTTCGACCCGTTCCCGCGGATCGACGGTCCCGGCGCCGACGTCGCCCCGCCCGACTCGGCCGTCGCCCGGGACCCCGAGGTCCGCCGCGCCGGCGAGAGCGTCGTGCGGGTGCTCGGCACCGCCTGCGGCCTCGGCGTCCAGGGCACCGGTTGGGTCGTCGCCGACGGGATCGTCGTCACCAACGCGCACGTCGTCGCCGGGCAGGACGACACGACCGTCGACGTCGGCGGCGACGGCGGCGAGCTGGACGCCGAGGCGGTCTGGTTCGACGTCGGCAACGACCTCGCGCTGCTCGCCGTACCCGACGCGCGCGGCGTCGCGGCGCTCGAGCTGGTCGCCGACCCCGGCTCGGGCACCGCCGGGGCGGTGCTCGGCTTCCCCGAGAACGGTCCCTTCGACGTCCGCCCCGCGCGGATCGGCGCGACCCGCTCCGCCATCAGCCAGGACGCCTACGGCCGCGGGCCGGTCGAGCGGGAGATCGTCTCCTTCCGCGCGCTGGTGCGCTCCGGCAACTCCGGCGGGCCGGTCGTCGACGGCGACGGGCGGGTGCTGGCGACCGTCTTCGCCTCGGCGAGCGAGAGCGCGCGCCCCTCCGGGTTCGGGGTCCCCAACGCGGTCGTCGCCGCGGCGCTGCAGCGGGCGTCCGGCCCCGTCGACACGGGCCCCTGCGTCCGCTGACCGGACGCTCCGGCGGCGCGGTCCGCTACAACAGACGTCTTGCCCCGTTTCCTCCCCGCACCCCGGACGGTGGCCGCGCTGCTGCTGGTCGCCGTCGCGGCCGCCGCGGCGCTCGCCGCCCCCGCCGCCTCCGCGCAGGACCGCCGCGAGCGGGCCGGCAAGCCGCCCAACCCGTGCCTCGACCGCGAGCAGCGGGCCAAGCTGCTCTGTCCGGACCTGCGGATGAAGCCCCCGTTCGGCCTGGTGACCGACCCGTTCGTGCGCCCCGGCCGAGTGGTGCTGCGCGCCGGCAACTCGATCGACAGCATCGGCCGCGGGCCCGCCGAGCTGCTCGGCGTGCGCGACCGCCCGCGCGGGATGCGCGCCCGCCAGCGGATCCACCGCCGCGGCGGCGGGCGGCTCTGGATCGACACCGGCGCGCGGCTGCTGTTCAAGGCGATCCCCGGCCAGGGCGCCTACTGGAAGTTCCAGTGGGCGGCGCGCTTCGAGCTCTGGCGGCTCGACCGTCGCGGCGAGCGGCGCAAGAGGGTCCGCCGCGGGCCGAAGGTCAGCTACTGCCTGCGCGACCTCGACCACAGCCGGCCGCGGCTGCCGCGCTCGCCGCGGCGGTTCGTCTACCCGGCCTGCAACCAGTCGCCGTCACGGCAGCGGGTCGTGCTCGGGACCTCGGTCGGCTGGTCGGACGTCTACCCGCCCGGCTACCACGAGCAGTGGATCGACGTGACCGGCCTGCGCGGCTGCTTCGACCTCGTCCACACCGCCGACCCGCGCGACGGGATCTACGAGTCCAACGAGCGCAACAACACCGGGTCGGTGATGGTCCGGCTGCCGTTTGAGACCGGCATCCAGCGCTGTCCCGGGCGCAAGCCCGCCGACCCGTCCGGCTGGGGCGGCTTCGACCCGATCGCCTACTGAGGCTCAGTCGATCGTCGGCGGGTCGTTCGGCGATCGCGGCGGCGGCTCCGGCGCCGGCGGCGGCTCCTCGACCACCGGCGGCTCCTCGACCACCGGCGGCGGCTCAGGGTCGGGGGCGGGGGGCGGCGGCGTTCGCGCCGGCGGGCTCTGCGGCCGCGGCGTCGGCTTCGGCGTGGGGGCGGGGGCCGGCTCGGGGGCCGGACCCGGCGCGGCGGGCGCCGGCGCGGCGGCCGAAGGCTCCGGCTCCGGCGTCGGCGCGGCGGCCGCCGGGGCGGGCTCGGGGTCGGCGGCGGGCTTGCGCCGCTTGGCGCGCTTGCGCGGCTCGTCGGGCTTCTCGGCGGTCGTCGGCGGTGGCTGCTGCTGCGCCGGCGCGTCGACCGTCTCGGCCGCCGGGCGGGGAGTGGGGGAGTCGCCACCCGCCGCGATGCCGACCACCAGCGCCAGCAGCGCCGCGGTCCCCAGGCCGCCCGCGACCCAGAGCCCGCGCCGGCGCCGCCGGCCGGCCGCCGCCGTCGCCGTCCGGTACAGCGGCGGCATGCCCGGGTGGAAGGCCGTCGGATCGTGACGCGGGGCGCGCTCGGCGATCGTCTCGCTCCAATCCGCGCCGGTCAGCTCCGCCGCCTTGGCGAGCGTGTCGCGGAACAGGAACGGAGCCGCCGCCAGCGGGACCCAGGCACGGTAGGAGGTACCCGCCTCCTGCATCGCCTCCATCCCCAGCCGGCAGGTGTGGCAGCCGCCCATGTGGGCGTCGAGCCAGGCGGCGTCCTCGCCGCCCTCGGCGAGCTGGCCGTCGTCGCGCAGGGCGATCAGCGGCAGCGCCCGCTCGCAGTCCGGCGAGGAGGCCGCGACCGACGCCAGCGCCGTGCCGCGCAACTCGTCGCGCAGCTTGATCCGGGCACGCGAGATCAGCTGGGCGACCGAGTTGCGGTTCATCCCCATGATCTCGGCGATCTCGTCGTAGGAGAGCTCCTCCAGCTCGCGCAGCGCCAGCACCTCGCGCTGGCGCTCCGGCAGCCGCGCGTTCGCCGCCCGGATCTCCTCCTGCTGGCTCTCCAGCAGCAGCCGGCGATCGGGATCCTCGTCGGGGTCGCCCGGATCGAGGCCGAAGCCGCCGCCGGCCGCCGCGCCGATCGGGGCCGCGCTCTCGGGGATCGCGTCGCTCGGCTCCGCCCGCTTGCGCTTGGCCATCAGGTCGTAGCAGGCGTTGCGGGTCGCGGTGAACAGGTAGGAGCCGAACGCCAGCTCGCGGCCCTCCAACGAGGGCAGCCGCCGCAACACGCTCACGAACGCGTCCTGGACCGCGTCGGCCGCGTCGTCCTCGGAGCCCGAGACCCGGTAGGCGAGGTTGTAGGCGCGCCGCTCGTAGCGCTCGTACAGGGTCGCGAACGCACCGCCGTCGCCACCCGCCGCCGCGCGCGCCAGGCGCGCCTCGTCCGCGACCAGGTCCGGCTCGGGCGCCTCCCCGGATGCTGCCGCCGCCGACATCCTCCGCAAGGTAGCGCGCCGGGGCGCGACGTTCCAGCGCCCGCCACCCGCGCCGGCGAGGGCGAGAGGCGGCGGGAGGATCGACTCGGAGAGCGGCATCGCACCCCTCCAACGGGCATCCGGCGCCGGAATTACGCCGCGTCGTCTACCCTCGCGGACCCCGAACCCGCATAAGGTGGGGAACTCCTCATGGGCAAGACACTCGTAGTCGCAGAGAAGCCGTCCGTCGCGCGTGACCTCGCGTCCGCGCTGCCCGGATCGTTCAAGCAGGGCAAGGACAAGGCGTTCCTCGAGGGCGACGACTACGTCATCACCTGGGCCGTCGGCCACCTCGTCGGCCTCGCCGAGCCCGACGCCTACGACCCCAAGCTCAAGAAGTGGCGCTTCGCCGACCTGCCGATCGTCCCCGACGAGTTCAAGCTCGTCCCCAACGACGAGCGCTCCGGCAAGCAGCTCAAGGTCATCCACCGGCTGATGGCCCGCGACGACGTCGACGACGTCATCAACGCCTGCGACGCCGGCCGCGAGGGCGAGCTGATCTTCGCCTACGTCTACGACACCGCCAAGATCAAGCCGCCCGTCAAGCGGCTCTGGCTGTCGTCGATGACCCGCACCGCGATCGAGCAGGCCTTCGCCTCGCTGCGCCCCGGCGAGGAGATGGAGTCGCTGGAGGCCGCCGCCCGCTCACGCTCGGAGGCCGACTGGATCGTCGGCATGAACGCCACCCGCGCCGCGTCGATCCGCCTCCGCGCCGCCTTCGACGGCGCCGTGTCGCTCGGCCGCGTCCAGACGCCCACGCTCGCGCTCGTCGCCCGCCGCGAGGAGGAGATCCGCGCCTTCAAGCCCGAGCCCTACTGGCTCGTCGAGGCACGCTTCGCCGCCGAGGGCGACCGCCGCTACGCCGGCCGCTACATGGGCGGCAAGCGGCTCCCCGAGGACGAGGCGAAGAAGATCGTCGCCGCCTGCCTCGAGCGCGACGGCGCGATCACCAAGCTCGAGAAGAAGAAGGAGACCGAGCGGGCGCAACTGCTCTACGACCTCACGTCGCTGCAGCGCCACGCCAACACCCTCCACGGCTTCTCCGCCCGCCGCACCCTCGCCGCCGCCCAGCGCCTCTACGAGGAGCACAAGGCGCTCACCTACCCGCGCACCAACTCCCGCTTCCTGACCGGCGACATGGTCCCCGACATCCGGCCGATCGCCGGCCTCGTCGGCCACAACCCCGCCTACCGCAAGGCCTCCGAGTACGTCCAGTCGCTCGCCGAGCTGCCGCTCGGCCGCGTCGTCAACGACGCCAAGGTCGAGGACCACCACGCGATCATCCCGACCAAGTCCGAGCACAACCTCTCCAAGATGGGCGCCGACGAGCTCAAGATCTACGACCTCGTCGCCAAGCGGTTCCTCGCCGTCTTCCACCCCGACGCCGAGTTCGAGCGCACCCGCGTCGAGACCACCGTCGAGGACAACGTCTTCCGCACCAGCGGCCGGGTCCTCGTCGTCCCCGGCTGGCGCGCCGTCTACGGCGAGGAGGCCCAGGGCGAGGGCAAGGGCGACGACGACTCCGGCGGCGACCAGCTCCTGCCCAAGCTCGAGCAGGGCGAGACCGTCGCCACCCTGAAGGTCGAGTCGCTACGCAAGGAGACCCAGCCGCCCAGGCGCTTCACCGAGGCATCCCTGCTCGCCGCCATGGAGACCGCCGGCAAGGAGATCGAGGACGCCGAGCTGCGCGAGGCGATGAAGGACTCCGGGATCGGCACCCCCGCCACCCGCGCCTCGATCATCGAGCGGCTGATCGACGTCGGCTACATCGAGCGCGAGGGCCGCGCCCTCCACGCCACCGAGAAGGGCGTCCAGGTCATCCGCCTGCTCGGCCAGCACGCCCTCACCTCCGCCGAGCTCACCGGCGACTGGGAGCGCCGGCTCGCCCTGATCGAGAAGGGCGAGGACTCCCGGCCCGCGTTCATGCGCGACATCGCCAAGTTCATCGGCTCCACCGTCGAGGAGCTCGACAAGCTCAAGGGCGTCAAGATCGAGCGCGCCAAGCTCGGCCCCTGCCCCGTCTGCGGCCGCGAGGTCACCGAGAACCGCAAGGGCTACTCCTGCTGGTCGCGCGACGACCCCGGCTGCGGCTTCGTCATCTGGAAGCAGAAGGCGCGCAAGAACCTGCCCGTCACCGTCGCCAAGGAGCTGATGGCCAGCCTCAAGGAGTCGATCGACCGCGGCGACGAGCCGCCGATCGGCCGCACCGCCAAGCAGGTCACCGGGTTCCGCGGCCGCTCCGGCCGCTCGTTCCGCGCCAAGCTCAAGATCGAGCCGCGCGACGACGCCCCCGGCCGCTGGAAGGTCGAGTTCGACGAGGAGTGGGCCAACCGGCCGATGAAGGAGCGCGAGGAGGCGGCGGCCGCGGCCGAGGACAAGGTGGCGGCGGACCAGCCGGCGATCGAGGAGCCGGCGGCGTAGGAGGTCGGTGGTCGTCGCGGCCGAGGGTCTGGCCGCTCTGCCCGCGGGTCCTGTCTCCGGTGTTGGGACTGACGCTTCGCTACTGAGACGGACGGCCTGCGGCCGAGGTCCCGTGCTCGGCTGCGCTTAGCGCTCTCCACGAGCGTGGTGCCGGCGGTCCGTGGGGCGTTGGCTGGGGAGTAGCTCCGCGCTTCGCCTGCGCGCGAAGGTCGTCACCGTCGCCACCCGCGGAGGCCAACGGTGGAGGGGCGCTACGCGCCGGCCCTTTTTTGGGTGGGAGCGGAGGTCCAGGCGTGGGTGTGTCCTTGGGCTTCGGGTCCGGCGTTTGCCGATCGTTCGACACCCGCCCCGACCTTTCCGGCCTCCCCGCGCCGGTCCGACGTTTGCTGGCCTTCCGCATGCCAACCCGGTGTTTTCAGGCCCTCCCGGCGCCGGTCCGGCGTTTGCCGGTCTATGCGCGGCAAACGATGGATGGGCTGAGAGATAGCCGGGAGATGATGGATGGACCCTGAAGACGGCCGGGAAACGGCGGGGCGGTGAAGGTGGGCTCGGCGCCGAGGCCCAATGGCCTCCGCTCAGGAGCGCGGTGAGAGTTTCGGCCAAATACTGGCCGTAACTCTCACCCGAGCTTTCGGAGGCCGGGAAACAGCGGGCGGCGCCCGAACCCGGGAGCGAAACGGTCAAATCAGACCCGTTCCGGACCGCTCCCCTCCCTACCCAGCCAACCGGGCCCCGTCCCAGCCCTCGCCCGTCCGCCCCGAGCGGAACGCCACCCCGCCCAAGATGCCCGGTGAGAGTTACGGCCAAATATTGGCCGTAACTCTCACCGCGCTGATCGGGCGCGGCTAGCCCCGGCGCGCTGCGGAGCGCTCGGTCGGCTCGATGACCGTCTCGAGGCTGGGTGGGCCGCCGCCGGCGTGTACCCAGGCGATGCGGCCGGGCCAGTAGGGGTTGGAGGGGCCGTCGGAGGCGGTGAAGTGGGCCTCGTCGACCCAGCTGCCGGTGTTGGTGAGGGTTCCGCCGCCGGGAAGCGTCCAGGTGGAGGCGTCGTCGGCGGGCAGCGGGCCGGCGCGGTGGGTGTGGCCGAAGACGACGTGGGCGTCGGCGATGCCGAGGCGGTCGGCGACCGTCGCGATTGCGCGCAGGCCCGCGGCGCGCAGCTCGGTCGGCGTCAGCTCGGCGCTGAAGGGACCGAGGCCGACCGCGTTGACGGCCGCAACCGCCGCCGGGATCGCGAGCTGGCCGACGAAGCGGCGGCGCAGCCGGTCAGGCAGCCGGCCGTCGCCGTCGGTCGCGGCGATCCGCCAGACGTCGCGCGAGAGGTTGTTGCGGCGCGCCGGCGGATGCGCGCGGGCGTTCTGGGCGACCGCGTGCGAGAGCGCGTAGATCGGGGCGAGGATCGCCTCGTAGTCGGCCGCCGCCTGCGGCCCCTCCGGGCCGACGCCCGTCGCGAACCGCTCGACCGCCGCCGCGATCAGGCACTCGACGCGCGGCACCGTCAGATGGGCGTCGAGGTAGTGGCCGTGGGTGGCGAACACGTCGTCGCGCAGCCAGACGCCCGGGTAGGAGAACGCGACGTCGGTCGCCGGCATCAGCTCCGCCACCCGCGCCGCCAGCTCGCCCGGCTCGGGCGGATGCTCCGCTGCGATCGCGAGCGTCCCGCCGGCCAGCCGCGCCCGCTCGAGCGCCGGCGCCACGAGCTGGTGGTCGTGGTTGCCCGGCACGACCGTCAGCCGCTTGCCGGCGGCCGCCTCGCCGATCCGCCGCAGCGCCGGCGCGACGTCCTCGAGCACCGCCGCCGCCGGACGCTCGCGCAGCTCGAGCAGGTCGCCGAGGAGCACGATCCGCTCCGCGCCCGCCAGCACGTCGAGCAGCCGGTCGAGCGCCGGTCCGCCGCGCGCCAGGTCGGCGCCCGAGACGGTCCCGAGGTGCAGGTCGGACACGATCGCCGTAGCCACCGCGCGCATCTTGGCAGGCCCGCGCCCACTATCCTGCGACAGCCGTGTCGCTGTTCTGCCGCCACAACCGGTTCACCGCCGACTGCCAGATCTGCTCCAAGGGCACGGTGCTCGACCCGGACCGCTCCGCCACGCGGCGGCGCAGCGGCGGATCGGGCCAGTCGGCCCGGCGCAGAGCCAGCGGCGAGAAGGCTCCCGCGGCGCCCGCCTTCAGCGGCCCGCACGTCGCCACGCCGGTCCACGTCGACGACGAGGGCATGCGCTCGCTCGTCCGGCTCGAGCGGGTCCCCGGCGGTGTCCGGCTCGGCCGCTGGCGCGGCTCGGCGCTCGTCCCCGAGGCGCCCGTCCTCGCCGCCGGCGAGCTGCTCGACCTGGTCGAGCGCAGCGGCGAGGCCCTCCAGGCGCGCGACGCCGCCAAGCTGACCGGCGCGCTGCAGACCGAGCCCGCCGACGGCGGCGACGGCGGCTCCGGGGTCAGCCGCGGCCGCAGCGGCGACTTCAAGGAGGAGCTGCGCGTCGAGCCGCTAGATGACGGCGCCGTTCGCGTCGCCCGCTGGGTCCAGCGCCCCGCGGTCGGCTGGGAGCTGCAGGACGCCCCGCCGATGCTGCCCGCCCAGCGCTACGCCGAGGCGCTCGCCGACGCGCTGCGCCGCGGCGCGCTCGCCGCCGGCGACCGTCAGCCGTCCTGAGCTGGCCGTATACCTGACGGCCCCGTGCCGCTGAAGCTCGTAACCGGTCCCGCGAACGCCGCCAAGGCCGGCGCGGTCCTCGGCGGCCTGCGCGCCCGCGTCGACGAGCAGCCGCTGCTCGTCGTGCCCGCCTTCGAGGACGTCGAGCACAACCAGCGCGAGCTGGCCGAGCGCGGGGCGGTGTTCGGCGTCGGGGTGCTGCGCTTCAAGCGGCTGTTCGTCGAGATCGCCCGCCGCGCCGGCGCCGGCGGCCGCGTCGCGACCCGGCTCCAGCGCGAGCTGATCGTCGCCGAGGCGGCCGCGTCGGCCGGGCTCGAGGCGCTCGCCGAGTCGGCGGCGCGGCCCGGGTTCGCCCGGGCTGCCACACGGTTCGTCGCCGAGGTCGAGCGGTCGCTGGCCGAGCGCACCGCCGCCGGCCCCGCGCTCGTCGAGCCGGCCCGCCTGACCGCCGCGCTGCGCGCCTGGGCCGGCGACGGCCCGCGCCGCCGCTACGCCGACGAGGTCGCCGCGATCTACCGCCGCTACCGCGAGCGCCTCGACGCCGCCGGCCTGCTCGACGACGAGCTGTACGCCTGGAACGCCGTCGCCGCGCTGCGTCAACGGCCGGCGAGCTGGGGCTCCACGCCCGTCTTCGTCTACGGCTTCGACGACTTCACCCCGCTCGAGCTGGCCGCGCTCTCCGCGCTCGCCGGCGACGCCGGTGCCGACGTCTGCGTCTCGCTGCCCTACGAGCACGGCCGGACCGCCTTCGAGGCGACCGCCCACGCCCGCCGCCGGCTGCTCGACGCCGGCGCCGAGGAGACCGAGCTGGCGCCGCTCGACGACTACTACGACGAAGACTCGCGCGCCGTCCTGTCGGCGCTCGAGCGCGGGCTCTTCGAGGACGCGCCGCCGACGGTCGCCGACCCCGGGGGAACGGTCCGGCTCCACCTCGCCGGCGGCCGCCGCGCCGAGGTCGAGCTGTGCGCCGCCGAGGTGCTGGCGCTGCTGCGCGCCGGCACGCCGGCCGGCGAGGTCGCTGTCGTGCTGCGCGACCCGCGCGCCTACGCGACGACGATCGAGCAGGTCTTCGGCGCCTACGGCATCCCGTACTCGATCGACCGCCGGCTGGCGCTTGGACACACCGCCCTCGGCCGCGGCCTGCTCGCGCTGCTGCGCTGCGCCGCCGGGACCGGGACCGCCGACGACCTGCTCGCCTACCTGCGCACCCCGGGCCGGCTGCGCGAGCCGGTCTACGCCGACCGGCTCGAGGTCGCCGTCCGCCGCGACGGCGCGGCCAGCGCCGCCCGCGCCCGCGAGCTGTGGGAGGGCGACGACGCGACCAGGGGCATCGGCCCGTTCCCGCTGCGCGAGCTCGACCGCCTCGCGGCGGCGCGCGGCGACGACCTCCTCGACGAGGTCCGCCGCCGCGCCGACGCGCTGCTCGCCGCGCCGCACCTGCGCGCCGCGCACGTCCTCGCCGGGGCGGAGGTCGACGACGCGCGCGCCGTCGCGGCCGTCGGCGCCGCGCTCGCGGACCTGCGCGGCCTCGCCCGCGGCGGCGGGATCGCCGTCGACCTCGCGACCGTCGCGGACACCCTCGCCGCCCAGGAGCTGCGCGTCGGCGAGGAGCCCCAGCCGGGCCGCGTCGCGGTCGCCGCGCCGACCGAGATCCGCGCCCGCCGCTACCAGGCGGTCTTCGTCTGCGGCCTGCAGGAGGGCGAGTTCCCCGCCGGGGGCGGCGCCGACCCGTTCCTCTCCGACGCCGACCGGCGCGAGATCGCCGCCGCGTCCGGGCTCGCGCTGCCGCTGCGCGAGTCCCAGCTCGACCGCGAGCGCTACCTCCTCTACGTCTGCGCCTCGCGCGCCGAGCGGCTGCTGGTGCTCAGCGCCCGCACCTCCGGCGAGGAGGGGGAGTCCGAGCGGCCGTCGTTCTTCCTCGCCGACGTCGAGCGGGTGCTGCCCGGCCTGCGCGAGCGGGCGCGGCGGCGGTCGCTCGCCGACGTCACCTGGACTCCCGACGACGCCCCGACGCCGGCCGAGTGGGAGCGGGCCGTCGCCGCCGGCCGCCGCGACCCGCCCCCCGCGCCGATCGGGCCGGTCGCGCTCGAGGCCGCGCTCGCCGCGCTGGGCGCGCGTGGCGCCGTCTCCGCCGGGGCGATCGAGCGGTTCGCCGGCTGCCCGGTCAACTGGCTCGTCGAGGACGTGCTGCGGCCCGTCGCGCTCGAGCCCGACCCCGAGCGGCTCGTCCAGGGCGCCTTCGCGCACACGGTGCTCGAGCTCACCTACCGCCGCCTGCACGAGCGCACCGGAGACCGCCGGCCCACGCCCGCCAACCTGCCGCGCGCCGAGGAGATCCTGCTCGAGGCGCTCGCCGAGGAGGCCGAGCGGCGCGGCGCGACGCTGCGCGCGCCGCGGATGCGCGCCGCGCTGCGGCGGCTCGAGTTCCAGCTGCTGCGCCACCTCGACCACGAGGCCCGTGTCGAGTCCGAGTTCGAGCCGGCGGCGCTCGAGCTGGCGTTCGGCCTGCCCGACGCCGACCACCCCGAGGTCGACCTCGGCGACGGGCTGCGCGTGCGCGGCAAGATCGACCGCGTCGACCGCCGCGGCGACGCGGTCGCCGTGCTCGACTACAAGAGCGGCCGCGTCAACGACTACAGCGCCGAGAAGTGGGAGCCGAAGGGCCGCCTCCAGGCGGCGCTCTACATGCTGGTCGCCGAGCGGCTGCTCGGCGTCGAGGCGGTCGCCGGCCTCTACGTGCCGCTCTCCGGCGACGACCGCCGCCCGCGCGGCGCCGTCGACGCCGACCACGCCGCCGCGCTCGGCGGCGACTTCGTCGGCGGCGACGTGCTCGAGCCCGCCGCGCTGGCGGAGCTGCGCGACTGGGCGCGCGGCGCGATCGCGACCGCCGCCGCCGAGATGGGGGAGGGCAGGCTCCGCTCGTGCCCCGGCTCCTGCGCCTACCGCGGCGGCTGCTCGCACCCGTCGATCTGCCGGATCGAGCAGTGAGCGCGCGCGCCTTCACCGACGAGCAGCGGCGGGCGATCGACCGCCGCGACGGCGGCCTGCTGGTCGCCGCCGGGGCCGGCTCGGGCAAGACCTCGGTGCTCGTCGAGCGGATCGCCGCCGCAGTGATCGACGACGGCTGCGCGATCGACGAGATCCTCGCGATCACCTTCACCGAGAAGGCCGCCGCCGAGCTGAAGGCGCGCGTGCGCGAGCGGTTCGCCGCCGCCGGTCGACACGCCGACGCGCGCGCCGCCGAGGGGGCGTTCATCTCGACGATCCACGGCTTCTGCGCCCAGCTGCTGCGCGCCCACGCGCTCGCGGCCGGGATCGACCCCGAGTTCCGCGTGCTCGACCAGCTCGAGTCCGACCGGCTCGGTGGCGAGGCCTTCGACGGCGCGCTCGCCGAGTTCCTCCACGACGGCGCCGGCGCCGACCGGCTGCGGCTCGTCGCCGCCTACACGCCCGACCGTCTCGCGGCGATGACCCGCACCGCATACGGCCACCTGCGCAGCCGCGGCCAGGAGGCGCCGGAGCTGCCGGAGATCGAGCCGCCGGCCGGCGGCGGCGAGCCGGAGCGGGTGGTCGCGACCGCGCGGGCGGCGCTCGCCGAGCTCGAGGGCGCCGGGGACGGGGTGCGCGTGTCGGAGGGCCGCGAACGGCTCGAACGGTGCTTGCTGCTGCTCGCGGACGCCGGCCACGGCGACGCCGTGGGGGCGCTCGACCCGGCGGCGCTCGCGAAGCTGACCTTGAGTCGCGCCGCGGGCGCGCTGAAGACCGAGGCCTGCGACGCCTACCGCGAGGCGCTCGAGGCGCTGCACGGCCATGTCACCCACCTCCACGAGCTGCGCGACCACGCGCTGCTGCGCGTCCTGCTGCGCGCCTACGGGGACCGCTACGCGGCGCTCAAGCGCGACCGCTCCGGGCTCGACTTCGACGACCTCGAGCTGGTCGCCAACCGGCTGCTGGCCGGCGACGAGGTCGTCCGCGGCCGCTGGGCCGGCCGCTTCCGCCACGTGCTCGTGGACGAGTTCCAGGACACCAACCCGCTCCAGAACGAGCTGCTCGAGCGGATCGCCGGCGAGCGGATGTTCCGCGTCGGCGACGAGTTCCAGTCGATCTACCGCTTCCGCCACGCCGACGTGTCGGTCTTCCGCGACCAGGCCGAGCGGGCGCGCGGCGCCGGCCGCTTCGAGGCGCTGACGGCGAACTTCCGCAGCGCGCCCGCCGTCCTCGGCGCGATCGACCTGCTGTTCGGCGCGGTCTGGGGCGCGCGGTTCCCGCGCCTGCGGGCGGGCGGGGCGGCGACGCCGCTCGGCGACGGGCCGGCCGTCGAGCTGCTCGTCGCCGATCGGCCCCACAACGGCTCGCGCTGGCGCGAGCGATTCGATGCCGACGCCGCGGCCGGAGCCGGCCCCGACCCTGAGCTGGCCTTCGGCGAGTCGCTGCGCGAGGTGGTCCCGCACCGCGCGGCCGAGGCGCGGATGCTCGCCAAGCGGATCGACCAGCTGATCGCGGCGGGGGAGTGCGCCGCCGGCGACGTCGTCGTGCTGGTGCGCGCGACCACCCACCTCGCCGCCTTCGAGCGGGCGCTCGAGGACCGCGGCATCCCGACCTACGTCATGGGCGGACGGGGGTACTGGTCGGCCCAGCAGGTCGGCGACCTGCGCGCCTACCTCGGCGCGCTCGCCAACCCGCTCGACGACCTCGCGCTCTACACCGCGCTCGCCTCGCCGCTCGGCGGGGTGTCGCTCGACGCGCTCGTCGTCGTCGCCGACGAGGCGCGGCGGCGGGGCCGCGAGCCGTGGACGGTCGTCGCCGACCTCGACGCGTCGCTCGCAGACCGGCTCGGCGCCCGCGACGCCGAGCGGATCGCCCGCTTCGCCGCCCTGCTCGCCGGCGAGCGCGCCGGGGCGCCGCGGCGGTCGCTGGAGGCGCTGATCGACCGCGCCGTCACCGAGAGCGGCTACGACCTCCACCTGCTCGCCCAGGAGCAGGGCCGGCGGCGGATGGCCAACGTCCGCAAGCTGATGCGGCTGGCGCGCGAGTACGAGGCCGAGGAGGGGCGCGACCTGCGCGGGTTCATCGACTACGTCGCCGAGCGCGACGAGCTCGGCGACCGCCAGGGCGAGGCGCCGCTCGAGCCCGAGGACGTCCAGGCGGTGCGGCTGATGACCGTCCACCGCGCCAAGGGGCTCGAGTTCCCCGTCGTCTGCGTCGCCGACCTCGGCAAGCCGGGCCGCGAGGACCGCTCGTCGCTGCAGATCTCCGACGACGGCGCGGTCGGCATCAGCCTCGCCCAGCTCGGCGGCGGCAGCGTCGCCAGCAGCCGCCTGCGCGACATCCGCGAGCGCCAGAAGCTCGCCGACGAGGAGGAGGAGAAGCGCGTCTTCTACGTCGCGGCCACCCGCGCCGAGCGCCACCTGATCCTCAGTGGCGGCACCGACCTCGACAAGCTCCGCGAGGAGGAGCCGCTCGAGGAGCCGATGCGCTGGGTCTGGCGCGCGCTCGCCCCCGAGCTGCCCGAGATCGAGACCGCCGCGACGGTCGTCCGCGACCTCGACGGCCGATCCGTGCCGATCGGGGTGACCGTCCTGCGCCCCGACACCGTCGACGCCGTCCTGCCGGCCGCCGACCGCGCGCCCGAACGGGCCGAGCCGCCGCCCGCCGGGCTCGAGGCGCTCGACGCCCCAGCGCTCGCGGCCGTGCCACCGCCGCCCGCGCTCCCGGTCAGCCGCACCAGCTACTCCGGCCTCGCGCGCCACGCCGCCTGCGGCTACCGCTTCTATCTCGAGCGGGTGCTGCGGCTGCCGCGCTCGCCGAGGCGGGCCGTTGCCGCGGGGCTCGCCGAGGCCGCGCCGGACGGGGGCGCGCCAGCCGGAGCCGCGGGCGGCGAGGCGACCGCGGCGCCGGCCGTCGGCGCCCAGGTCCCCGGGATGCCCGTCGCGCCCGAGCCGGAGGCGATGGCACCGACGCTGCGCGGCTCGCTCGTCCACCAGCTCCTGGAGGAGATCGACCTGTCCGATCCCGCCGTGCCGGCCGCGGACGCGATCACGGCGTTGATCGAACGCGCCGGCGAGCCCGTCCGCGACCACGAGGTCGCCGACGTCGCCGCGCTCGTCCAGGCGTTCGCCGACTCGCCGCTGCGCGCCCGGCTCGCCGCCGCCGACCGCGTCCGCACCGAGCTGCCGTTCGTCTTCCAGCTCCCGTCGGAGCGGCCGGGCGGGCGCGGAACCCTGATCAACGGCGTCGTCGACGTCCACGCCAGCGAGCCCGGCCGGGTGCTGATCGTCGACTACAAGACCGACCGCCTGCTCGACGGCCAGGACCCCGCCGAGCTCGTCGACGCCCACTACGCGACCCAGCGGCTCGTCTACGCGCTCGCGGCGCTGCAGTCCGGCGCCCCCGCCGTCGAGGTCGCCTACCTCTTCCTCGACCGGCCCGCCGAGCCGGTCTCGGCCACCTACGCCGCCACCGACCAGCCCGCCCTCGCCGACCGCCTCCGCGACCGCGTCCGCCCACTCGCCGACGGCCGCTTCCAGCCCTCCGACCGCCCCTGGCACGGCCTCTGCGCCGACTGCCCCGGCCAGGGCGGCCTCTGCTCCTGGCCCCCCGAGCGCACCCTCGCGCCCGAGCCGCCCGCTTGACCGCCGGTTCCGTCCAGGCCCATCCCTACCTTCTCGGCATGCCCTTGTGCTTCATCGAGCCGCAGGAGGCCATCCGGGTCGTAGCCGACGCCGTCGGGCGCGAGGCGCGCCGGCAGCTGCTCGGCGAAGTCGTCCGCGCATGGGTCGACGAGATCCCCGAGGACGAGCTCGCCGTCCACTACGCCAAGGCCGTCGAGGTCCTCGACGACGACGACCTCTCGATGCTCGCCGCCTGGCACGCGTCGCTCGAGGTCGGCCAGCCGATCGCCAACAAGGACTTCCTCCTCAAGGCGTTCGGCCACCTCGGCGAGCACCGCCGCGAGGCTCTGCGCATCGCCGCCGGCTTCCGCGGCGAGGACGCCTTCGAGTCCGGCGTCAGCGAGGAGCAGGCGATCGACACCGTCCTCCCATTCCTCTCCCAGGAGCGGATGGCCGAGCTGGCCGCGGAGGCGATCGAGATCTACTGCTGGGACCGCTTAGGGTCCGACAACTGACGGCCTGCGGAACCGCCTGACGGCGTCCTCGGTCGGCCATGGCCTACCGGCCTATGGCCTCCCTGCGTCCTTGTCAGCCGGCCCCGCAGTCACGTCAGTAGCCGGACCCGGGTCCGGCGGCCCGCTGTTTCCCGGCCGTTTCAGAGTCGGTCCATCATTTCCCGGCTATTCCTCTGTCCGTCCATCGTTTGCCGCGCATAGTGGGGGAAACGTCGGGTCGGCGGAGGGGGGCCCAGAGAAGGTCGGGTCGGCGCCACGCGGGCCGGGAAACGTCGGACGGGCAGGGCCGGAGAACATCGGATCGGCCTACGGAGGACGGGGAAACGCCGGACCTGAAGCCCTAGGACGACCCACATTCCAGGTTCCCGCTCTCCCACCCAAGGAACGGCCGGCGCGTAGCGCCCTGAAGCGTTGGCCTCCGCGGGTGGCGACGGTGTCGACCTTCGCGCGCAGGCGAAGCGCGGAGCTACTCCCGAAGACCCCTCACACGGACAGCCGGCACCACCATCATCGGGAGAGCGCTAAGCGAAGCCGAGCACGGGTTCTCGGCCGAAGGCCGTCCGTCTCAGTAGCTAGCGTCAGTACCCACACCGGAGACAGGACCCGCGGGGAAACGCGGCACGACCCTAGGACGTCAACGCCGACGCCCCGACTTCTTCTTCCCCACAACCTTGATCGTCTGGGTCATCGAGACCGGATGGAGGCCGCAGAAGAGCTTGTAGGTGCCCGGGACGCGCAGGCGGGTCTTGTAGGCGCGCCGGCCGTCGAGGTTGGGTGAGGAGAATCCGCGCGGCCCGTTGGCGACGGTGACGTTGTGCAGCTCGCGCGAGTTGAAGATCCAGCGCAGCACGCCGCCGCGGGGGAGGGTGACGTTCGGCTTGGAGAAGAACCGGTCGCCGACGACGATCCGCGCGCCGCTGCGCACCTTGACGCGCCGGCCGGGCGGCTTGGCGATCTTGACGGCCCGGCCGCGGCGGCCGATCCCGGTGAGCGGCACTGCGAAGCGGGGCGCGACCCTGCGGCCGGGGATCTCGGAGCGGTGGTCGACGAGGTCGGCCGGCGGGGCGCAGCCCGACGGGGGCGGCGCGGCGGGGTCGGCGGCGAGGAAGACGATCATGATCCCCATGACGCGGGTGTGGAGGCGGCTGTTGTCGTAGTTGGAGTCGAGCCGCAGCCGCTCGCCGGCGCGGACGGGGAAGCCGGCCTCGCTGGTGAAGCCGGTCATGTGGACCGGGCCGGGCTCGTGGAGGATCGGCTTGACGCGGTAGAAGGGGTGTCCGCGGCCGCCCCAGGTGGGCCGCGAGGCGTAGAGCTGGCAGTCGCCGCGGTTGAGGGTGAGGTTGCGCGCGCCGCCGTGGACGTGGCCGGCGGCGGCGACCAGCCGTCCGCTGGCCGGCACGGTCCAGGCCTTGGACTCGGTGTGGGTGGAGCCGCGGCGCCCGTTGCCGGGGACGTCGTAGACGGGGTCGGCGAGGCAGTCGCGCACGTCGAGCCAGTAGGGGGTCACGGGGGTCCGCGGCTCGGTGTCGTAGGTGACGGTGTACTGGACGAAGGCGCTGTCGCGGACGGCCCGGTGGTTCATCACCATCAGGGTCATCGCCCACTGGTCGGCGCCCTTCATCGGGTAGCCGTAGCCGTCGGGGAGCTTGAGCTTGGCGCGCTCCTCGCCGGCGGCGTAGAACCGCTCGCCGAGCGCCGGGATCTGGGTGCGGTAGTCGAACGCGGTGAACGAGTTGCAGGTGCCGTCGTGCTTGGCGCCGATCCGGTCGCCGAGGTTGGCGAAGACGATGTGGTGGAGCATCAGCCGGCTGATCGGCACCTGGACGCCGTCGGCGTCGACGACGTCGACCTCCATGTCGGTGACGTAGCCGTCGACCTGCGGCTTGGGGATCCCGAGCTGGAGGTCCTTCTGCAGCACCTGGTAGGGCCCGATCTCGATCGGTCCGTAGCGGAAGGTCTCGGTTCTCACCTCAGCCGCGGCCGGCGCGGCCGCCCAGGCTAGGCACGCCGCTACGGCCACGAACGCTGCGACCAGGGCCCGCCCCGGGGTCTCCAGAGCACTCCTCACCTCTGGCGAGGGTACGTCAGATCCGGGCCCGCCGCCAGGGTCCGGGGCCAGCCGGCGTCAGAATGTCGCGGGCTGGCCCGCTTCGCGTGGTCCAGACTCTCCGTCCTCGCGTGGCCCGGAGGGGATCTGGCCGAGCGGCGGGATAGCGTGCCGCCCCCTTGAGCCGACTCTCCCCGCTGCCGGCGCTCCTGTCTGCCGCCGCCGTGGCGGCGGCGCTCGCCGTCGCGCCCGCCGCGGCCGGCGCCGTGCCGGAGCGGATCTGGGTCGCGCCGCGCGGGGCCGACGCGGGACCCGGCACCAAGGCGCGGCCGCTGGCGACCCTCCACGAGGCGCAGCGCCGCGCCAGGCGGGCGCTGCGCTCACGGCCCGCGGCGGGGGTCCAGGTGATCCTGCGCGGCGGCGTCCACCGGCTCGGCGCGCCGCTGCGGCTGACCGCCGCCGACTCGGGCCGGCCCGGAGCGCGGACGGTCTACCGCGCTCAGCCTGGCGAGCGACCGGTGATCTCCGGCGCGGCCGCCGTGCCCGGCTCGTCGTGGCGGCCGTTCCGCGCCGGGATCTGGCGCGCCCGCGTCGGCGACGTGGCGACGCGCGAGCTCTACGTCAACGGCCGGCGCGCGGTGCGGGCGGCGACCGGCGACTACCCGGCCGGCTTCCGCCCGGCCTGGAACGGCGGCGGCGACGCGAGCGGGATCGAGTACCTGCCGACGGTCGCGCCGGAGGGCCTGAATCCGGCGGCATGGGGCGATCCTGCCGCCTGGCGCCGCCCGGCCGACGTCGAGGCGGTGATCCTCACCCAGTGGAAGATGATGACCGTGCCGGTCGAGTCGGTGACGCCGCCGGCAGGCTCGGCGCCTGGCCTGCTGCGGATGGTGGAGCCGGCGTGGACGAACGCGAACCTCTTCCGCGACGCCGACGGCGAGCCGGGCATCTGGAGCTTCTGGCAGGTGACGCGGCTCGAGAACGCGCTCGAGTTCCTCGACGAGCCCGGGGAGTGGTACGTGGATCGCGGTAGCGGCTGGCTCTACTACATGCCGCGGCCGTGGGAGCGGATGCGCGCGGCGCGGGTCGAGCTGCCGGTGCTCGAGGCGCTCGTGCGCGGCGGCGGGACGGCGCGGCGACCGCTGCGCCACGTCGACTTCCGGGGGCTGACGTTCCGCCACGCGACCTGGCTGGCGCCGAGCGGGTCCGACGGCTACGTCGCCGACCAGTCGGGCTTCCGCCTCGTCGGCTCCGGCAACGAGCCGAACGTGATCGGCCACGTCCGCGAGCCCACCGCGACCCCCGGCAACGTCTCGGTCCGCTTCGGCCGCGACGTGCGCTTCGTCGGCAACCGCTTCCGCCAGCTCGGAGCGGTCGGGCTGGCGCTCGGGACCGGCAGTCAGCGCAACGTCGTGCGCGCCAACTCGTTCGTCGACGTCGGCTCGGCGGCGATCACGCTGAGCGGGATCGCGACGGCCGACCACCATCCGCGGCTACCGGGCCAGCGCTCGGTCGCCAACCGCATCGCGGGCAACCTCGTCGCGCGCGCCGGCCGCGGCTACCCGGACGCGGCGGGCATCTTCGTCGGCTTCTCGAGCGGGACGCGGGTGATCGCCAACACGATCCAGGACGTTCCCTGGAGCGGGATCGCCGTCGGCTGGGGGTGGGGGCTGCTCGACCCGGGCGGCTTCCCGGGCCTGCCGGGGGCGACGCCCGGCATGTGGGGCGACTGGACGACCCCGACCGAGAGCGGGGGCGGCCTGATCGCCCGCAACACGATCCGCCGCTTCCTGGGCCAGCTCTGGGACGGCGGCGCGATCTACACCACCGGCGCCCAGGGAACCAGCGCCGACGACGGCCTGCGGATCGTCGGCAACACCGCCTACGGCAAGCGGCCGGGCGCGGGCGGCAACACCTTCTACACCGACGGCGGGAGCCGCTACGTGACCGTCAGCGGCAACTCCTCCTACTCGAACCCGATCGGCGCGACCGACTTCGGTCCGCCGCCGCGCGCCGGCGACCCGCTGCCCTATCCGGCGGCGCCGAGCCTCGGCGACGGCCTGCCCTACGGCTCCGACAGCGGCGGCTGCGTGACCTACGGCGACATCTCCTACGTCGACAACCGCTGGCAGCAGCCCCCGATGGCGGTCCAGATGGCGCTCGCGAACATCGAGTACGCGCTGATCAGCGCCGGTGGGCTGGTCCCGTACTCGCCGGAGGGCTACTTCTCGGTCTGCCCGTACGAGAGCGGTGGCGTCAGCTACCCGACCAACCTCCGCTACGCAGGCAACGAGACCTACCCGCTCGCGCCGTAGGAGCGGCCCCGGCCGTCAGCCGCCGCCGGCGAGCGCGGCCTCGATCTCGGCGACCGCCTGCTCGGTGGTCTCGAACACGACGGCGGTCATCCCGACCTCGCGCGCGGCGTCGCAGTTGATCGCGATGTCGTCGACGAAGACGCAGTCCTCGGGCCGGAGGCCGCCGCCGAGCCGCTCGACGGTGAGGTGGTAGATGTCGTGCTCGGGCTTGCGCATGCCGACGAACGCCGAGTCGACGACGACCTCGAAGATCTCGTCGAGCTCGGGCAGCATGCCCCGCCACTGCGCCTCCCACTCGCGCACGTTGTTGGTCAGCAGCGCCGTCCGCAGGCCGCGGCCGGGCAGCGTCGCGACGAAGTCGATCATCGGCTGGTTGCGGTCGAGGTTGCCGAGCAGCGCGTCGGTCATGCCGTCGAGGACGTGGCCGTCGAGCTCGGCCTCGATCCGGGCGATGAACTCGGCCTCGGGGATCTCGCCGCGCTCGAGCACGAACAGCGGGTGCTCGCCGTGGCGGTCGGCGGAGGCCACGAGCGCCTGGCCGAGCGTCTCGAGCGGCACGCCGCTCTCCTGCGACCAGGCGGCGAACGCGTTGCCGAGCGGCGTGGTGAGGACGCCGCCGAAGTCGCTGACGAGGGCCTTCGGCGCGCTCATGCCGCCGCCCGGTCCTCGCTGCGGGCCATCAGCTCGTAGGCGCCGGCGCCCTCGCGGTCGCCGACCCGCCAGCGGAACACCGCGGCGTGGACGTCGAGCCCCTCGAGCTGCAGCGAGGAGCCGGCGACGACGGTGCCCGACGCGCGCAGCGGCGGCTCGTCCTCGTCGATCCACAGCTCGAGCCCGGCGCTGCGCTGGCGGCCGGCGCCGTCGTAGACCGTCGAGATCCGCGCCTCGGCGACCGGGACCGGCGCGCCGTCGTCGAGCAGCCAGCAGGAGACCCGCTCGGCGTCGTGGCCGGCGGCACCGCGCGGGCGGCTGGCGATCGCGAGCAGGGCGTGGCGCTCGTCGAAGAGCGCGGAGATCGTCCGGAGCGCGTCGAGCTCGCCCCAGACGGGCGCCGCGACGGTCTCGGCGACGGTGCCGAGGCAGCGCACGGACCGGTCGCCGACGCTGCCGGTGACCCTGCAGATGCGCACGGCGACGCCGTCCAGCTCGGCCGGCTCGGCGACCGGCGCGAAGTCGAGCGACAGCTCGCCCGCCAGCTCGGCGTGCCAGCCGTCGGCCCCGGTCTCGACGGCGGGCCCGTCGGGCAGCGCGCGCGAGCCCGATCCGTCGAAGAGGAGCGTCATCCCGGAGCGGGCGCTGCCGTGCAGCCCGTGGGCGGGATCGAAGAACTGGAGCGAGAGCGCCGGCTGGCTCATCGGTCGATTGTCTCGTCTGGCGGCAGGTCGCGTCGCGTGGGCTGCTCGCTCCGGGCCCGCGCCCGGCCCTCGACGGGTCCGCCGGCGGCGGCGACGGCGAGCCCGAGCCGCTTGCCGAGCCGCCGGACCGCGAAGTGGCGCAGCGCCCGTCGCGTCGGCGGGATCAGCAGCAGCAGGCCGGTGATGTCGGTCAGGAAGCCGGGCGTGATCAGGAACGCGCCGCCGAAGATGACCGCGACGCCGTCGAGCAGCTCGCGGTGCGGCATCCGCCCGGAGGCGAGCGTCTGGTTGAACTGGCGCCAGACGGTCCGGCCCTGGCTGCGCAGCATCGCGCTGCCGATCACCGAGCTGAGCACGAGCAGGCCGAGCGTCGGCACGACCCCGATCAGGTCGCCGACCTTGAGGATCAGGTACAGCTCGGCGAGCGGGACGACGATGAACAGCGCGATCAGGGCGAGCAGCATCGGCCGCAACCCTAGAAGGTCGCCCGTCTACCATTGCGGCCATGTCCGAGATCGACGTGACGGTGGACGATGTCCGCGAGGCCCTCGAGAACGTGATCGACCCCGAGCTGGGGCTCGACTTCGTCGAGCTGGGGCTCGTCTACGACATCGCGATCGAGGGCAGCGAGGTGACCGTGACCTTCACCCTCACCACGCCCGGCTGCCCGATCGGCCCCCAGGTCAGCGAGCAGATGGAGGAGTTCGTCGGCGACCTGCCGGGGATCACGAAGGTCCACCCGACGCTGGTGTTCACGCCGCCGTGGACCCCGGACCTGATGTCCGAGGACGCGAAGTTCGCGCTCGGCTACTGACCGCCCCCTCCGAGACGGCCGCCGGCTGAGCGGCCGCGCCATCCGGCGCCGGGCGGTCGCTCAGCGGACCGCCGAGGTGCCGTCGGGGCTGCGGTGCTCGGGCACCAGCCGGCGTGCGAGCGCGCGCGTCTCGGCGTCGAGCGCGCCGGGCTCTGCGGCCAGCTCGTCGGCGTAGGCGTCGGCGAGCGCGCCGGCGACCGCGCGCGGGTCGAGGCCCGGAGCCTCGTCGGCGAGCGCGCCGGTCGCCTCGGGCCGCCAGTCGAGGCCGAGCGCGGCGTAGACGGGGGCGAGCACGTCGCGCACCAGCGCCGCATCGGAGACGACGACCACGGCGCCGACGTAGGCGCCGCCGGAGACCACGCGCTGGGCGAGGCCCATCAGCTTGACGGCGCCGCGGGCGTTGACGCTGTGCTCGCCCGGGCAGTACTCGCCGTCGACGGCGCCGACGCGGGCGTCGATCCCGAGCCCGCCGAAGGCGCGCGCGAACAGCGTCGCGGTCCGCTCGAACCGCTCGGCGATGCCGGCGCGCGCGTCGGGGTCGGCGACCGCGTGGCCGACGTGGACGGTGCCGCCGTGGAAGACCGACGCCCGCCCGCCCGCGACGCGCTCGACGCCCTCGAAGCCGGCGGCGCGCGCCGCGGCGACCGCCTCCGCGTAGCCGGGCGTCACGACGTCGCGGCGGCCGAAGGCGACCGCCGGCCCCGGACGCGAGATCCGGACCGTCGGCGGCGTCGCGCCCGCCGCGGCGCGGTCCATCAGCGCGTGGCCGATCGCCATGTCGAGCACCGGGTCGCAGACCTCGGTCTCGACGACCAGGCGCAGCTCGCCGGCGGCGCCCACGCGGCTAGTCGCCGTCGCTGTCGATCAGGCGGGGCCGCTGCGCCTTGCCGCGGATCGCCGACCGCTTCGCCGGCCGGCCGTTGGAGCCGGCGGCCGTCGCGGCCTTCGGCCGCTTGGTCGCGGTCTTGGGCTGCGCCGCCGCCTTGCGCGTCGCCGCGGCCGACTTGGGCTTCCCCGCCGCCGCCTTCGACTTCGTAGCTGTCGCCTTGGCCTGCTTCGCCGCAGCCCGGCGCGGCTTCGGCGCCGTCGCGCCGCCCTTGCGCCGCGACTTCCCGGCCGCCGTCAGCAGCTCGTCGAGCGACTCCTCGAAGAACTCGGCCATCCGCTCGAGATCGGGGATCGCGTCGTAGTCGCCGAGCAGGCCGAAGTCGAGCTTGCCGTTGTAGCTCATCGCCGCGACCGCGAGCGCGTGGTTCTCCGGCAGGAACGCCACCGGCACGATCTCGCGCATCTGGCGGCCGAGCATGTAGAGCGGGAACTGGGGGCCCGGCACGTTGGTGACGATCAGGTTGAACAGCCGCGTCGAGAAGTTCAGCCGCGACGCCTGGGCGAGCAGCGTCGGCGGGGCGAAGTCCTCGAGGCCGGAGATCACCTCGGCGCCGAGCGCCTGCTTGGACTCCTTGACGCCCTGCATCGCCTCGCGCACGATCCGCAGCCGCTCGACCGGCTCGGTCGCGTAGACGGGCAGCGGGCCGCGCATCGCGGCGATCCGGTTGCCGAGCGCGTGATGCTCGTCGGTGGAGCGGATCGAGACCGGCACCAGCCCGCGCAGCTCGAGCCCCTCGGTGCGCACGCCGCGCGAGTGCAGCCAGCGGCCGAGGCCGCCCGCCACGACCGCGAGGAAGGCGTCGTTGACGGTGCCGCCGAGCCCGTTCTTGATCGCCTTGAAGTCCGCGAGGTCGCACTGCACCCAGACGATCCGCCGGTGCGGGCCGATATCGACGTTGAGCGGCACGTCGGGGGCGGGGTTCAGCCCCGCCCAGGCGATCTCGCCGAGCCCCTCGACGCCCTCGCGGGCGCGGTCGAGCGTGCCGGCCGGGTCGCGCGCGACCTTCGCCGCCTCGCCGGCGAGCATCCCCGGCGCGCGCATCAGGTCCTTGATCCCCTCGGCGACCAGCTCGGCCTGCGAGGGCTCCTGCTCGGGCACCCAGGCCGGCGGCTCCTCGCGCGGCGGCGCGTCGGGGTCGAGGTCGAACAGCACGGTCGCGATGTCGACCCCGGAGACGCCGTCGACGAGTGCGTGGTGGGTCTTCGAGACGAGCGCGTAGCCGCCGTCGGCGAGGCCCTGGACGAGCCAGATCTCCCAGAGCGGCTTCGAGCGGTCGAGCCGCTGGGAGTAGATCCGCCCGGCGATCCCGCGCAGCTGCTCCATCGAGCCGGGGGAGGGCAGCGCGGTGTGGCGGACGTGGTACTCGATGTTGAAGCGCGGGTCGTCGACCCAGAACGGCCGGCCCATCTCGAAGCGCGGGAACGCGAGCTTCTGGCGGTAGCGCGGAACCATGTGCAGGCGCGACTCGATGTGGCGCGTGAACTCCTCGCGCGACGGCGGCGGGCCGTCCATCAGCACGATCGCGCCGACGTGCATGTGCGAGGAGCGGCGCTCCTGGTGCAGAAACGACGCGTCGATGGCGCTGAGCCTGTCGCGGTGACGCTGAGCCATGGCCGCCCAGACTACGCCACAATGGGGCGGATGCAACGCAGGTCGAAGCCGTGGAGGGCGGTGTCGGCGCTGGGCGCTCTGGCCCTGGCGGCGATCGCGGTCGCCGGCTGCGGCGGCGACGGCGACGGTGACGCCTCCGCGGCGGCGGCGGTTCCGCGCGCGAAGGTCGACCGCTTCGACGGCCGCGCCGCCTACCGGCTGGTGCGGATGCAGGTCGAGCTCGGGCCGCGGCCGGCCGGCTCGCCCGCCTCGCGCGAGCTCGCCAAGCGGCTGCGCCGGCTGCTGCCCGACGGCCGCTTCGAGCGCGTCCCAGGCGGTCTGCGCAACGTCGTCGGGGTCGTCCGCGGCCGCCAGCCGGGGCGGCGCGTCGTCGTCGGCGCCCACTACGACACCAAGGACATCCCGGGCTTCGTCGGGGCGGTCGACGGCGGCTCCGGCACCGCGGTCGTCACCCAGCTGGCGCGCACGATCCGCCCGCGCGAGCTCGGCCCGACCGTCGTCTTCATCCTCTTCGACGGCGAGGAGTCGCCCGCCGGCACGCCCGACGGCCAGTTCGCCCGCCGCGGGCTGCGCGGCAGCAAGGTCGCCGCGCCGCGCTACAGCGACGCCGAGGCGATGGTCCTGCTCGACTTCGTCGGCGAGCGCGGCCTGCGGCTGCCGCGCGAGAGCTACTCGCACCCTGCCCTCTGGGAGAAGCTGCGCGGCGCGGCGCGCGCGGTCGGCGTCGGTCGCGTCTTCCCGGCCGAGGAGTACGGCACCGGGATCCAGGACGACCACCTCCCGTTCATCGAGCGCGGGGTGCCCTCGATCGACCTGATCGACTTCGACTTCCCCTGCTGGCACCGCGCCTGCGACGACCTCGGCCGGATCTCCGTACGCAGCCTCGACGCCAGCGGCGAGGCGGTCTACGAGCTCCTCCGTAGACTCTGAGCGGATGGCCAACTCACCGGAGAAGCTGCTGCTCGCCGCGCCGCGCGGCTACTGCGCCGGCGTCGACCGCGCCGTCCAGACCGTCGAGCGCGCGCTGGAGCTGTACGGGCCGCCCGTCTACGTCCGTAAGGAGATCGTCCACAACAAGCACGTGGTCGAGCAGCTGCGCGAGCGCGGCGCGATCTTCGTCGAGGAGGAGAGCGAGGTCCCGGAGGGGGAGACCGTCGTCTTCTCCGCCCACGGCGTCTCCCCGAGCGTCCACGCCAACGCCGCTGCGCGCGAGCTCAAGACGATCGACGCCACCTGCCCGCTGGTGACCAAGGTCCACGTCGAGGCGAAGAAGTTCGCCGCCGAGGGCTACACGATCGTGCTGATCGGCCACGCCGGCCACGAGGAGGTCGAGGGCACGATGGGCGAGGCCCCCGACCACATCACCCTGATCGAGACCGAGGCCGACGTCGACGCGCTCGAGGTCGAGGATCCCGACCGCGTTGCGTTCATCTCCCAGACGACGCTGTCGGTCGACGAGACGCGCGCGGTCATCGCCCGGCTGCGCGAGAAGTTCCCCAACATCGTCGGTCCCCGCACCGACGACATCTGCTACGCCACCACCAACCGCCAGATGGCGGTCCGCCAGATGGCCGGCGAGTGCGACCTGGTGCTCGTCATCGGCTCCCGCAACTCGTCGAACTCCAACCGGCTCGTCGAGGTCGCCCGCGACCACGGCGCCGAATCGCACCTGATCGACAACGAGACCGAGGTCCAGGAGGAGTGGCTCGCCGACAAGCGCGTCGTCGGCATCTCCTCCGGCGCCAGCGCCCCCGAGGATCTCGTCCAGCGCCTCGTCGAGTTCTTCCGCGCCCGCGGCACCTCCGACGTCTCGGAGTTCGAGGTCGTCCAGGAGGATGTCCGCTTCATGCTCCCCAAGGACATTCGCAAGGCCTTGGCCGCGCGATAGCCCAGCGGCCTATCGGACCGCTGGTAGGTGTAAAAACGCACCTGTCTGGGAACCACCGTCGGCAGACGAGCGACGGGAGGAGACCGGATGCGACGTTGGGCGGGCCTTGGCGTGGCGGTTCTGGCGGCGATCGGCGCGAGCGCGCCGACGGCGCAGGCGCAGCAGTTCGGGATCGAGAGCTTCACCGGGATGGTGTTCGCCGACGACGCCCGCGACCGCAGCGACGCGTACACCAACACCGGCACGCCGGGTGGGCGGACGACGGACGCCTACCCCGATCCGGGCACCGGCGGCACCGGCATCTACGAGCTGGCGGGCGGGCATCCCTACATCGGCGTCACCGACTTCAGCTTCAACCGCGAGAGCCCCGGCGGCCCGCCCGCGGGCGGCAACGTCGACAACCTCCGCGTCGACATCCCGCGCGGCCTGATGCCCAACCCGCGCGCCTTCGACCGCTGCACCGAGGCGGAGCTGCAGGCGCACAACTGCCCCGTCTCCTCCCAGATCGGCACCGAGGAGCTCACCCTCTACATCGGCGCGCTGCACGCCCTGACCGGCGACATCACCCTGCAGATCCCGCTCTACAACATGACCCCGCTGAGCAACCCCGAGGGCGGCGAGCAGGAGGACGTCGTCGCGCGCTTCGCCTTCGACCCGGCCGAGGCGGGCGAGGCGCTCGCCGGCATTCCTGCGCTGTCAGGCCTGGTCGCGGCGCTGCTCGACCTCCATCCGGTGCACATCGTCGGCGGTGTCCGCGACGAGCCGAGCGGCTTCGGGCCCTTCGACTACGGGCTCTACTTCACGATCGAGCATCTGCCCGCCTACGACGGCGGGCCGACCTCGCCAGGCGTGCTGCGCACCAACCTGACCTTCTGGGGCGCCCCCGGCGACCCGGCCCATGACGCCGAGCGCGGCGTCAGCTGCGTCGGGCTGCCGACGATGGGCCTGAGCCCCTGCACGCCGCTGCCGCCGCCCGGCAGCGCGCCCGACCCTGCGCTGCCCTTCCTGTCGAACCCGACCGAGTGCACCGGCCAGGCGCTGCAGGGACGGCTGACCGTCTACTCGCAGCCGCAGGGTGACGGGACCGTGCTCTCCGACACGCGCACCGACCAGACGCCCGAGATCGTCGACCGCGATGACGGCACCGTCAAGAGCGGCGCCCAGGAGTGCCAGCAGCTCACGCTCGCGCCCGCGCTCGACCTCGGGCCGCAGCTCGGGCCGCCCGACTCGCCCGCCGGGCCGGAGGTGACGATCGCGATGGCCAACGAGGGGCTCGCCGACCGCGACCGCTTCGCCGAGTCCCACGCCCGCGACATCGTGCTGACGCTGCCGCCCGGCCTCACGATCAACCCCTCCGCGGCCAACGGCCTCGAGGCCTGCACCGACGCGCAGCTCGCCGTCAACGTCGGCGTGCCCGGAGGGGAGGCGTGCCCGCCGGCGTCGCGGATCGGCGACGTGCGCGTCGTCTCGCCGCTGCTCCCTCCGGCCGCCGACGAGCCCGACGACTCGGTGCCCGCCCTGACCGGCAGCGCCTACGTCGGCCAGCCGCTGCCCGGCGACCGCTACCGCCTGTTCGTCACCGTCGAGGGCCGCAAGGTGTCGATCCGGTTGAAGGGATCTGTCCGGCCCGACGCCCGCACCGGGCAGGTGACCGCGGTCTTCCGCGACAACCCGCAGCTCCCGTTCGAGGAGCTGGCGGTCGACCTGCGCGACGGCCCGCGCGCCCCGCTGGCGACGCCACAGGGGTGCGGCCCGGCGGCCGCGTCGCTGTCGGTGGTCCCGTGGTCCGGCACCGCGCCGGTCGTCGCCGGCACGCAGAGCCCGGTCGCAGGCCCCGGCTGCCCGCCCGGCTTCGCTCCCGCGTTCGGCGCCGCGACAGGGACCGCGGCGGGCGGCGCGTTCTCGCCGCTGACGGTGGCCTTCTCGCGCGCCGACCGCAACCAGTTCCTCTCCGGCGTGCGCGTCGACCCGCCGCCGGGCCTGGCGGCCCGGATCCGCGGCGTCGAGCAGTGCGCCGACGCGGCGGCGCGGACGGGCGCGTGCCCCGCCGCGAGCCGGATCGGCACCGCCACGACCGCTGCCGGCGCCGGCCCCGAGCCCTACCGGCTCAGCGGCCCGGTCTACCTGACCGAGGGCTACAAGGGCGGCGCCTTCGGGATGGTCGCGGTGATCCGGGCGATCGCCGGGCCGTTCGACCTCGGCACCGTAGTCGTCCGCCAGGCGATCTTCGTCGACCCCGAGGACGCGAGCCTGACCGTCGTCAGCGATCCGCTGCCGCAGATCCTCGAGGGGGTGCCGATCCGCCTGCGCGACGTCAGCGTGCGGCTCGACCGTCCCCGCTTCGCCTACAACCCGACGTCCTGTGGGACCAAGTCGGTCGGCGGACGGCTCACCTCGGCCGCCGGGACGACCGTCGACCGCGCCGCGACGCTCGCGATCGCCGGCTGCGAGCGGCTCGCTTTCGGCCCGCGGATGCGGATGCAGCTGCTCGGCCCGCGCCAGATGCGCCAGTCGCGCCATCCGGGCCTGAAGGTGACGCTGACCCAGCCCGACGGCCAGGCCAACGTCGCGGGCGCCGTGGTCAAGCTGCCGCGCAGCCTCGCGCTCGACCCGGCCAACGCCCAGGCGGTCTGCGGCTTCGAGGCCGGCCTGCGCGCCGTCTGCCCGAAGGCGTCGCGGATCGGGACCGCGGTCGCGTCCTCGCCGGCGCTCAACCGCCAGCTGCGCGGCCCCGTCTACTTCGTCCAGGGGATCCGCATCGACCCCACGACCGGCGCGCGCATCCGCACCCTGCCGAGCCTGCTGGCGAAGCTCCACGGCGAGATCCGGCTCAACCTGCGCGGCACCACCGACGTCGAGGGCGGCCGCCTGGTGAGCACGTTCGCGGCGATCCCGGACGCGCCCGTCAGCCGCTTCGTCATGCGGCTCAAGGGCGGGCGCGGTGGCGTGCTCGCCGCGACCGGCCGGCCGGCGATCTGCGGCCGCCGCCAGGTCAGCGACAACCGCCTGACCGGCCACAACGGCAAGGTCGCCGGCCAGCGCCGCGTCGCGATGGTCAAGCCCTGCCGGCCGCCGAAGCTGCGGCTGCGGCGGGTGCGGGCGGCCGGCCAGCGGCTGGTCGTGCGCGGCACGATCGCCCGTCGGGCGGCCGGGCGGATCGCGGTCGCCGCGCGCTGCGGCAAGGCGCGCAACACGCGCCGCGCCAAGCGGCCGCGCAAGGGGCGTTGGGCGGCGGCGCTGCGGCTGCCGCGGGCCTGCGGCTCGGCGCGGCGCGCGAAGCTGCGGGTCGTCTATCGCGGCGGCGGGGCGTTCCGGCCCGCCGCGCGCGGCCGGACGGTCACTCTTCGAGCCGGCTCCTGAAACCCTCGGACGGCTCGACGACGGCGCCCGCGTCGCGGGCGGCGTCGGCGAGCCAGTGGTCGGAGGTGACCACGTGCAGCCGCTCCGGGGTGGGGTGGGCCTTGACGATCTCGAGGATCTTGTAGTCGGCGGCGTCGGGGCGCGGCCTCGGCGCGTGGGCGATCTCGATCACCGTCGACCGCAGCGGCGGCCGCGGAGCTCTTTCGAAGACGACGGTGACGTCGTCGCCGCTGGCGGCGCTGAACCGCTCGAGCTCGTCGACCAGCCGGGCCATCGCGGCGTCGCGGTCGCGCCACCAGCCGTCCGGGCGGGTCCCGATGACGTTCATGCCATCGACGACGAAGTGCATGAGCGTAACCCTACGTCTTCGGCGTGAACTGGTAGCCGTGCAGCCTCAGCCCGGCCTCGGCGGCGGTCACCGTCCCGTCGCCCTCGTACAGGCCCGGGCGGTCGATCCCGACCCCGGCGAGCACGGCGTATGCGGAGCCGGCGTCGAAGGAGAGCGGCCGCGCGGTCGCGCCCGCGGCGGCCGCCTCGAGGTAGTCCTCGCCGTCGAGCCAGTCGCCGGACAGCTCGAGCCGGTCGCGGTCGGCGGGCAGCGCGATGTCGGCCGTCTGGGCCTCGAGCAGCACGCCGGGGGCGTCCTCAGGGCGGATCGGATCGAGCGGCGGCGGCGGGTCGAACTCGGGATCGACCGCGGCCACCACCTCCTGGATCGTCCGCTCGCAGTCGAGGTACTCGCCCTCGCCGTAGTGGATCCAGCGCAGGCGGCCGTCGACGTCGAAGAGGTAGCGGCCGGGCCAGCCCTTGTTGGCGTACTCGCGCCAGACCTCGAAGCCCGGGTCGAGCAGCACGGCGTAGTCGACGCCGTGGCGGGCGGCCTCGGCGGCGACCCACTCGCCGTCGGTGCCGAACGAGTAGCCGGGGCAGTGGACGCCGATCACCCGCAGACCGTGGCCGCCGTAGCGGTCGTGCCAGGCGCGCAGGTAGGGGAGCGTGCGCAGCGAGTTGATCCGCGCGAAGTCGAAGAACTCGATCAGCGTCGCCTCGCGCCGGACGAGCTTGGCCATCCGCAGGAAGGCGACGTTGACCCACTCCATCTTCGGCGGGAACTCGGGGGCGCGGATGTCGGCTTCGTCGGGTACGCGCATCGTCGGCGAAGCATGCCGCACCGCGCGCAGCGTCGGCGGCTCGCCAACTTCGTGACATATGGGACTACCGCGCTGAGAGGACTTGGCCGGGGTGTACAAAGATGTTCCTTGCCGGCGAAACCATTGCTTGTCGAAAGCGTTATCTCGGTTGTACAGTGAGGTCAAGGCAGTCTCGCTGCAACCCCCGAAACAGGAGGAGCAAGTGCGCAGAACGCACCTGATCGGCGCCCTCGTAGGCGTTTTCGCGCTGGCCCTGTCCGCTGTGGCGGTCGCCAGCCCTCAGTTCAAGCAGACGGTCAAGGTCAAGTACTCGACCGCCAAGGCGAAGAAGGCCACCGGCCTCTCCGTCAACCTCAGCGCCACCGATCCGGGTGCGGTGCCCCCGGGCGCTCAGCCGGGCGTCAAGACCCTGAAGATCACCTTCAGCGGCGCCAAGGTGAACTTCAAGGCCGCCAAGGTCTGCAAGCTCTCCAAGGACCAGGCCGAGAGCTGCCCCAAGAACACCAAGATCGGCACCGGCACGGCGTCGGCGAACCTCGTCGGCACCGACACGGCCACCGGTCAGAAGTCCGTCGTGCCGGACCTCGCCCAGACCGTCGCGGCCTACACCGCGAAGGGCGGGATCTACCTCGTCGTCAAGGGCACAACCCTGCCGACGACCGCGATCCTGAAGGCGTCGCTGTCCAAGAAGGGCGTCCTCAGCGTCAACGTCGAGCGCGACCTGCCGGTGATCCCCGGTGGCAACAAGATCGTCCTCACCGACTTCGCGGTGAAGATCAAGAAGGTCGTCAAGGGCAAGGGCAAGAAGGCCAAGGCCTTCATCACCACCCCCAAGTGCGGCAAGTCGAAGAAGTTCACCGTCAAGACGAACTTCGTCTACGACGACGGCAGCAAGAAGAACATCAACGTGAAGCAGAAGTGCAAGGCCTAGCCGCGCGCACCTGACTTCCTGAAGGGGGAAGCGGAGGCCCCGCCCCGCACGGCGGGGCCTCCGACCGCTTCACATTCCGGCCAGCGCGCGCAACAGCTCGGGTGAGACGTACAGCTCGACCGCCGCGCTCGCCAGCAGCACCGGCACCGCCAGCGCCACCGTCACGAAGGTCGCCGCGAGCAGCTCGTCCCAGCGGCCCTTGCGGCTGGCGATCAGCCAAGCGGCCAGCGGCAGGAACAGCGCCGTGAGCTCAGGGATCGCGTGTGGGGCCAGGCCGACCGCCAGCGTGGCCGGCGCGATCCCCAGCTGGCCGGCGACGTCCGACGCGCGCAGCCCGAGCGCGAAGGTCTGGGTGACGAGCGAGAAGAGCGTGGCTCCGGCGACGAAGGCGATCGCCAGCGGTCCCGCGCGTTCGTGGACCCAACGGTCGACGCCGCTGCGGTTCGCCGCAGCCAGCGGCAGCGAGCTGCCGGCGATGAAGCCGGCGACGCAGGCCATCGCGTGCAGGGCGAGCACGAGGCCGTTGCGGTAGAGGAGGTAGGCGAAGTCGCCGGCGGTCGGTGGCGCGTCGAGTCCGGGCAGGCGGAAGAGCGTCGGATCAGGCGTGAGCGAAGCGGCGACCGTGACGACTGCCGCCAGCATCAGCAGTGCGATCGCCGCGCTCAGTGCCGTCCAGGGGGCGATGACCGTCCACGGTCTGGCGTTCCAGCGCCGCAGGGTGCGGCGCGTGGCGTCCATCCCGCGGACGAGGACCAGGTCGTTCACGGCGCTCACCGTCTGCCCATCGGCAACGGCGGCGCGGGTGTTGAGTGCGGCGGGCGGGGCGGTCAGCGCGGCGGCGCTGGCTCGAACTGCCGGCGACGATCGTCCCGGCGAGCCGTTAGGGCGCCCTAAGCGCCCTGCTCCCGCCGGCCATTCGCCGGGCGCGACCGTTACAGTTGTGGGTCGAACTCCCCACGACGGACCAGACCCCGAGCACAGGACCCCATGGCTACTCCGGACAAGACGCGCATCGCCAAGCCCAGCCCGATCGTCGAGGACGACCAGGGCCAGCTCGTCGCCAAGAAGGGTGTCTCGCGCGAGGTGATCCAGGAGCTCTCCAAGATCAAGGGCGAGCCCGACTGGATGCGCGAGCTGCGGCTGAAGTCCTACGACATCTTCGAGCGCAAGCCGATCCCGACCTGGGGCGTCGATCTCTCGGACCTCGACCTCGACGAGCTCGTCCTCTACAGCCCGCCCGAGGCCGGCCGCTACGACTCCTGGGACGACGTCCCCGCCGAGATGAAGCAGACCTATGAGGACCTCGGCATCCCCCAGGCCGAGCGCGAGCACCTCGCCGGCGTCGTCGGCGTCTGGCGCCAGGAGCCCGTCTACGAGGGCCTCAAGGAGGAGTACCGCAAGCTCGGGATCCTCTTCTGCTCGATGGACACCGCCATCCAGGAGTACCCGGACCTCGTCCAGGAGTACTTCATGAAGAAGTGCGTCCCGCCGCAGGACAACAAGTTCTCCGCCCTGCACGGCGCCGTCTGGTCCGGCGGCTCGTTCCTCTACGTCCCCAAGGACGTCAAGGTCGACCTCCCGCTCCAGGCCTACTTCCGCATGGAGGGCGCCAACGAGGGCACCTTCGAGCACACCCTCATCGTCGCCGACGAGGGCTCCGAGGTGAACTACATCGAGGGCTGCACCGCCCAGACCTACAGCGTCAACTCGATGCACTCCGCCGTCGTCGAGATCTTCGTCAAGGAGGGCGCGAAGGCCCGCTACACCACCGTCCAGAACTGGTCGAAGGACGTCTTCAACCTCAACACCAAGCGGGCGATCGTCGAGGCCGAAGGCACCGTCGAGTGGGTCGGCGGATCGATGGGCGCCAAGAAGGTCATGCTCTACCCCGGCTCCTTCCTCATGGGCGAGGGCGCCCGCGCCGACCACCTCAACGTCGGCGTCGCCTCCGGCGACGTCTGGAAGGACACCGGCGCCAAGGTGGTCCACCTCGCGCCCAACACCACCTCCAACATCCTCGCCAAGTCGATCTCCAAGGACGGCGGGATCATGGGCTACCGCGGCCTCGTCCGCATGGGCCACAACTCCCAGGGCTCCAAGGCCCGCGTCCAGTGCGACGGCCTCATGATGGACCCGCACTCGCGCTCGGACACCTGGCCCGACATCCAGATCCAGAACCCGCACGTCACCGTCGCCCACGAGGCGGTCGTCGGCAAGATCTCCGACGAGCAGCTCTTCTACCTCCAGTCCCGCGGACTGACCGAGGAGGAGGCCGCCGCGATGATCGTCAACGGCTTCATCGAGCCCGTCACCAAGGAGCTCCCGATGGAGTACGCGGTCGAGCTGAACCGCCTCATTCAGCTCGAGATGGTCGGCTCGATCGGCTGAGCCGGCTGCAAACCGTCGGCTGCCTGCGTCATCGGCCTCTCGTGTGCACGAGGCACACGTCGAGGCCTGCTTCCTTGGCATCCTCGGTTTTCGCTCGGCTCAGCTCGATCGACCGCATCGGTTAGCCGGCTGCAAACCGTCGGCTGTCGGCTGCTGTGCCGAGTGGCTTAGGGGTCTCCGCATAATGATGGTATTCTGGGCGCTGAGTACCATCATTAGTGGCGGGGTACCACCATTCAGAGCTTTATCGACATCGAGCGGACGTTGGCGGGACAGCCGCCCGAGATCGGTGTCCTGCTACACCGCATAGATGTCGGTCGCGGGCGCCAGGAGCTCTACCTCGACCAGCTGCCCGAGTTGCTGGAGGCCCTTGCCGAGAGCGCGCGAATCGCTTCGATCCGAGCCTCGAACGCGATCGAGGGCGTCGACGTCGACTTGGAGCGGGCGCGCCAGCTCGCGACCGGCGCCCGCTTTCGCAACCGCAACGAGAAGGAGTTCGCCGGGTACCGGGACGCGATCGACGGCATCATGTCCGGTACGCCCGAGCCGCCGTCGGTGCCGTTGCTGCTGCATCTCCACCGCCAGGTCTTCCAGCACGTCGACGGTCGAGGAGGGCACCTCAAGCAGGACCAGAACCTGATCGTGTCCTACGCCGGTGGGCGTCGGGAGGTCATCTTCGAGCCGCCCACGCCCGCGCAGACTCCCTTCATGCTCGCGGAGACGATCGAGCGCTATCTCGCCGCCCAGGGGGACCAGGCCGGACACCCACTCATCCTGCTCGGCGCGTTCGCGCTCGACGTGCTCGCCATCCACCCGGTCGCCGACGGCAACGGTCGCCTGGCGCGCCTCGCGACGACATCCGAGCTGATGCGGCTCGACTATCGGATCGCTCGCTACGCGAGCGTCGAGCAGCGGATCTACGACACCAAGAACGGGTACTACGCCGCGCTCTACGAGTCCCAGCGGGGGTGGCACGACGGCCGGCACTCGATCTGGCCGTGGGTGGAGTATCTGACTCGGACGTTGGCCGACTCCTACGACGCGTTCGAGCAACGCGTGGTCGCGGAGCGCTCGAGCCCGCGGCGGTCCAAGCGCGACCGGGTCCGCCGCCACGTCCTGGAGCACGCTCCGGAGTCCTTCCGCCTAGCCGACCTGCGCCTGGCGCTTCCCGGCATCAGCGACGAGACGATCAGGGCGGTCCTCCAGGATCTCAAGGAGGATGGCCAGGTCGTCGTCGAGGGCCATGGCCGCGGGGCGCGCTGGAGGCAGATCGCCAGGCTGGGGTCGGAGGTGCCCGCCGGGGACGGCGCCAATGATCCCGACCGGTGATCGGTGGCGGGTCCGGTCCGCTGACGCCGACTGGCGGCGGTAGTCTGCTCCGCCGTGGCGGCGATCGAGGCTGAGGAGCTGGTCAAGACCTATCCGGGCGAGGTGCGGGCGCTCGACGGGGTGTCGTTCTCGGTCGAGCCGGGCACGATCTTCGGGCTGCTGGGGCCCAACGGGGCGGGCAAGTCGACGACGGTAAAGATCCTCACGACGCTGTCGCGGCCCGACTCCGGCCGGGCGACGGTCGCCGGCCACGACGTGCTCGCCGACCCGGCGGCCGTGCGGCGCGCAGTCGGCGTCGTGGGGCAGCGCAACGCCGTCGACGGCGAGGCGACCGGCCGCGAGAACCTGCTGCTGCAGGGGCGCCTCTACGGACTGCGCGGCCGCGAGCTGACCGCCCGTGTCGACGACCTGCTCGAGCGGTTCCGCCTCGCCGACGCCGGCGACCGCTTCGCAAAGGGCTACTCCGGCGGCATGCAGCGGCGCCTCGACGTCGCGCTCGGCCTCGTCGCCCGGCCCCAGGTGCTGTTCCTCGACGAGCCGACCACCGGCCTCGACCCCGAGGTCCGCGTCGCGATGTGGGATGAGATCGCCCAGCTCGCGCGCGAGGAGGGCCTGACGATCCTGCTGACCACCCACTACCTCGAGGAGGCCGACCAGCTCGCCTCCCAGCTGGCGATCGTCGACCGCGGCAAGGTCGTCGCCGAGGGCGGCCCCGAGCAGCTCAAGGCCGAGCTGCGCGGCGACACGATCCTCGTCGAGCTCGACGACGGCGACGGCGACGGGCCCGCCGTCGAGGCCGCGCTCGGCCGCCTCGACGGCGTCCGCGACGTGGCCGTCGAGGGCCGCGCGCTGCGCGCCCGCGCCGACCAGGGGGCGCGTGCGGTGCCGGCCGTGCTCGCGGCGCTCGAGGGCGCCGGCATCCCGGTCGCCTCGGTCACCGTCGCCCGCGCCTCGCTCGACGACGTGTACCTGCGCTACACCGGCCGTACCTTCGAGGAGGCCGAGGAGAGCCAGGCCGAGCCGGCGGGCGCGGGAGCGGAGGAGCGGTGAGCGGCGTGCTGGCCGACTCCTGGTTCATGGCCCAGCGCCACCTGCGCGCGCTGCTGCGCCAGCCCGCCTGGATCGTCGTGACGCTCGTCCAGCCGGTGATGTGGCTGCTGCTGTTCGGCGCGCTGTTCAAGGCGATCGTCGAGCTGCCCGGCTTCGGCGCCGACTCCTACGCCGACTTCCTCACGCCCGGCATCGTCGTGATGACCGCGCTGTTCTCCGCCGGCTGGGCCGGGATGGGGCTGCTCCAGGACTACGACCGCGGCATCCTCGACCGGTTCCTGACCACGCCGGCGAGCCGCGTCTCGATCCTCGCCGGCCCGCTCGCCCAGCAGTCGCTGGTGACGATCGTCCAGTCGCTGATCATCGTCGGCCTCGGCCTGCTGGTCGCCGACGCGTCCTTCCCCGGCGGCGTCCTCGGCGTGATCGTCGTGATCGTGGCGGCGATCCTGCTCGGCACCGCGGTCGGCGCGCTATCGAACGCGCTCGCGCTCATCGTCCGCAAGGAGGAGACTGTGATCGCGACGGTCACCTCGCTGACGCTGCCGCTGTCGTTCCTGTCGGGCACCTTCATGGACCTGAACCTGGCACCCGACTGGATCGCCACCGTCGCGAAGTTCAACCCGCTCGAGTGGGCGGTCGTCGCCGGCCGCGAGGCGCTCACCGCCGAGTCGGTCGACTGGGCCGTCGTCGGCACCCGCCTCGGCCTGCTCGCCGCGCTCGTCGTCGCCTGCTTCGTCGTCGCGACCCGGGCCTTCCGCTCCTACCAGCGGTCGGTCTGAGCGGGGACCGCGCTACCAGGGCCGGCCGGGACGGGGATCGCAGACGATTGCAGCGTCGCGGTCGAGATCGCGCTCGAGCGGCAGGACGTAGAGCGGGGAGGAGGTGTCGGGCGTCGGCAGCAGGCCCTCGGTCGTGAGCTGCGAGCAGGGCCCGTGCCAGAGCAGCCAGCCGCGCCGCTCGTAGAGGTGGACGGCCCGCTCGGCCGAGCGCAGCGCCCCGAGGTCGTAGGCCGCCGCGCAGATCGCCTCGACCCGCTCCATCAGGGTCGACGCGTGGCCCTCGCCACGGCGGTCGGGACGGACCGCCACCGCCTCGACGTAGCCGGCGCGCAGCGGGTAGCCGCGGTGCACCAGCCGCCGCTGCCCGACCGCGGCGTGGCCGATCGGATCGTCGCCGTCGAAGAGCATCACGTGCACGCCGCCGAGGCAGTGCTCCCAGTCGTCGGGCAGGAAGCGGCCCGCGAAGGCCTCCTCGACCATCACGCGCACGGCCGCCAGTCGCGCCGGCTCGATCTGCGCGCTGTGGGCGATTTCCAGCCGGGGCGCGCCGTCGAGGCCCGGCGCGCGCTCCACCGGCCCGCTCACCACAGCTCGCCCGGACGGAAGTCGCAGGTGATCTCGCCGGTCACGTCGATGCCGCTGTCACCCGGCAGGACGAACAGGGACTCGGCGTCGACGGGCGTGGAGACGATCCCCTCGGGCGTCAGCGCCGAGCAGGTGCCGCGCCACGGCAGCCAGCCGCGCGAGGTGTAGAAGCCGAGCGCGCGGTCGGTCGCGCCGAGCGCGGCGATGTCGTAGGCGGCGGCGCAGATCGACTCGACGGCGTCCATCACCGTCGCCGCGTGGCCCTCGCCGCGCCGGTCGGAGCGCACCGCGACGCCCTCGACGTAGCCGCTGCGCAGTGCCCGGCCGTGGTGGAGCAGGCGGCGCTGCACGACGGCCGCGTGGGCGATCGGCTCGTCGCCGTCGAGGACGACGACGTGCATCCCGCCGAGGCAGTGCTCCCAATCGCTGTCGGTGAAGCTGCCGTCGAAGGCCGAGTGGAGCATCGCCCGCGTCGCCGCGAGGGTGCCGGTATCGAGGTGAGCGGTGTGGGCGACGACCCGCCGTGCCGATGCCGCGTCGGTGCTCACGCGCGCTACTCCGGCCAGGAGGCGTCGCCGGTCGCCGCGCCGCGCATCACCTTCAGGCTCAGCAGCGCGCACTTGCGGCGGGTGGGGGAGATCTCGATGCCGAGCAGGTCGATCAGCCAGTCGGCGCTCAGCTCGCCGATCTCGTCGATCTTGCGGCCGATCAGCTCCTCGCTGGCGATCGACGCCGACGCCTGCGAGATCGCGCAGCCCTGGCCGTGGAAGCGCAGATCGGAGATCGTGCCGTCCTCGTCGACGACCAGGTGGACGCCCAGCTCATCGCCGCAGAGCGGGTTGTGGTCGAGCCACTCGCGGTCGTGCGGGTCCAGCTCGCCGAAGTTGCGTGGGTTCTTGTAGTGGTCGAGGATGTAGTCGCGGTAGAGGGCGTCCATCAGAGCGCGAACACCTCCCGCGCGGTCTGCAGCGCGGCGATCAGCCGGTCGACGTCGTCGTGGGTGTTGTACACGTGGAAGCTGGCGCGGGCGGTCGCCGGCACGCCCATCTCGCGCATCAGCGGCTGCGCGCAGTGGTGGCCGGCGCGGATGCAGACGTGCTCGCGGTCGCAGATCTCGGCGAGGTCGTGGGGGTGGATGCCGGCCAGCTCGAGCGACACCACGCCGCCGCGGCCGTCGGGGTCGACCGGGCCGAACGCCCGCACCCCCTCGACCTCCTCGAGCCGGTCGAGCGCGTAGGCGGTCAGCTCGCGCTCGTGGGCGCGCACCGCGTCCATGCCGATCGCGGACAGGTAGTCGATCGCCGCGCCGAGTCCGACCGCCTCGGCGATCGGGGACGTCCCGGCCTCGAACTTCCACGGCAGGTCGTTCCAGGTCGAGGACTCGAACCCGACCGAGGCGATCATGTCGCCGCCACCGAGGAACGGCGGCATCGACTCGAGCAGCGCGCGGCGGCCGTGCAGGACGCCGATCCCGGTCGGGCCGAGCGCCTTGTGGCCGGTCCAGACATAGAAGTCGGCGTCGATCGCCCCGACGTCGACGGGCATCTGCGGCACCGCCTGCGAGCCGTCGACCAGCGTCGCCGCGCCGGCGGCGCGGGCGCGGGCGACGATCTCGGCGACCGGGTTGATCGTCCCGAGCACGTTGGAGACGTGCGCGACCGCGACGAGCTTGACGCGCCCGTCGGAGAGCGCCGCGTCGAGCTCGTCGAGCGACAGCCGGCCGTCCTCGGTCACCGACAGGTAGCGCAGCCGCGCGCCGCGCTCCTGGCAGAGGATCTGCCACGGCACGATGTTGGAGTGGTGCTCCATGTGGGTGATCAGCACCGCGTCGTCGGGCCCGACCGCCGACCGCCCCCAGGCGTAGGCGACGAGGTTGATCGCCTCGGTCGCGTTGCGGGTGAAGATCGTCGTGTCGGTCTCGCCGCCGGCGAACGCCGCGATCCGCTCGCGGGCTCCCTCGAAGAGGTCGGTCGCCTCCTGGGCGAGGCCGTAGACGCCGCGGTGGACGTTGGCGTTGGAGTGGCGGTAGTAGGAGTCGACCGCCTCGATCACCGACTCGGGCTTCTGCGATGTCGCGGCCGAGTCGAGGTAGGCGATCGGCCGGCCGTCGCGCTCGCGGCGGAGGATCGGGAAGTCGGCCCGGACGGCGGAGAGCGGCTTGGCGGCGGGGGAGGGGTGAGCGGCGATCGTCAGGCCTCCTGCGCCGCTCCCGCGCGGTGTCCGACGAACTCGCGCACCTGGTCCTCGGCGGCGAGCAGCTTCTCGCCGATCCGGCGCCGCACGAGCGCCTCGAGCCCGGGGTCGTCGAGGCGCTGGACGACCTCCTCGAAGTAGCCCTCGACGAGCGTGCGGACCGCCTCGATGCGCGGGATGCCGCGGCTCATCATGTAGAAGATCTGCTCCTCGTCGAGCTCGCCGACGGTGCCGCCGTGCGAGGCCGAGACGCTGTCGGTCTTGACGATCAGCGACGGGATCGCGTCGCCCTTGGCCTTCTGCGAGAGCAGCATCTGGTGGGTCTGCAGGTAGGTGTGGCTCTCCTGCGCGTTCTCGACGATCTCGATCAGGCCCTCGTAGGACGCGCGCGACTCGCCGGTCAGCGCACCCTTCCAGACCGTGTCGCCGGTGGTGTGGCCGGCCTCGTGGAGGTCGGTCGTGAACAGGTCGAGGTGCTCGTCACGCTCGGTGAAGTACAGGCCGGTGTGGCGCATGTCCGAGCCCGGCTCGGCGGTGACGATGTCGAGCGTCTGCTTGGTCAGGCGGCCGCCGAGGTGGACCGGGACCCAGCTGACGTGCGCGTCGCGGGCGATCTCGACCCGCTTGGTCGAGATGTCGTAGATCTCGCCGCGGCCCCAGTCCTGGAAGTGGGCGACCTTCGCCTTCGCGCCCGGGCGGGCGTAGAGCTCGAACGCCCCGGCGTGCAGCGCCTGGCCGTCGATGTCGTCGCCGAGGCAGTACTCGCGGATCGCGCACTCGGCGTGCTCGCCGACGACCGCGAGCGTGTGGGCGTACTGGGCGGTGCCGGGCTCGTCGATCACGTAGACCGACTGGATCGGCCTCTCGACCCGCACGTTCTTGGGCACGTGGACGAACACCCCGCCGGTCCAGAACGCGGCGGTCGCGGCGGGGAACTTGCCCTCGGTCTCCGACAGCCGGCGCATGTACCACTCGCGGACGAGGTCGCCGTGGTCGGCGACCGCCTGCTCGAGCGAGCACACGACGACGCCCTGGGCGGCCAGGTCGTCGTCGACGCGGAGGTGGACCGTCGATCCGCCGCGCTGGACGATCAGCGCGCCGGGCTCGTCGTCGAGCGCGTCGCGGACGACCGCGGGCAGTTCGGCGGCGTCGGCGACGGCCTCGTAGCGGCGCGGCTCGAGCGCGTCGACGTCGAGGTTGCGCAGCGAGGTGGTCCAGAAGCCGGAGCGGCGCCAGGTCGGGACCGGCTCGGCCTCGTAGGCCTCGAGCGCGGCCTGGCGGGCGTCGGCGAGCCAGTCTGCGGAGCTAGCTGGCATCGGCGGCCGCCACCTCCTCGCGGATGAAGTCGTAGCCCTGCTCCTCGAGCGTGTCGGCGAGGTCCGGGCCGCCCTCGCGGACGATCCGCCCGTCGAGCATGATGTGGACGAAGTCGGGCTTGATGTAGTCGAGGATGCGCGTGTAGTGGGTGATGATCAGCGAGCCCATCTCCGGTCCGCGCAGCGCGTCGACGCCGCCGGAGACGATCCGCAGCGCGTCGATGTCGAGGCCCGAGTCGGTCTCGTCGAGGACGGCGATCTCCGGCTTGAGCATCGCCATCTGGAGGATCTCGGCGCGCTTCTTCTCGCCGCCGGAGAAGCCCTCGTTGAGGTAGCGGCTGGTGAACTGCCGGTCGATCTTGAGCAGCTCCATGTTCTCGCCGAGCATGGAGCCGAACTCCTTGACCTTGATCGGCTCCTCGCGGCGCGCGTTGACCGCCATGCGCAGGAAGTTCGCGACCGATACCCCCGGGATCGTGGCCGGGTACTGGAACGCCATGAACAGCCCGGCGCGCGCGCGCTCGTCGGGGTCGGCCTCGGTGAGGTCCTCGCCGTTGAAGAGGATCCGCCCCTCGGTGACCTCGTAGTTGGGGTTGCCCATGATCGTGTTGGCGAGCGTCGACTTGCCGGAGCCGTTGGGGCCCATCAGCGCGTGCGTCTCGCCCTTGCGCACCGTCAGGTCGAGTCCGCGCAGGATCTCGCGCTCCTCGATGCGGACGTGCAGGTTCTGGATCTCCAAGCTCATGCGGTGGGCGGTCTCCGTGGCTGGTCGGGGGTTCGGCGGCCCTGGGATGTTCGGCTGCCCTTAGGGCGACCTCTGAGGATACCCAGGCGGCGGCCGCGGGCGGTGTCGCGTCAGCGGCCGGCGGCCAGCAGGCGGACGTCGTGGGCCAGCCGCTCGGGGGTGACCTCGCCGAGCGGGAAGCCGACGCGCTGGACGCCGCGGCCGTCCACGATCACGATCCGCGCGGTGTGGTCGAGGTCGTCGAGCTGGGGCTGGACGCCGAACCCGCGCCAGATCCGCTCAAGCTCGCCGCGGTCGCCGAGGACGAAGCGCATCCGCCCGGTCATCCGCTGGTCGGCGAGGAAGCCGCGCGCGCTCTGGGCGGTGTCGTTGTCGGGGTCGACGGAGATCGCGAGCGCCGGCACGTCGCGGCCGAGCTCGTTGAGCGCGCCCTTGACCTGCTGGGCCTGGGTCGGGCAGGTGTCCTCGCAGCTGGTGTAGAGGAAGGTGACGATCACCGGCTCGCCGCGCAGGTCGGCCATCCGGACGGTCTGGCCGTCCTGGTCGGACAGGTCGATCCGCGGCGCCGGGACGTCGGGGGGCATCGTCGCGCCGGCGAAGCGGTCGCCGTCGGCGACCGGCTCGCCCTCCCGCGCGGCGTCGGTCGCCGCGAGCGCCACCGCCCCGAACGCCGCGGCGGCCACGATCACCAGCGCGATCACGATCCGCGGGTTCATCACGGCCCCGGAGGCTAGCTGGCGTGGAGCCGTAGGCGGTTCCCTGCCGAGGAAGCAGGCCCCGTGGCGGGCGCCAGCCCGCGAGGGGCCGATGACAATGGCAGGGGCCCGCCTACGGCTCCACGAGTCCTCTGCGGATGGCGTAGCGGGCGAGCTCGACGCGGTCGCGCATGCCGAGCTTGGCGAGGACGTTGGCGCGGTGGGACTCGACGGTCTTCTCCGAGACGTGGAGCGCCTCGGCGATCTGGCGGTTGGTGCGCGCCTCGGCGATCAGCTTGACGACCTCCAGCTCGCGCGCGGTCAGCTCCTCGCGGCGGTCGCCGGGCCCGGACTCCAGCCAGCGGCGCATCAGCGTGCCCTGGGTGGCGGAGGAGACGAACGTGCGGCCGCCGGCGACGGTGCGGATCGCGTCGATCAGGTCGGCGTCGGCGGCGCGCTTGGGCACGTAGCCGAGCGCGCCGGCGTCGAGCGCCTCGAAGAAGTAGCGCTCGTCCTCGTGCATCGAGAGCATCAGCAGCGCGATCGAGTCGTCGTGGGCGTGGATCTGGCGGGCGGCCTGCGGGCCGGTCAAGCCGGGCATCGACACGTCGAGGACGGCGACGTCGGGCCGGTCGGCGAGCGCCCGCTCGACGGCGGCGATCCCGTCCGGGGCCTCGCCGACGACCGCCATGTCGGCCTGGCGCTCGATCAGCATCGCCAGCCCGGAGCGGACGACGCCGTGGTCGTCGGCCACCAGCACCCCGATCGAGCGGCCGGCGCCGGTCACGCCGGCAGCCTCAGCGTCAGCTCGGTGCCGGCGCCGCGGGCGCTGCGCAGCTCGAGGCTGCCGCCCGCGAGCCGCGCCCGCTCCGCCATCCCGTCGAGCCCGAGCCCGCCGCCGGTCGCGAGCGGATCGAACCCCTCGCCGTCGTCGCGCACGCGCAGCTCGACCGCGCCGTCGGCACCGCCGCGCAGCCGCACCTCGACGCGGCCGGGGTGGGCGTGGCGGGCGGCGTTGGAGAGCGCCTCCTGGGCGGTCCGGTAGACGACGACCTGGGTCTCCTCGTCGAGCCCGTCGACGGCGCCGTCGACGGCGAGCTCCGCGGATGCGCCGGTCCGCTCGGCGAAGACGCGCAGCTGGGCGTCGAGGGCGGGGGCGAGGCCGTGGTCGTCGAGCGCGGACGGGCGCAGCTGGCGCGCGAGGCGCAGCAGCTCGTCCATCGCCGTGCCGGTCAGCGCCTTGATCTCGTCGACCCGCGGCCGTTCGTCGGCGGGGACGTCCTGGGCGAGCGCCTCGAGCCGCAGCAGGACGCCGGTGAGCGCCTGGTTGACCTCGTCGTGGAGGTCGCGCGCGACGCGCCGGCGCTCCTCCTCCTGGCCGCGCAGGACGAGCCTCCCGGTGCGGCGGCGCTCGTCGTCGATGCGGTCGAGCAGCCGCTGGAACGACGCCCCGAGGCGGTCGACCTCGGTGACGTGGTCGCCGCCGAGGTCGGGCGCCCGGTCGCGGGCCGGGTCGAACCGCTCCATCCGCTCGACGAGCCGCTCGAGCGGGTCGAAGCGGCGCTGGAGCATCCAGAGGTTGACGCAGAGGGTGAGCACGATCGCGAGCGCGAGGACCGCGAACTGGCGCGGCTCGTCCCACACCGAGCCGTCGATCCGCGCGCCGACGGTCGCGGCGAGCAGGGTCAGCACGACCAGCACGACGTTCGCGGCGACCACCTGTCCGATCAGGGAGTCGTCGCGGCGCTTGAGGCGGGGTCGGGGCAAGGTCGGGCGAAGATGGGGTCCAGACCCCATATCGGCAGCGGCCGCCCTCGCCGACAATTCCGTCGAGAAGCCTTGGACGCACGGCGCCGGGGCTTCCGCAGCAGTGTCTGGGTTAGGTTCCGGGGCGTCCGCCGAGGGCGCCCCGGCCGCTTTTCGGGGGTCGGGTAGAATTGGTCGAGACCAGACCGACTTTCAGGAGTTTTCGCCAATGCCCAGCGGCGCCGAGCTGATCAAGAAGGCCAAGGAGCAGATCGTCGAGGTCGACCCGCGCGACGTCGCCGACGTGCTCGGCAACGGCCATCGCGACGAGGTCGTGCTCGTCGACGTGCGCGAGCAGCACGAGTTCGAGGAGGCCCACCTGCCGGGCGCCGTCCACGTCCCGCGCGGCCACCTCGAGCAGCGGATCGAGGGGGCGGTCGGCGACCGCTCCAAGCGCGTGATCCTCTACTGCGCCGCCGGCAACCGCTCGGCGCTCGCCGCCAAGACGCTGATCGAGGACCTCGGCTACGAGCGCGCCGAGTCGATGATCGGCGGCATCACCCTCTGGAAGGACCGCGGCTACGACGTCGAGGTCCCGCGCCGCCTGACCAGCGAGCAGCGCGAGCGCTACTCGCGCCACCTGCTCGTCCCCGAGATCGGCCTCGAGGGCCAGCTCAAGCTCCTCGACGCGAAGGTCCTGCTGCTCGGCGCCGGCGGCCTCGGCTCGCCGACCGCGCTCTACCTCGCCGCCGCCGGCGTCGGCACGCTCGGCATCGTCGACGACGACGTCGTCGACCTCTCCAACCTCCAGCGCCAGGTCGCGCACTCCGAGGCGCGGATCGGGATGCCGAAGGTCGACTCCGCAGAGCAGGCGATCCACGACATCAACGCCGACGTCAACGTCGTCAAGTACCAGACCCGCCTCGACGCCTCCAACATCATGGAGATCATCGACGGCTACGACGTGATCGTCGACGGCGTCGACAACTTCCCGACCCGCTACCTGCTCAACGACGCGACCGTGCGGCTGAAGATCCCCGTCGTGTCGGCGTCGATCCTCGGCTTCGACGGCCAGCTCTCGGTCTTCGCGCCCTACGAGGGCCCCTGCTATCGCTGCCTCTACCCGACGCCGCCGCCCGCCGAGCTCGCGCCCTCCTGCGGCGCCAACGGCGTGCTCGGCGCGCTGCCCGGGATCATGGGCGTGCTGCAGGCGATCGAGGTCGTCAAGCTCATCACCGGCTCCGGCGAGCCGCTGATCGGCCGGCTGCTGCTCTACGAGGCGCTCAGCACCTCGTTCACCGACCTCAAGGTCCGCCGCGACCCCGACTGCCCGATCTGCTCGCGCGACCCCGAGTCGATCTCCGACGAGGAGATGGGCGTATTTCCGGATTACGAGGCATTTTGCGCGGCCGCCGGTTAGGTTTCAGCACGTGAGCACGATCAAGATCCCACCCGTCCTGCGGCCGTCGACCGGCGGCGAGCGTGAGGTGACCGCGGAGGGCGCGAGCGTCGGCGAGGTGCTGCGCGCGCTGGTCGCCCAGCACCCGGCGACCGAGGGCCAGCTCTTCGGCGAGGACGGCTCGCTCAACCGCTACGTCAACGTCTACCTCAACGACGAGGACGTCCGGGTGCTCGACGGGCTCGACACCGCCGTCAAGGGCGACGACACGCTCGTGATCCTCCCGGCGATGGCCGGGGGACGCTGACGCTCCGGCGGCGCTTGCCCACCCCGCTACACTTTCTGAAGTGATGGAGGGGATCGCAAACCGGCCGTGCGGAGGACGTTACGGCGACATCGTCGAGTCGATCGGCAACACGCCGCTGGTCGAGCTCAAGCGGCTGTCGCCCAAGCCCGGCGTGCGGATCTACGCCAAGCTCGAGTCCTACAACCCGACCGGCTCGGTCAAGGACCGCGTCGCGCGCGGGCTGATCGAGGACGCCGAGGCGCGCGGCGCGATCTCGCCGGGCCAGACGATCCTCGAGCCGACGTCGGGCAACACCGGCATCTCGCTGGCGATGATCTGCCGCCGCAAGGGCTACCCGCTCAAGGTGGTCATGCCCGACAACGTGACCGAGGAGCGGACCCAGCTCCTGACGATGTACGGCGCCGAGATCGTCTACTCGCCCGGTGACCAGGGCTCCAACGGGGCTGTCGCCAAGGCGCTCGAGATGGCCGAGTCCGACGCGTCCTACTACATGCCCTACCAGTACGGCAACAGCGCCAACCCCGACGCCCACTACAACGGCACGGCGGTCGAGATCCTCGACGAGCTCGACGAGGTCGCGGCGTTCGTCGCCGGCCTCGGCACCGGCGGCACGCTGATGGGCAACGGCCGCCGCTTCAAGGAGCACGACCCCGACACGGCGATCGTCGCCGCCGAGCCGCTCCAGGGCGAGCTGGTGCAGGGGCTGCGCTCGCTCGACGACGGCTTCATCCCGCCGATCATCGATCTCTCGCTGCTGGACCGCAAGATCTTCGTCACCAACCGCGACGCGATCCTGTGG
>JAAYBF010000120.1 GCA_012718975.1 Solirubrobacterales bacterium | reverse complement strand
GGTTAAACGGCAGCTTCTTCAGCTTCGCGACGTCCTTCTGCCCGCGCTTGATCTTCGCGAGCTCGCGCTTGGTGTAGCCGAGCTTGCGCATGTAGCCCCGCTGGCCCTTCGTGTAGCCGCGCTTGACGATCCGCCGGGCGGTGCGCTTGACCTTGGCGAGCTTGTACTTGCGCCTGAGCTGGGGCATCTTGCGCGCGATCGGGCGGATCCGCACGATCGCGCGGGCCGAACGGTCGTACTGGACCGACAGCTTGCGCGCCAGCTTGATCGCGTGGGCCATCTGACGGCCCTGCCAGACCTGGTCGCCGGCGACGATCGCGCCGCCGGCGCGGTCGAGCGTCGCGGTCAGCGCACGGGCGAGCCCCTGCGTCCTGGCGAGCTGGCGGGCGAGGGCGGTCAGCCGCCTGGCCTGCTTGGGCTTGATCCCGCGACCGGCGACAAGCACGGGCACCTTCACGCGGACCGGCTTGCCGAGCTTCTTGAACTTCGGGTCCGGCGGGTCCTTCTGGGTGGTCTCCAGCGTCTTGACGGTGTGGTCGGCGAGCGCGTGGACCGGCTTCATCGCGTAGTGGCCGGCCCCGTAGGCGATCACGCCGGCCGCCGCCTTCATCTGCGGGGCGGGGATCGGCTCGAGGACCGCAGCGCCGACGCCGACCACCGGGGGCACGACGTAGGCGACGCCGTTGACCACGTGGGTGACGCCCTGGACGCCGTCGATCAGCAGCATCTGGGCGCACCAGCCGAGGTCGCCGAAGTCGAGGCCCGGCTGGTTGAAGGTCTGGTAGTCGTTGTTGATCGACATCTTGGCGGCGGCGGTCGGGCCCGTGCAGGAGTCCACGTCGGGCGCGGGGCCCGAGCCGCCGGCGACGATGAAGCCGGTCGTCGCGCTGCTCGGCGCGTGGGCGGCGCTGCCGGGGTAGTCGGCCCGCACGCTGGCGAAGCCGTCCTTGCCGGCCGGCACGTTCTGGACCGCGCAGCTGGCCACCCCGGGCGAGAGCGGCGTCGCGGCGAGGTTGCACTGGTAGGTCTTGGTGAACGCGCCGTCGGCCGAGCTGAACCGCACGGTCCCGGTCGGCGTGGTGCGCTGCGGCACGTCGGAGTCGCCGACGGTCGCCGTGCAACGCGAGGGGTCCCACGGGTTGGGGCCGCGGTCGCAGCGGATCTGTGTGGCCGTGCTGCGCTTGGCGGCGCAGTCCGGGCGCACCTGGAAGGTCGTCGTGTTGCTCTGCGCGGCGTTCGCGCCGGTGCGCACCACGCGGACGGTGTGGGCGCCCGCCGGCAGGGTCCCGGGCGCGACGAACTCCATCCGCTCGCTCGACGGGGTCGCGCTGGTGACCTCGGCTCCGTCGAGCAGCACCTTCGATCCGAGCACGAAGTGGGCGCCCTCGATCGCGACGATCCGGCCCTGGCCGGCGCGCGTGCAGTCCGGCTCGAGCGCGTCGATGCGCGGCGCCGGCTCGGCGTAGGGCGTCTCGACGGTGACCGCGTCGACGAGCCAGCCGCGGAAGCCCTGATAGGCGGTGTCGCTGCTGTCGAAGCGGAAGCGCAGCCGGACGTCGCCGGCTCCCGCTGCGCCGGAGAGGTCGGCGACGTAGCGGTGCCAGGTCGCCGCCTGGCGGACGCCGTTCGCGGTGTAGGGCTCGTAGTGCTCGGCGTCGGGGTCGTCGCTGGGGTTGAGCCGCCCCGCCTCGGTCCAGGACCCTCCGCCGTCGGTCGAGTACTCGACGTGCATCAGGTCGTACTCGTTGGCGTCGACGCCCTCGATCTCCCACCAGGACTGGAACTCGACCTGGGCGCTGAGGGCACCGGCGAGACTGAACGACGGCGAGGTGAGCGAGCCCGCCTGTGTGCCCTGGGACGTGCAGCCGTTCTTCGGCGTCTGTCCGCCGGCGACCCACGCCGCCGAGCCGCAGAAGGTCCCGCTGCTCGCGTCGCCGAACCAGGCGACGCTGCTGCCCTCGAAGGCGGACGGCAGCGCGCCCGCGTCGGGGAGCGTGACGAGGTCCGGGTTGATCGTCGGGCTGAGGACCGAGATCGCCTGCGGGTTGGACTGGGCATGCCAGAGCCCGTCGGCGGTCCAGCCGGGCGCGAGGCCGCCCTCGAACCCTGTCTGGAGCACCGGCGTGGCTTGGGCCGATGCGGAGGCGGACAGGGCGCCGACGGCAAGCGCGAGCGCTGCGACGACGGCGAGCAGGGTGGTACGGGTCATGGTGCTCCTACGGGATGGCTGCAAGTCTCAGTGCGCCTCGCCGGACCTCCCTGTGTCCGTGCGAGGGCAACGGCCCATTGGAGCACGGAACTCAGCCGAGCGCCGGCTCCGACCCCGAACTTGGGCCGTTCGACCCATCCGGGTCGAGCAGCAGCGCCAGCAGGGCGCTGCGCGAGCGCGCGCCGGTGTGGTCGTAGGCGTTCTCGAGGTGGCGCTTGACCGTGCTCGGCGAGAGGTGCAGCTCGGCCGCGACCTCCTTGTTCGAGTGGCCCTGGGCGACGAGCCGCACCACCTCCTCCTGGCGCGGGGTGAGGCCGAGGCGGGCGATCCGGACATCGAGGTCCGAAAGCCTCACCGCGCCGCCCTCCAGGCCGGCGGCGAGGTCGCGCTCGGCCTGAGCCTGCCAGACCGGCGCCCCCATCCGCGCGTAGTCCCCGATCGCGCGCCGCAACGACGCCCGCCCGGCCTCGGCGTCGCCGCGCAGGAGCTCGAGCCGGCCGAGCGCGTGGTCGACCAGCCCCCAGACGCTGATCGTCGCGGTCGCGAGCTGGCCGCGGTAGGGGTCGAGGATCGGGTGCAGCTGGGCCGCGGCGTCGCGGTCGCCGAGCTCGGCGACGCCGTGCGCGTAGGTCGCGGCGGCGGCGATCCAGATCGGGTCGCGCGGCAGGTCGGCGAAGCCGGTCGCGGAGTCGATCACCAGCACCTCGCGCGCGAAGGCGTGCTCGCCGGCGATCGCGTGCGCGAGCGTGACCAGCGAGCGGAACGCCGGCAGGCCCGGGTACTGGTCGAGCGCCTGCGCGAGCAGCGGCGCCAGCTCGGCGAGCCGGCCCTGCTGCCAGCGGATGCTCGCGATCTGGCTGATGTAGAACGGCAGCGCGTCGGGCTGGGCGCTGCGCTGTGCGAGCTCGGCGGCGTGCTGGGCGCGCTGCTCGGCCTCGTCGAGGCGGCCGCGCAGCGCGAGCTGGACCGAGGCCGCGCACTCACAGAGCCAGATCGCCGTCCCGTCGCCGATCCGCGAGGCGATCCGCTCCTGCTCGGCGAGCGTCCGCGCCGCCGCTCGCACCTCGCCCAGCTCGATCTGGGCGACGGCCTGCCAGTGCAGGCCGTGGAAGAGGTCGAGCGGCTCGTCGAGCTGGCTGGAGATCGCGACGCTCTCGGCCGCCGCCGCGATCCGGTCGCGCGGGTTCTCGGGGCCCCACTCGGCGATCAGGTAGCGGATCAGGACCTGGGCGATCACCCGCTTGTCGCCGCTGGAGCGGGCGACCGCGAGCGCCCGCTCGGCGAGCCGGCGGCGGCGGTCGACCTGCTGCGGCGAGAAGGTCAGCTCCAGGGCGAGCTGGGCGAGCACGAGCGCGAGCCGCGGGCCGGTCTCGGTCATCCGCTCGGCGGTCCGGCGCAGCATCGCGCCGCGCTCGCGGTCGAAGCCGCCGACGTGGCTGACGAAGCCGCGGTGGTTGGCGAGCGTCGCCTCGACGAGCCGGTCGACGTCGTCGAGCGCGTCGGCGAGCCGGCTCGCCTCCAGCAGCACCTCCCGTGAGCGCTCCTGGTCGGCGAAGCGCAGCGCCTTGCCGAGGCCGATCAGCAGGTCGCAGCGC
>JAAYBF010000119.1 GCA_012718975.1 Solirubrobacterales bacterium | reverse complement strand
GCGTGGCCATCGTCGGGGTGACGAGCACGTCGCGGTCGGCGAGGATCGAGTTGTAGCGCTCGGCGATCTTGCCCTCGATCCGCAGCGCGCGGTCGAGCGCCGCCTGCGGGATCGCGGCGCCGAGCCGGGCGAAGCCGCGCGTGCGCCGGGCGAGCCGGTCGGGACGGGCAACCCGAGCCGCGTCGGCCTCGATGCCCTTGAGGTAGCGCGGCAGCACCTCGCTGAGCCACTCGGTCAGTGGCGGCTCGGCGTAGGCGACGTCGTGGCCGAGCGAGCGCAGCAGGTCGGCGGTCTCGTCGATCCCGCGCCGCACCTCGGGCGCGACGCGCGCCAGCAGCGGCGGGCGCAGCGAGATCGCGATCCGCAGCCGCCCGGGCGTCTCGCGCGCGGCGTCGGCGAACGGCCGCTCGAGCGGCGGACCGCCGGGCGCGGGGCCCGGTCCGGCGACGGCGTCGAGGAAGAGGGCGTTGTCGAGCACCCCGCGGGTCACGGCCCCGGCGACACTCAGGTTGTTCCAGTGGTCCTCGGGGTCGGGCGCGAGCGGGATCCGGCCGCGCTGGGGCTTGAGCCCGAACAGGCCGCAGCAGGCGGCCGGGATGCGGATCGAGCCGGCTCCGTCGGTGGCGTGGCCGACGCCGACGAGCCCCGCCGCGACCGCGGCGCCGCTGCCGCCGCTCGAGCCGCCGGGGGTGCGGTCGAGGTCCCACGGGTTGCGCGTCACCCCGAACGCGGGGCCCTCGGTGGTCCCCATGATCGCCAGCTCGGGCAGCGTCGTCTTGGCGATGATCACGCAGCCGGCGGCGCGCAGGCGGCGGACCAGCTCGGCGTCGTGGGTGGCGGCCGGCCCGTGGGCGGCGGTGCCGAGCGTGGTGACGGTCCCGGCGACGTCGACGTTGTCCTTGATCGCGACCGGGACGCCGAGCAGCGGGCGGTCCTCGCCGGCCGCGCGGCGGGCGTCGGCCTGGTCGGCCTCGGCGAGCGCACGCTCGCCGAGCACCGTGGTGAAGCAGTTCAGCTCGCCGCCGAGCCGGTCGATGCGCGCGAGGTAGAGCTCGGTCAGCTCACGCGCCGAGACCTCGCCGGCGCGGATCAGCTCCGCCTGGCGGGCGATGCCCGCGAACGCCAGCTCCCGATCGTCGCCGCCGCGCGGCGTCTCCCCGTCGCCCATGGGCGCACTCTAACCGACGTCTCCCGGCCCCCTCTCCGCCAACCCGACGTCACCCGCCCCATGCGCGGGCAACGTCGGCCGCGCTGTGAGTGGGCACGGGAACGGCGGCCGCGCGGCGTTCAGGCCGCGACGAGCGTGGCCGTCGCGAGCGCGGCGATGCCCTCGCCGCGACCGATCGGGCCCATCCGCTCGTTGGTGGTGAACTTGACGTTCACCACGCCCTCCCCGACGCCGAGCCCGGCGGCCAACGTCGCGACCATCGCCGCACGGTGCGGGCCCAGCTTCGGCGCCTCGCAGACCACGGTCGCGTCGACGTTGCCGACCCGCCAGCCCGCCGCCGCCACCGCGGCGACGACATCGCGCAGCAGCTCGATCGAGTCGGCGTCGCGCCAGCGCTCGTCGGTGTCGGGGTAGCGCGCGCCGATGTCGCCGAGGCCGGCCGCGCCGAGCAGCGCGTCGATCACCGCGTGGGTGAGCGCGTCGGCGTCGGAGTGGCCGGCGAGGCCGAGCTCGGCGCCCGGGATCTCGACGCCGCCGAGCACCAGCCGCCGCCCCGCCTCGAGCCGGTGGGAGTCGTAGCCGATCCCGGCGCGGGCGGTCATCCGAGCGGCTCCAGCCGCCGCTCGCGGCCCTCGAAGACGGCGATCTCGGTCACGCCCGCGGCGGTCAGCCACTCGACGGCCCGCTCGTACTCGTGGCCGAGCTGCTCGGGGACGTGGGCGTCGCTGGAGAGCGCGACGGGCCGGCCGGCCTCCAGGCAGAGCTCCAGGAACCCGCGCGCCGGATAGATCTCGCCGACGGGCTTGCGCCAGCCGGCGGTGGAGACCTCGATCGCCACGTCGGATTCGGCGATCCCGTCCATCGCCAGCTCGTAGAAGCGGCGCAGGTCGCCGTCGGGCGCCGGCGCGCCCTTCCCCCACACCTTGACCAGATCGGGGTGGGCGAGGATGTCGAACATGCCGCTGCGCGCCGCCTCGCCGAGCGTCTCGAAGTAGCGCGCCCACACCTTCTCCGGGTCGGCCGAGCGCCAGATGTCCCATTCGCCGCGCATGTCGACCGCCGCTTCGCGGAGGAAGTGGACCGAGCCGATCACGAAGTCCCACTCGCGCGCCTCCAGCAGCGTCGCCATCCGGTCCTCGCGGCCGACGACGAAGTCCGCCTCGATCCCGACGGCGAGCCCCTCGGCGGCGAGGAAGTCGCGGTAGGCGTCGAGGTCGTCGCGGGCGTTCGCGCGCCAGAACGGGTGGTCCCAGACGTCGAGCGCCTGGGCGAAGCGGTAGACGTGCTCGGAGACGCCGAGCGCGCCGATCCCGCGCTCGGCGGCCGTCGCGCGGTAGCGCCCCGCGTTCTCGGCGGTGAAGTACAGCTCGGCGGTGGTGCCCTCCTCGTCGGGGCGGAGGTGCACGTGGTAGTCGGTCAGCACGGCCCGGCAGCCTACGCGTCGACGCGGCCGCTGAGCAGCAGCTCGGCGACGCGCAGGTCCAGCGGGGTGGTGACCTTCAGGTTCTCGCGCGGCGCCTCGACGATCGCGACGGTGCCGCCGGCCGCCTCGACCAGGCCCGCGTCGTCGGTCGCGGCCGCGAGCGTCGCGGGGTCGACGTCGAGCGCCGCCCGCAGCCGGTCGGCCCAGAAGACCTGCGGCGTCTGGATCGCCCAGAGCGCCCCCCGCTCGAGTGTCCGCACGACCCGGCCCGCGGGGTCGGCCTGCTTGATCGTGTCTGTGACCGGCGCCGCCGCGACCGCGCCGGCGACGCCGGGCGCGTGGATCGCCGCGACGCAGCGCTCGACCACCTCCGCCGACACCAGCGGACGGGCCGCGTCGTGGACGACGGCGATCTCAGCGTCGGGAACGGCCGCGAGCGCGTTGCGGACCGACTCCGACCGCGACGCCCCGCCGGCCACCCGCGCGTGGCCGTCGCCGCCGTCCTCCCAGCCGGCCGGCACGGCGACGACGACGCGGTCGCAGACCGCGGCGAGCACGTCGAGGCTCCAGTCCAGCAGCGACCTGCCGGCGCAGTCGACGAACGCCTTCGGGCCGTCGGCCCCGAGACGCTCGCCGCTGCCGCCGGCGGCGACCAACGCTACGCGGATGCGGCGGCCCCCATGCGACCCGCGTGGGCCTCCTCGATCAGCGAGTCGAGGTGCGCCTCGGCCTCGTCCTCCTCCATCTCGAGCGCGTACATCAGCTCGGAGGCGAGGATCTTCTTGGCCCGCGTGTACATCTGCTTCTCGCCGGTCGAGAGCCCCTTCTCGGACTCCCGGATCGCGAGGTTGCGCACGACCTCGGCCAGCTCGAATACGTCGCCGGTCTTGATCTTCTCGCGGTTGTGCTTGAAGCGCCGGTTCCAGTTCTTCGGCATCTCGCTGACGTCGTCGCGCAGGACCGACAGGACCTTCGCGACGGCCTCCTCGCCGATCACCCGGCGCAGCCCCGCCTTGCCCGCGTTCTCGCACGGGACCATGACGGTCATGTCGTTGTGAAGGATCTTGATCGTCAGGTACTCGCGGTTCTCGCCGAGCACCTCCTTCATCTCCTTCTTGAGGACCTTGCCGGCGCCGTGGTGCGGGTAGACGACGTTGTCGCCGATCTCGTACTCGACGTGAGGCGTCTCACGGGTGATCTCGAGGTCCTCGATCTCTTGCTCAATCGTGTCGGAAATGACTGCCTCCTCGTCGAATGCGAACCCGGCGCGCGGCGGCCAGGGCTGCGGTGGTCACGTTTGCAGGTAGCGGTCCACGAGGTTGATCTCCTGGAGGCGACGCAGACCCTCGCGGATGTCCTTCGCCCTCACGTCGCCCACCCCCTCGACCGACTCGAGGTCGCCGTCGCCGGCGGCCAGGATCTCGTCGAGCCCGCCGAACTCGCGCACGATTCCCTGTACGACGAGCTTCGGCAGGCGGGGGATCCGACCCAGCACGCGGTGTCCCCGCGGGGAGACCGGGTGGTCCAGTGTGTTGAGCTTGCGGTCGTAGCCGAGCAGCTCGGCGAGCATGCCGAAGTCGAGCAGGTCCTGGTGCATCAGCCGGGTGAGCTGATCGAGCACCGCGGCGAACTCCTCCTCGCCCGGCTCGGCGATGTAGTCGTGGACGAGCGCCGCCTTCTCGGAAGCGACGCCGACCATCGTCTCCTCCAGCTGCATCTCGATCAGCCGGCCCTCGGCGCCCAGCTCGACGATGTAGCGCTCGATCTCGACGGCCATCCGGGTGACCAGCTCGGCCCGCTGGAGGACCGTCAGCACGTCGTGGAGCGTCACGCCGCCCTCGAACTCGAGCGCGGTCAGGCGGGTGGAGACCTGGTCGAGGCGGGTGCGGTACTTGTCGAGCGTCGCCAGCGCCTGGTTGGCCTTGGCGAGCACCACCGGGATGTCCTCGAGGATGTACTTCGCCCCGTCGAGGTAGAGCGACACCACGCTGCGCGCCTGGGAGATCGCGATCACCAGCGCGTCGGTCTGCTTGGACACGCGCTCGGCGGTGCGGTGGCGGGTGCCGGTCTCCAGCGACAGGATCGTCGGGTCCGGCATCAGCTGGACGTTGGCCCAGTGGATCTTGGTGCCCGACGACGACAGGATGATCGCCCCGTCCATCTTCGCGAGCTGGAACAGCAGCGCCGGGGTGTAGTCCACCTCGAGCTTGAGGCCGCCCGAGTAGAGGAACGCCAGCTCGTCGCTGTCGCCGATGCAGATCAGCGCGCCGGTGCGCGCCTGGACGATGCTGTCGATACCCTCCCGGACCGCCGTCCCGGGCGCGATCATCTCCAGCGCCCGCACCAGCCGTGGTTCCTGCCGAGCCTCTAGCTCCGAAACGTCATCCCCGGCGTACGGCGGCATCCAACTGATTGTACGCGAAAGCGGGGAAAAAGGCTTTGTGGCGCGGTTTCTCGCTCCCCTAGACCGCCTGGGGGACTTCGGGGCGGGTGAGGGCGCGGCGGAGGGCTGTGGCGAGGTCGGGGAGGTCGGGGCCGGGGTGAAGGGTCCGGTCGAGGCCGAACTTGGCGGCTTCGGCGAGCCGGCGGTCGGGGTGGGTGACGTGGCGCAGCTCGCCGGTGAGGCCGAGCTCGCCGAAGGCTGCGAGCGGACGGTCGCCGCCGAGCGGGATCCCGCGGGCGGCGGATGCGATGGCGATGGCGATCGCGAGGTCGGCGGCCGGCTCGTCGACGCGGACGCCGCCGGCGAGCGAGACGAACACGTCGGCGCTCCCGAGCGCGACGCCGCCGTGGCGGGCGAGCACGGCGAGCACGAGCGCGAGCCGGTTGCGGTCGATGCCGTTGGCCATCCGCCTTGGCGGGACGACGTCGGTCGGCGCGACGAGCGCCTGGACCTCGACCAGCAGCGGGCGCGAGCCCTCCATCGCGCAGAGGATCGCCGAGCCGGGCGCGCGCCGGCTGGCCTCGGCGACGAACCGCGCCGAGGCGTCCTCGACCTCGACGAGGCCCTCCTCGCGCATCTCGAACACGCCGGCCTCGTTGGTCGAGCCGAAGCGGTTCTTCAGCGCTCGCAGCGTCCGGTAGGTCCGCTCGCGCTCGCCCTCGAACGAGAGCACGCAGTCGACCAGATGCTCGAGCGCCCGCGGCCCCGCGAGCGCCCCCTCCTTGGTGACGTGGCCGACGAGCACCACCGCCGTCCCGCTCGCCTTCGCCACCCGCATCAGCCGCCCGGCGACCTCGCGCACCTGCCCCACCGACCCCGGCGCGCCGGTCAGCTCGGCGGCGTGCAGCACCTGCACCGAGTCCACCACGCAGACCGCCGGCCGCTCGGCCTCCACCGTCGCCACGACCGCGTCGAGATCGGTCTCGGCCACGATCGGCACCGCCAGCGCGCCCGGCCCCAACCGCTCGGCCCGCAGCCGCACCTGCTCCGCCGACTCCTCGCCCGACACGTAGAGCACCGACCGCCCCGCCGCTGCCAGGTTCCCCAGCGCCGACGTCACGATCGTCGACTTCCCGATCCCCGGCGACCCGCCCAGCAGCACCAGCGACCCCGGCACCAGCCCACCGCCCAGCACCCGATCCAGCTCCCCGATCCCCGTCGCCAACCGCGCCACCGGCGCCGCCGCCACATCCCCGAGCCGCACCGGGGTCACGCCCTTCCCGCGTCGCCCTCCACCCCGGACCCCGACACCGCCGGCCGCCACCTTCGCCGGCCGCACCTCCTCCACGAGCGTCCCCCACTCCCCACACCCAGGGCACCGCCCATGCCACTTCGCCTCCACATGCCCACAGGAGGAGCACACATGCTGAGTCGCCGACCGAGCCACGCCCCCAACCTAGGGACCCGCCAGGACGGTCCCTAGAACGACCGAAGCCCCGCGCCGGCGACGGCCGACACGGGGCTCCGAGCAGATCGATCGCGCGTCCGGCTCAGCCCTTGCCGTCGCCCTCGCCCTCGGTCTCCGGGGCCGGCGGCGCGTCGGGCACGTCGGGCAGGACCTCGGGCTCGGGCAGGTGCCCCTCGCCGCTGTCGCCGGACTCCAGCTCGGGGCCCGCCTCCTCGTCGCCGCCCTTGGCGCCGACGCCGACCGTCTCACGCTTGCGCGCGGGCTTGGCGATGGTGATGACCACCTCGCGCTCGTCGTCGTCGGGGGCCTTCTCGACCTCGACGGTGGAGCCGGGGTCGAGGTTCTGGGCGAGCACCTCGTCGGCGAGCGGGTCCTCGATGTAGCGCTGGATCGCGCGCCGGAGCGGACGGGCGCCCATCGACGGGTCCCAGCCCTTCTCGACGAGCAGGTCGGCCGCGTCGTCGGAGAGGTTGAGCGACAGCTCGCGCTCCGCGAGCGACTCGCGGATCCGCTTGAGCAGCAGCTCGACGATCTCCTTGATCTCGTCCTTGGCCAGCTTGTGGAAGACGATGACCTCGTCGATGCGGTTGAGGAACTCGGGCCGGAAGACCTTCTTGAGCTCGCCCATGATCCGCGTCTTCATCTGGTCGTAGGTGACGCCGGTGTCCTCGTCGCCGATCGTGAAGCCGATCTCGGTGTTCTTGGCGATCTGGGCGGCGCCGACGTTCGAGGTCATGATCACGATCGCGTTGCGGAAGTCGACCGTGCGGCCCTGGCTGTCGGTGAGGCGGCCGTCCTCGAGGATCTGCAACAGGATGTTGAAGACGTCGGGGTGGGCCTTCTCGATCTCGTCGAGCAGCAGGACGCTGTAGGGCTTGCGCCGGACGGCCTCGGTGAGCTGTCCGCCCTCGTCGTAGCCGATGTAGCCGGGCGGCGAGCCGACGAGCCGCGACACGGAGTGCTTCTCCATGTACTCGGACATGTCGATGCGCACCATGGCGTCCTCGTCGCCGAAGAGGAACTCGGCGAGCGTCCGCCCCAGCTCGGTCTTGCCGACGCCGGACGGCCCGAGGAAGATGAACGAGCCGGTCGGCCGCTTGGGGTCCTTGAGCCCGGCGCGCGAGCGGCGGATCGCCTTCGACACGGCCTCGATCGCCGCGTTCTGGCCGATGACGCGCTTGTGCAGCTCGTCCTCCATCCGCATCAGCTTCTGGGTCTCGGCCTCGGTCAGCTTGAAGACCGGGATGCCGGTCCACATCGAGACGATGTCGGCGATCTCCTCCTCGCCGATCTCGGGCCGCTCGCCCGACTCGCCGGAGCGCCACTGCTCCTCGAGGTCGCGCTTCTTGTTGGTGAGCTGACGCTCCTTGTCGCGCAGGTTCGCCGCCTTCTCGAACTCCTGCGCCTCGATCGCGGCCTCCTTGTCGCGCCGCGTGGTCTCGATCTCCTCCTCGAGCTCGCGGTAGACGGGCGGCGAGGTCATCGACTTGATGCGCGCCCGCGAGGCGGCCTCGTCGATCAGGTCGATCGCCTTGTCGGGCAGGAAGCGGTCGGAGATGTAGCGGTCGGCGAGCTCGGCGGCGGCTTCGAGCGCCTCGTCGGTGATCCCGACGCGGTGGTGCTGCTCGTAGCGGTCGCGCAGGCCCTTGAGGATCTGGACGGACTCCTCGGTCGACGGCTGGTCGACGCGGATCTGCTGGAAGCGGCGCTCGAGCGCGGAGTCGCGCTCGAGGTACTTGCGGTACTCGTCGAGCGTGGTCGCGCCGATCGTCTGCAGCTCGCCGCGCGCCAGCGCCGGCTTGAGGATCGAGGCGGCGTAGATCGCGCCCTCGGCGGCGCCCGCGCCGACGAGGTTGTGCAGCTCGTCGATGAACAGGATGATGTCGCCGCGCTGGGTGATCTCCTTCATCACCTTCTTCAGGCGCTCCTCGAACTCACCCCGGTACTTGGAGCCCGCGACCAGCGCCGCGAGGTCCAGCGTGTAGATCTGCTTGTTGCGCAGGAGCTCG
>JAAYBF010000118.1 GCA_012718975.1 Solirubrobacterales bacterium | reverse complement strand
CATGGTCATCGGAGAGGCGTTGAACCGGCGGGCGGATCTGAGGGCGAGGATCTCGGGGCTCCAGGAGCGGATCCGCGAATGCGTCGTGGAGGAGGAGGGCGTCGATCCGCCCGAGGACGCGACGGTCCTGCTCGCCGAGGTTGGGGTCCTGTGCGACGAGCTGGAGGGCCTGATCGCCCAGATCAACCAGTCGAACGCGGTGTCGCGGCTCTCGACGGGGGAGACCGTCACCGAGGCGCTTGCGCGTCGCGACGTGATCGCCGTGCGCCGCAAGGCCCTCACCGAGGCTGTGGCCGCCGCTGCGGGTCGCGGCCTGTACTCGCTGCGGCGCGGAGACGCGCGGATGGTGCGGCAGGTCTCGGTCGCGGAGCTTCAGGCGGAGATCGACTCTCACGCCCGAGAGCGGCGGGAGCTGGAGAACATGCTGCAGCAGCACAACTGGACGGCGCCCCTGGTCGGCTGAGTCCTGAGTCGAGAGCAGGTAGCCGCAGCGGGGCGAGCGCCAAGGCCAGGTCCGGCCAGTAGGGCCACTTCCGGAGCTCGGAACTCCTAAGGACGCGCGGCGGGCAGCGCAGTGGGTTCGATCCCATCACCGTCAGCCCAGCAGTCCGCACCGAGCAACGCTCAACGCGCACACCGCAACACCAGGTGCTGACCGATGCGGCGAGGGTGGGTACGGGGCTTCTCGACCGCCGGTGCCAGACGCGCCGAGCGCGGATCCAGGCGCAAGCGCTCCGATGAGTAATCGTGCTGTCTAGGGCGGCAAAATTACTCATCGGGCGATTTGCCTGCGGGTGGTCGGTCGGATCGGCCGGTCTGCCTGTGGGCAGGCCGTCGGGGGCGCGTGGTATGGGGTGTTTTGCCTGCTAGGTGGTGATTTTTGCCGTCCGGGGGCGTTCCTACGGTGTCTGCATATGAGCTGGCACCAGGGCAGACTGGCGGCCTTCGACCTGGAGACGACAGGCGTCGACCCGGAGACCGACCGGATCGTGACCGCCGCCGTCAGCCTCGTCGGCGGCGGCGAGCCGACACAGGCCTGGGACTGGCTCGTCGATCCCGGCGTCGAGATCCCCGCCGGCGCCACCGCGGTCCACGGCATCACCACCGAGCAGGCGCGCGCCGACGGCGTCGCCACCGCCGAGGCGGTCGAGGAGATCACCGCCCTGCTCGCCGACCAGATCCGCCGCGGCATCCCCGTCATCGCCTTCAACGCCCGCTTCGACCTCACGGTCCTCGACCGGGAGGCGCGCCGCCACGGCGTGCGCCCGCTCGTCGACCGCGTCGGCGGCTACGACTCGCTGCTCGTCGTCGACCCGCACGTCATCGACAAGCAGTACGACCGCTTCCGCAAGGGCAAGCGGACGCTCGGCGCCGTCTGCGAGCACTACCGGGTGCCGCTCGACGACGCCCACGCCGCCAACGCCGACGCGCTCGCCGCCGCGCGGGTCGCCTGGCGGCTCGGCCAGGTCAGCGCCGAGCTGCGCGAGCTGGAGCTGCGGGCGCTGCACGGCCACCAGGTCGCCTGGGCGGCCGAGCAGGCCGCCTCGTTCGAGGAGTACCTGCGCAGCAACGGCCGGCTCGAGCGGATCGAGCGCGCCTGGCCGATCGTGCCGCAGCCGGCCGCCCCGGCTCCGGCGATCGAGCGCGTCGCCGCCTGACGCGCGGACCCGCGAATGATCGGCCGTCGCGAACGCGGCGACACCGATGAGAATCGCGGTCCGCGGTAGTCGGTACGGTCACCAGTCCTCTGCAACCGATAGGAGAAGTTTGAGCGCCCCCGCGATCCTCGCCGAGGATCTCTACAAGTCGTTCGGTGAGACCGAGGCCCTGCGCGGCCTCAGCCTCACCGCCGAGGAGGGGACGATCCTCGGCGTGCTCGGCCCCAACGGGGCCGGGAAGACCACCGCCGTGCGCATCCTCACCACCCTGCTCGCGCCCGACGCCGGGCGGGCGACCGTCGCCGGCTACGACGTCGTCGGCGACGCCGCCGCGCTGCGCGCGAAGATCGGCCTCGCCGGCCAGTACGCAGCCGTCGACGAGAACCTCACCGGCCGCGAGAACCTCGAGATGGTCGGCCGCCTCTACCACCTCGGGCGCCCGGCGGCGCGCGAGCGGGCCGGCGAGCTGCTCGAGCAGTTCTCGCTCACCGACGCCGCCGACCGGCCCGCCAAGACCTACTCGGGCGGCATGCGGCGCCGGCTCGACCTGGGGGCGGCGCTCGTCGCGCGGCCACCGGTGCTGTTCCTCGACGAGCCGACGACCGGCCTCGACCCGCGCAGCCGCAACCAGATGTGGGAGACCATCGAGGAGCGCACGGCGGCCGGCACCACCGTGCTGCTCACCACCCAGTACCTCGAGGAGGCCGACCGGCTCGCCGACCGGATCGTCGTGATCGACCACGGCAACGTGATCGCCGAAGGCACCGCCGACGAGCTCAAGGACCGCGTCGGCGGCGAGCGGGTCGAGGTGCGGCTCGAGGACTCCGGCGAGGTCGAGCGGGCGCTCGGCGCGCTCGCCGGGCTCGGGCCGGAGCAGCCCGTCGCCGACGACGGCTGGGTCCGGGTCGCGGTCGCCGAGCGCAAGGGCGCGATCGCCGAGGCGGTCCGCCGGCTCGACGGCGAGGCCATCGGCATCGACGACGTCGTGCTGCGCCGGCCGACGCTCGACGACGTGTTCCTGTCGCTGACCGGTCACGTCGCCGCCGACGGCGACGAGGCCGCCGAGAACGAGGAGGTGCGGGCATGAGCTCGCTGTCGATGGCCGTCTCGGACACGCTCGTCCTCGCCGGTCGCAACCTCAAGCGGATCCCGCGCCAGCCGGACCTGCTGATCGCCTACACCGTCCAGCCCGTGATGTTCGTGCTGCTGTTCGTCTACGTGTTCGGCGGGGCGATCCAGACGCCCGGCTTCGACTACGTCGACTTCCTGATGCCGGGCATCATCGTCCAGTCGATCGCCTTCGGCGGGTTCGTCACCGCGCTCGGCCTGTCCGAGGACGTGCAGAAGGGGCTGATCGACCGCTTCCGCTCGCTGCCGATGTCGCGCTCGGCGGTGCTCGCCGGGCGGACGTCGTCGGACATCCTGCTGAACCTGCTGTCGCTGGCGGTGCTGCTGGCCGTCGGCTTCGTCGCCGGGTTCAACTTCGACTCGACGATCGGCAAGATCCTGCTCGGCGTCGTGCTGCTGCTGTTCTTCGGCTACGCGTTCTCGTGGGTGTTCGCGCTCGTCGGGCTCTACTCGTCGTCGCCGGAGACCGCGAACTCGATCGGCTTCACCGCGATCTTCCCGCTCACGTTCGCCTCCTCGGCGTTCGTGCCGGTCGCGTCGATGCCGAACGGGCTCAAGCAGTTCGCCGAGGTCAACCCGTTCACGACGGTCGTCGACGCGGTCCGCTCGCTGTGGCTCGGCACGCCCGCCAACAGCGACGTGTGGATGGCGTTTCTCTGGTGCGTGGTCCTGATCGCGATCTTCGCGCCGCTCGCGGTGCGCCGCTATCGCGTGGTGAGCGCCTGAGCGTGGAGGAGGTCCCGCCAGCGCCGCGCGTGACCTCCTCGCGCACCGTCTACGAGAACCGCTGGATGCGGCTGCGCGAGGACCGCTTCGTGCGGGCCGACGGCAGCGAGGGCATCTACTCGGTGGTCGACAAGTCGCCGGCGACGGTGGTGATCCCCGTCGACGGCGACGACGTCGTCCTGGTCGAGCAGTTCCGCCACCCGGTCGGGGAGCGGTTCTGGGAGCTGCCCCAGGGCGCCTGGGACGGCAACGAAGACCCCGACGGCGAGGACCTCGCGCGCGGCGAGCTGGCCGAGGAGACCGGGCTGCGGGCCGGGCGGATGGAGCGGCTCGGCCGGCTGTTCTTCGCCTACGGGATCACCGGCCAGCCGTTCGAGGTGTGGCTGGCGACCGAGCTCGTGCAGGGCGAGCAGGCGCTCGAGCCGGAGGAGGAGGGGCTGCGCGTCGGGCGGTTCGGGCTCGCGCGCGCCGAGGAGATGATCCTCGACGGGACGATCGCCGACTCGGCGACCGTGGCCGCCTTCGGGCTGCTGCGGCTGCGGCGGCCGGAGCTGCTGCCGAAGCGTTGACGATCTTCATCGCGCTCGTGGTCGGGCTCGCGGTCGCGCTGCTGCGGCCGGGGACGATCGCGGCGGTGCCGCGGCCGGCGTTCCTCGCCGCCCAGGCGACGCTCGGCGTGATGCTCGGCACCTATGTCGACGCCGGGTCGCTCGGCTCGCTCGCCGACGACTGGGCGGCCGTCGCGGCGGTCAGCGTCGGGACGCTCGTGCTGAGCGTCGGGGCGGGGGTCGCGCTGAGCCGCACGACCGAGCTGGACGAGCCGACCGGCACGCTCGGGATGGTCGCCGGCGGCGCGTCGGGGATCGTCGCGATGGCCGACGACCTCGGCGCCGACGCGCGGCTGGTGGCGTTCATGCAGTACCTGAGGGTGCTGGTCGTGGTGCTGTCGATCCCGCTGCTGGTGGCGCTCGCGTTCCCCGGCGGCGAGAGCGGGATCGCGCCCGACGGCGGCCCGGCGCTCGGCGGGCTGCTCGACTGGCCGCTGGTGGCGGCGGTGGCGGTGGCTGGCGCGGTCGCCGGCCGGCTGGCGCGCGTGCCGGCCGCGAACCTGCTCGGGCCGCTGCTGCTCGCCGGGGCGATCGCGCTCGCCGCGCCCGACGCGCTCGAGGTGCCGCCGGTGCTGCGCGAGATTGCGTTCGTGCTGATCGGGCTCGAGGTCGGGCTCCGGTTCACCGTCGAGACCGTCCGGGCGATGGGGCGGCTGCTGTTCCCCGTGCTGGCGGCGATCGCCTTCCTGATCGCGACCGCGTTCCTGATGGCGGTCGGGCTCGCCGCGACGACGTCGGCGACGCTGCT
>JAAYBF010000016.1 GCA_012718975.1 Solirubrobacterales bacterium | reverse complement strand
GAACTCGTCAAGCAGTCCTGCGCCGAGGGCGGGACGCCGGAGGAGCGGATCGAGAACGGCCTGCGGGCGATGCTGCACTTCGCGCGACGGGAGCCGGCGACGGCCCGGGTGTGCATCGTCGAGGTGATGGGCGCCGGTCAGCGCGCGCGGGACCGGCGATCGGAGACCATGGAGCGCCTGACCGGCCTCGTCTGCGAGGTGCTCGAGTTGCGCTACGCGGCCGACGAGGCGCAACTCCGCGCCAGGGTCATCGTCGGGGCGGTCCACGAGATGGTCTACGACGCGCTGTCCCGCAACCGGACGCGCGGACTATCCCGAGTCGCCGAGGAAGTCGTCGAGTCCTACCTCGCACCCGGCGGTACACACAGCGACGCCGCCGCGGAGGCGGTCCATGGCCGTTAGCGTGCCGGCGGGGGGGCGCGGCGCCCGTGGCCGCAGGCCGGACCAACTCGTCGGCGGCCGCCACGGACTGACTCCGGAGGAGGTCGAGGCCTCCCAGCGCGCGCGGATCGTCGCCGCGATGACGATCGCCGTCGGCGACCGCGGCTACCACGGCGTGCGCGTCGCCGACGTCGTCTGGCACGCCGGCGTCTCGCGCAAGACCTTCTACGAGCTGTTCGAAGGCAAGGAGGACTGCTTCGCCGCCGCCTACGGGCGCTGGATCGACCGAATGCTCGAGACGGCGTTCGACGCGTTCGAGACCCAGACCGAATGGCCCGACCAACTGCGCGCCGCGATGACGGCGCTGCTCGGCGCGCTCGCTCGCGAGCCCGCCGCCGCCCGGCTCTGCTTCGCCGAGGCGGTCGCGGTCGAGGGACCGGTGACCGAGACCCGCGAGCGCGCGCTGGAGCGCCTCTCGCGGCTGTTCATGCCCCCCGACCTGCCGGCCGGTCCGATCGGGGACACGCTGCGGTCGGGACGGGTACGCGAGCTGAGCGAGACGCTGCGCCGCGAGATCGCGGCCGGACGCACCGAGAGCCTGCCGACGATCGCCCCGGAGGTGATGTGCGCGATGGTCCTGCCATTCCTGGGCGTCGAAGCCGCCCAGCACGAGCTCGACCGCCGGACCGCGCCCGCGCGATGACCGGCACGCCGGCGACTCCCGACGGAGACGCCCCGCTCGCCGACCGGGCCTACCGGGCGGCGGCCGCGGCCTATCTCGCCGCCCCCCACGGCTGGCAGGCCGGGGTCCACGCCGCGCTCGCCGAGGTCCTCGACCTGCTCGCCCGCGAGGAGGAGGAGACGGTCCGCTGCTCCGTGCTCGCCACTCCGACGCTCGCGGGGATGACCGAGCGCAACCGGCTCGTCGAGCGCTTCGCGGGGCTACTCGGCCCGCGCACCGAGGCGACGGACGTGGCCCGCCCCGACATCCTTGCCGAAGCGGTGGGCGAGAGCGTCCTCGAGCTGATCGGCAGCTACGTCGCCGAGCGTCGCGTGGGGGAGCTGCCCGACGCGCTCCCGACGGCGACGCTGCTCGCGCTGACACCGTTTGTGGGATCCGACGCGGCCGAAGAGCTGGCCGGGTCTGCGTCCGATCAGAGGCGGTAGCGTCACCGCCACCGGCGAAGTGCATGACGAGGCGCGAGAGGGGATAATCGGGGCATGGAGGGATCGGTGCTGACACCGTGGGGGCGGTCAGACCGCTTGAAGGAGCGGAGGTTGAAGCCGGGTCCCGGCAACCTGCGCGCCGACGTGGAGCGCAACCAGCGCGAGCGGTTGTACGGAGCTCTCGTCGCGGTCGTGGACGAGAAGGGGCTCGAGCACACGAGCGTCGCCGACGTGGCAGCGCGTGCAGGCGTATCGAGAAGCGTCGTCTACGAGTACTTCGACGGACGTCCGGGGCTCTTCCAGGCAACGTTCGAGGCCCTGGTCGCAGCCGGTCTCGGGGCGGTCGAGTCCTCCTACCGGCAGGCCGACGAGGACTGGGAGTCTCAGCTGCGCGCGGCCCTGTCGGCGATGTTCGAGACCGTGACAGCCCAGCCCGCCGCCGCGCGGCTCTGCTTCCTCGAGGCGTACGCCGCCGGCCCGGCGGTCGAGCCGATCCGCGACGCGGCCGGCGCCACCGCCGCGGCGCTCGTCCGCGCGGCGTTCGATTGCTCGGCGCCGCGCCGCGGCATGCCCGAGGACGTCGTCGAAGGGATCGTAGGAGGGATCAGGACAATCACCCAAACGCGCCTGCGGCGGCATACCGAGCGCGAGCTCCCGGACCTCGTGGACGAGTTGACGCGCTGGATGGCCGCCTACGAGCGCCCTGTCCCACCACTGACCCCCGCCGAGACCGAGGAGCGTCGCGGCGCCGGGTTCGTAGCGGCCACCCACCCCGAGCGGATCTACGTCGCGATGGCGAAGGCCATCGCCGCGAAGGGCTACGCGCACACCTCGGTCGCCGACATCGTGACGACCGCGTCGGTGTCCCTCAGCACGTTCTACGAGCACTTCGACGGCAAGGAGCAGGCGTTTCTCGCCGCGTGCGACTTCGGGATCGAGCAGGCGTTCGCGTCGGTCCGGCAGTCGTGGGAGCGCGCGGCTCCGGACGGGTGGCCCGCCCAGGTCCACGCCGGGATGCGGGAGCTGCTCTCGTTCCTGGCCGCCGAGCCGGAGTGGTCGTTCATGGCGATGGTCGAGATCTTCGCCGCCGGCTCCCGAGCCCGGGCCCGTCGCGACCGCACGATCGAGCTGTTCACCAGCATGGTGGAGCCGGGCAGGGCGGTGAACCCGGCGATAGGCCCGGTCACCGTGGAGGTTCTCGGCGGGGCGGTCTACTCGCTGATGTACCGCCAGATCAGGCTGCACGGCGCCGCCCGCCTGGGCGAGATCCTCCCGGCGACCGTCTTCGTGCTGCTCGCGCCGTTCGTCGGCAGCCGGCTCGCCGCTCAGGGGGCGCTCGCGCCCCTTGGGGCTTGACTGCCAGATACGTTCATGTTCTTATCGGGGCTACCGCCCGACGGATAGGCATCGGCGGATCATCGACAGAGGAGAGATGATGTTCTCAAGGATGAGGAGGCGTCCGGGCGCGGCCATCGCCGCCGTCGCCATCGGCGTCGCGGTCGCCGCAGCGGGGGTCCCCGCCGTAGCCGACCCGGTAGCCACGACGGCGCAAAACGTAGCCAAGGTCGCCAAGCGCGCCCTCGGGGTCGCGAAGAAGGCGAACAAGAAGGCGAACCAGGCGAACAAGAAGGCAAACCGGGCGCTGAAGCAGATCGGTGAGACGGGCGCCCCGGGTCCCGCTGGTCCGGCTGGCCCCGCAGGCCCCGCCGGACCGATCGGCCCCGCCGGCGCGGCAGGCCCCGTCGGCCCGCTAGGCCCCAAGGGGGACAAGGGGGATCAGGGTGACCAGGGCGAGCAGGGTGACCAGGGCGAGCAGGGCTAGCAGGGGCCCCCTGGAGACCCGTGGACAGTGGGCGGAGTGCTTCCGCCCGGTGAGACGCTCACCGGCGCCTGGTACCTCGGTACCGAGAGCAACCGGACTCCGATCTCCTTCGCGCTACCGCTGTCCAGCGCACTTGCCGGCTCGGCGGTTCACGTGACAGCCGGCGGCACTACGGAGTGCCCGGGCGGCGCCGGCAACCCCTCGGCCGAGCCGGGCCACCTGTGCATCTACACGGGCTTCGTCGCCCCCGGCACGATCTCGGTCGGCAACCCGGCAACCACTCTGGGGCCGGGCGCGTCTCGGGCCGGAGCGATCCTCCATACGACGGACGTGAGCGTCGGTATGGGAACCTGGGCGGTGACAGCGCCCGAGGCCTAGCCTCTCGGGCCATCGACCGCGCCACGGGGGTGCCGCGTACGCGGCACCCCCGTCGTCGCTGAGGCGACGCACACCGATGGGAGGGATCGGTGAGTACTCCCCGGAAGTTGAGATGCCGCACCGTCGCGCTTTCGCTCTCGGTGCTCTCGCTTGCCGCGTTGTCCCCTGGATGCGGGTCGGGCGAGAAGCCGGTCGACGAGGGACCGACCGTCACCCTGCGCGTCACCGAGGACTTCGGCCGTGAGCTGCTCACGGCAGCCGATGACGCGCCGCTGCCCTCGCCGCCGACCATCCTGGAGCTGCTGAGCGATCACACCGACGTCCACGCGGTGTCGAACGGCCAGGAGATCGAGGCGATCGACGAGGTCTACGACCAGCGCCTCCCGTACCCGAGGGTCTGGGCCCAGAACGTCAACGGCATCGAGACCGACGAGTACCCGGTCGACTACCGCCTCTTCGACGGCGACGTGGTCCAGGTCGACCTCCGCTACTGGCACATCACCCTCGACGTGCGGGCGACGGTGGGCGCATTCCCGGAGACGTTCACCCGCGGGGTGTTCGGGCGCCGGTTCCCCACCGAGGTCGTCTGCCGACCGCCCCGCTCCGCGGCGTGCACAGATGTGAAGCAGACGATGCGCGACGCCGGGGTCGACCCGACGGGGGGCGCGCCACCTGGCGACCCGCCGCGAGCCGGGCAGCCACAGCGCGCACGGATCCTCGTTGGTCCATGGGGCCGGATCGGCCGAGCGGAGTGGCCCCGCCTCATCGATCGCGGGCCCCGCTACAGCGGCGTCTTCGCCCGGTTCGCCGGTGCCGACAGGTCGCGTCTCGAGCTCCTGGACGCGGAGGCCCGCACCGTCGTCGCCGACGCCGGACGACACGCTGGCCTCGTGGCGGCCCTCCGCCCCACGGAAGAGGACCTCTTGTGGCTCGTCACGGGCACCACGGCGAGGGGCGCTCAGCGTGCCGCCCGCGCCCTCACCGCTCCGACCACCCGGGACGCGTTCTCGGTGGCGATCACCGCACAGGGCCCGATCAGCCTGCCCATGCGCGCCGAGACGCCCCTCACGGGCACGCCCGTCGAGCGCGGCGGCTGACCCGGCGCCGCATCGCCTCATCCAGTGGGGGCGAAGGCGACGTCCCGGACCGGGCCGGCACCCGTCGCTACTGATGACTCATTTCGAAGGCTTCCGTCGGTGACACCTGCTCGCCAAGGCGCGATGGCACTTCGACACGCCGGCGCGCCCTGGAGTGCAGCCATGCCATCGCGTCGTCACGGACTGGCACTGTGCACCACTTCGAACGCTTCGATCGGCGCGACCTGCTGCCAGGCCCCGGTGAGTTCGCACTTGCCAAACGACTCGCCCGCGAAGCTCCCATCCACCACCGACCACTCATACCGATGATTCGACGCCT
>JAAYBF010000015.1 GCA_012718975.1 Solirubrobacterales bacterium | reverse complement strand
CCGCGCGGTACTGTCCGGGCGCTGTGGACGGCGCGCAACCAGCCGTGGAGCTCAGCGCGGTCGAACGGCGCTATGGGGAGCGGGTGGCGCTCGCCGGAGCGACCGTCAGCCTGCCAGCCGGGCACACGCTCGCGGTGCTCGGCCCCAACGGCGCCGGCAAGACGACGCTGCTGCGGATCCTCGCCACGCTGCTGCGACCGCACGGCGGGCGCGCTCGCGTACTCGGCCACGACCTCCCCGACGAGGCCTGGCAGGTGCGCGGCAGCGTCGGCTACCTCGGCCATGACCCGCTGCTCTACCGCGAGCTGACCGGCCGCGAGAACCTCGTCTACCACGCCCGCCTGCACGGCCTGATCGGCCGCCGCCGGAGACCCGATGAGGGATCTTCACGCTCTGGACCGCAGAATTCATCATCGGAGGTCGACGGCGGGCTGGCGCGGGTGGAGGAGCGCCTCGCGGCGGTCGGCATGGACCGGCGCGCCGACGGGCCCGTGCGCGAGCTGTCGAAGGGGATGGTGCAGCGGCTCGCCGTCGCGCGCGCGACCCTCCACGACCCCGACCTGCTGCTGCTCGACGAGCCGCGCGCGAACCTCGACCCGGCCGCCGCCGAGGCGCTCGAGCCCCTGATCGGCCGGGCGTCGGGACGGACGCGCGTGCTCGTGACCCACGACGTCGAGGGCGGGCTGGCCGAGGCCGACCTCGCGCTCGGCCTGCGCGGAGGCCGCCAGGCGTTCTGCCGGCCGGCCGCCGACGTCGACCCCGACGAGGCGCGGGGGCTGTACCGGTGACGGCCGGTAGCGGGCAGGACGACGAGCCGCGGACGACCTCCCGCCCGGCGCGCCCCGGCACCGGGGACCGCCCCGCCTCCGCGCCCTCGACGTTCGCGACCGCCCGCGCGATCCTGCGCAAGGACCTCGCGATCGAGTTGCGGACCAAGGAGTCGGTGCCGGCGATGACGCTGTTCACCGTCACCGTCTTCGTGCTCTTCCACTTCGGCCTCGACCGCGACACCCTCGAGGGCGACCTCGCCTCCGGGGTGCTCTGGGTGACGCTGCTGCTGGCGGCGGTGATCGGCGTCTCGCGCCTGTTCGCGACCGAGCGCGAGCAGGGCGGGATCGACGGGCTGCTGCTCGCCCCGGTCGACCGCACCGCGCTCTGGCTCGCCAAGGCGGCCGCGCTGTTCCTCTACCTGACCGCCGTCGAGGTGGTCGCGTTGGCGGCGTTCGCGATCCTGCTGCTCGGGCCCGACCTGCTGCCGGCGCTGCCGGTGCTCGCCCTGCTGCTGCTCGCCGTCAACATCGGGGTCGCGGCGATCGGCGCGCTGGTCTCCGCGCTCGCCGCAGAGACCCGCGCCCACGAGCTGATCGTGCCGCTGATGCTGCTGCCGCTGGTGGTCCCGCTGCTGATCGCCGCCGCGTCGGCGACCGAGCCGCTGCTGCGCGGCGACCAGGGCGCCGAGGACCTCGTGCGCTGGCTCGGGCTGCTGACTCTCTACGATGTGGTCTTCGTGCTGATCGCAGCCGCCGTCTTCGACTTCCTGCTGGACGACTGAGCGATGTTCTCCCGGGGCATCAAGCCTTTCGCGATCGCCGCCGCGGCGATGACCGCCATCTCGCTCGCGCTGGTCTTCTTCTACGCCCCGCTCGACGCCGACCAGGGCTTCATCCAGAAGATCTTCTACGTCCACGTGCCGCTGGCGATCGTCGCGCTGCTCGGCTTCGTCGCCGGCGGGATCTTCGGCGTCATGCACCTGCGCAGCGGCGACCGCGCCTGGGACGCCCGCTCCTACGTGGCGATCCACATCTCGATCATCTTCGGCTGTGCGGTGCTGGTGACCGGCGCGATCTGGGCGAAGGCCGCCTGGGGCCACTGGTGGCTGTGGGACGAGCCGGTACTCGTCTCCTTCCTGGTCGTCTTCCTGCTCTACTGCGTCTACTACCCGCTGCGCTTCTCGATCGAGGACCCCGACCGCCAGGCGCGCTACTCGTCGGTGTTCGCGATCGCGGCCGGGGCGTTCGTGCCGATCAACTTCGCCGCCGTCCGGATGGCCGAGGCGTTCACCCATCCACGCGTGCTGTCGCAGACCGGCGGCTCGATGCCGGGTGAGATGCGGCTCACCTTCATCGCATGCATCGTGGCCGTTACCCTGCTGTTCGTGACGCTCTTCAAGCTCGAGCTGACCGCGAAGAACGCGTCGGCGCAGCTCAGCCGCCTGCGCCGCGCGCTCGAGCCCGAGGCGGCCGCCTGATGCCGGCTCTCCCGCTCGAGGAGGCCGGCAAGTACGTGGCCGCCGCCTACGTCGTCTTCTTCACGCTGATCGTGGTCTACGTCGCGATCATGGCGGCGAAGATCTCGCGCATCGACCGCGAGCTGACCGAGCTGGCCGACATGGCCGAGCAGCGGCGCGCCGAGCGCGACAGCGAGCGCAACGGGGAGCCCGTCGCTTGAGCGGCGAGCTGCTCGCGCTCGGGGTATCGCACAAGACCGCGCCGCTGCACCTGCGCGAGCGTCTCGCGCTGCCCGAGGGGCGCGCCGCCGCCGTCCTCGCCGACCTCGTCAGCCACGACGAGATCCACGAGGCGGTCGCGCTGTCGACCTGCAACCGCACCGAGCTCTACGTCGTCGCCGCCGACCCGGTCGCCGCCGAGAGCACCGCGCTGACCGTGCTCGCACGCCAGTCGGCCACCCGACCGACCGAGCTGACCGGCGCCCTCTACGCGCTGCGCGACCTCGACGTCGCCGGCCACCTGTTCGCCGTCGCCGCCGGGCTCGACTCGATGATCGTCGGCGAGGCCGAGATCCAGGGCCAGGTCAAGCGCGCCTACGAGCTCGCGCTCGTCGAGGGGGTCACCGGACCGGTCGCCAACCGCCTCTTCCGCGCCGCGCTGAGCGCCGGCAAGCGGGTGCGCAGCGAGACCGGCGTCGGCCGCCAGCGGCTCTCGGTGGCGAGCGTCGCCGCCGAGTTGGCCTGGCGGGCGATCGGCGGCGGCGCCGGCGACGCCGCCCGCTGCCCCGCCGACCCGGCCGCCGGCGAGGATCTGCCGACCGGCCATCCGCCGGTGGCCGCCGACCTCGGCGACCGCCGCGTGCTGGTGATCGGCGCCGGCGAGCAGGGCGAGCTGACCGCCCGCGCGCTGCGCGACCGCGGCGCCCACGCCGTCTTCGTCGCCAACCGCCGCTACGAGCGCGCGCTGGAGCTGGCGCGCCGCTACGAGGGCGCGGCGATCGCCCTCGACCAGCTCCCCGAGGAGCTCGTCCGCGCCGACATCGTCGTCGCCTGCACGGCGTCCCCGCACGCACTGCTCGGCCGCGCCGAGCTGGCGAAGATCGTCGCCGAGCGCGCGGGACGGCCGCTGGTCCTGATCGACATCGCCGTGCCGCGCGACGTCGAGCCGGGCGTGCGCGACCTGGCGGGCGTGACGCTCTTCGACATGGACGACCTCGAGCGCGAGGTGGGCCGCAACCGCTCGCTGCGGGCGGCCGAGGCCGAGCGCGCGCGGGCGGTCGTCGACCGCGAGGTCGAGGCGTTCGCCGGCTGGCTCGGCAGCCTCGAGGTGATGCCGACGATCCGCGGCCTGCGCGAGCATGCCGACGCGGTCGTCGCCCAGGCGCTCGCCGACAACGAGACGCGCTGGGAGTCGCTCTCGGAGGGAGACCGCGAGCGGCTGGTGGCGATGTGCCGCTCGATCGTCGCGCGGCTCTTCCACGAGCCGACGATGCGTCTGCGCGACGGGGCCGACGACGAGGACGCCTACGCCCGCATCGCGCTCGTGCGCGAGCTCTTCGGCCTCGACGGCGGGATCGAGCCGGCAGACGGGGTCGGCGCCGAGGTGACCGAGCTGAGCTCCCGCCGCCGGCGCGGCTGAGCCCGTCCGGTGGCGGCGGCGCTGCGGATCGGCACGCGCGGAAGCGCGCTCGCGCTGGTCCAGGCGCGCGCGATGGCCGCGGCGCTCGAGGCGCTCGGCCGGCCGGTCGAGCTGGTGACGATCGAGACCTCCGGCGACCGGGCGTCGCGCGGTGCCGCGCGCACGGACCGTTCGGAGGCGAGCGGCGGCGACAAGGCGCGGTTCGTCAAGGAGATCGAGGCGGCGCTGCTGGCGGGCGAGGTCGACCTCGCGGTCCACTCGGCCAAGGACGTGCCGGGCGAGCTGCCGGACGGACTGGCGATCGTCGGCGTGCCAGGGCGTGAGGACGCGCGAGACGCGCTCTGTCTCGCGCCGCACATCGCCCGCGCGGGCGGAGCGCGAGCGGCGCTGGACGCGCTGCCCGAGGGGGCGGTGGTGGGGACGGCGAGCCCGCGGCGGAGGGCGCAGCTGCTGGCCGCGAGACCGGATCTCGACGTGCGCGAGCTGCGTGGCAACGTCGACACGCGCCTCGGGCGACTCGCCGAGGGCAACCTCGACGCCGCGCTGCTGGCGGTCGCCGGCCTGAGCCGGCTCGGCCGCGCCGGCGCGGGCGTGCCGCTCGCCGTCACCGCCGCCGTCCCGGCCGCCGGCCAGGGCTGCCTGGCGCTCGAGGCGCGCGCCGACGACACGGCCACCGCCGCGCTCGCACAGCGGCTGACCGATCCGGCCGCCGCCACGGCGCTCGCCGCCGAGCGGGCGCTCGTCGTCGCGCTCGGCGCCGACTGCCACACCCCCGTCGGCGCCCACGCCACGATCGCCGGCGGCGCCGTGTCGATCGAGTCTTTCGTCGGCGCGCCCGACGGCTCGACGTGGATCCGCGACACCGCCTCCGGCGCGGCCGACGATCCCGAGGCCGCCGGCCGCGCCGCCGCCGAGCGGCTGGTCGCCGCCGGCGCCGAGGCGATCCTCGCCGCCGCCCGCGCCTGACCGCCGCACCGGGCGGTGGCTCCCCCGGGCGCGGCGAAGTACGGTTCGGGCGATGGCGTCCTCCTCCCCAACAGGCATCGTCCACCTCGTCGGCGCCGGGCCCGGCGACCCGGGGCTGATGACCCGCCGCTCGCTGGAGCTGATCGCCGCCGCCGACGCGATCGTCTACGACCGGCTGATCCCCGCAGACGCGCTCGCCGGCGCGCGCGACGACTGCGACCTCCGCTACGCCGGCAAGGCGCCCGGCGACGTCGCGATGACCCAGGAGGAGATCAACGACCTGCTCGTCGAGCTCGGCCGCGCCGGCAAGCGGG
>JAAYBF010000014.1 GCA_012718975.1 Solirubrobacterales bacterium | reverse complement strand
TCTCCCAGCCCATCCGCGGCGCGCCCGAGGTTCTCCGGCCCGCCCACGCCGCCCCGACGTTTGCCGGCCCATCCGCGGCGCCCCCGACGTTTGCCGTGCAATGCGCGGCAAACGTCGGGTCGGTGGTGAGCGGGCGTGGAAGGCGCGGGTCGGCGCGCGGAGTGGCCGGGAAAGCGCGGGCTGGCCGCGCGGGGTCAGGCGAGCGCGGCGAGGCCGGGCGGCTCCGCCGGAGCGGTCGCCGCCAGCTCGGCGGCGTAGCGGCCCGCCGCCTGGATCGTGCCGCGGATCTCCTGGAGGTAGACGTGCGGTGCGGCGGCGGTGACCCCCGGCGCAGCGGCCCAGGCGCGCGGGTGGGCGACCGTCTCGAACGCGAGGCCGGCGGCGAGCCCGAGCGCGCGGGCGGCCTCGAGGTGCTGGTAGGGGCGGCAGGTCGGCGAGGTGACCAGGGCCAGCGGCGCCGCGAGGTCGAGCCCGGAGTCCTCGGCGAGGAAGCGCAGCGTCTCGTGGGTCGAGGCGCGGCGCGTGCCCGGCGGCGCTGGTACCTCGACGACCTCGACGCCGCCGGCGCCCGGCCCGAGCCGGCGTGCCGCCGCGGCCATCAGGTCGGCCTCGGTCCGGGCGCCGGGCGCGTAGGTCGCGACCTCGGCGCTGGCGCGCTCGGCGCCGTCGAGCGCCCGGCGTGCGCTGAGCATGACCACCCGCTCGGGGGCGAGCCGCCCGGCGGCGATCGCGTCGGCGACCACGCGCGTGCGGTTCAGCGGGGCGAGCCGGCGGCCGCCGAGCACCACCACGGTCGCGACGTCGCCCGACAGCCGGCCGTGGGCGCGCAGGCCGAGCGAGTCGGTGCGGGCGGCGACCGCGTCGCGGGAGGCCGGCGGCTCGTCGCCGCCGGGCCCGGCGAGCGGCCGCTCGCCGGCGACGCGGAAGTCCCAGACCGTGCCGGGCACCGACCAGTCGCAGATCTCGTCGAGCGCGGCGACCGCGGCGGAGAGGGCACCGGCGGCCCCGGCGGGAAGTGGGCCTTCGGGCGCGGCGACCGCGGCGGGGAGGGCGCCGGTGTCCTCGGCCGGGAGCGGCCGGTCGAGCGCGGCTCCCTCGGCCGGGAGAGCGCCGTCGAGCGCGGCGGGCCAGGCGAGCGGGGCCGGCGGCGCGCCCGGCGCCGCCCGACCGGGGACGTTCTTGACCAGCCAGCGCAGCGCGTCGGAGGTCAGCCAGGCGGTGAGGGCGGCGGTGAGCCGGTCGCGCGCGCCGGGGTCGCAGCGGCCGTCGAAGAACCAGCCGGCGGGCCGGTCTAGAGTGCCGGCGGTGGAGTCGGTGATCGGCATCGACGCTGGGGGCTCGCGCATCCGGGCGCTCGCCGTCAGCGGAGGGACCGTCGTCGGGAAGGGGGCGGCCGGGCCGGGCAACCCCCACGCGGTCTCCGCAAGCGAGCTGGCCGCACACTATTCGACGGCGCTGGCCGACCTGCCACGGGCCCGGGCGCTGGCGGTCTGCGCCGCCGGCGCGGGGTCGCCCGCCGGGCGGCGGCGGCTCGGCCGCGCGCTGGCGCCCTGGTCGCGCGGCGCCC
>JAAYBF010000117.1 GCA_012718975.1 Solirubrobacterales bacterium | reverse complement strand
GCGCCGCCGGCTGCTCCCGCGCCCGCGCCGGCCCCCGCGCCGCCGCCGGCCGCGGCCGCGGCTGCCAGTGGCGCCGCCATCGCTAGCGCCCCCCGCCGGCGTCGCCGGCCCCGCCCGCCGCGAGCTCGGCGATCGCGCCCCAGATGTCGCCGTCGTGACGCTCGACAGCGGCCTCGCGCAGCGGTACGTCGCGCAGCGGATCGGAGGTGAAGCACCAGTACTCGGTCGGCCCGATGCGCAGCGCGACGCGCCCGCGCCCGCGGGTGCCGTTGGCCCAGAAGATCTGGGCGTGCGAGCCCTTGACCGTCTTGAGCCGGCTGACCAGGGCCGCCTCCTCGTGGGAGAGGCCGAGCGCCTCCTGGACGAAGCCGATCTCGTCGGCGTGCTGGTTGAGCAGCATCTGCATCGTCGAGTTGCGGATCAGCGCCAGCCCGTGCTCGGTGGCGAAGTCCGACAGCTGCTGGGAGAGCACCATCAGGAACAGGCCGAGGTGACGGGCGCGCCGGGCCAGCTCGTTGGCGAACTCGCCGGTCTCGCGGCGGCCGACCAGATGCCAGGCCTCGTCGATCAGCAGCACGCTCTTGCCGGCGAAGCGCGGCGCGTCGGGCCGGCTCGCGAGCCGCTGGTGGGCGTCGCGGTGGCTCTCGACCGTCCGCGTGACGTACTCGAGGATCGAGAACATCACCGGCTTGAGCACGACCTCCGGGCAGCGCCTGGTGTCGAAGACCACCAGCGGGCTGTCGATCGGGACCGTCGTCGGACGGTCGAGCAGGTAGGCGTAGGAGCCGTCGCCGCAGAACTCCCCGAGCCGCTCGGCGAGGTTGCGCAGCACCGCGCCGACCTCGCCGGCGCCGTCGCCGCGCTCCTCGTCGGCGCGGCGCAGCAGCTCGTCGCGCAGCATCGACTCGTGCGGCGCCTGCCCCGACAGCGCGGCCTGGGCGTAGACGGCGCGGATCGCCGCGCCGAGCTGGGCCCGCTCGAGCGTCGTCAGGCCCTCCTCGCCCATCATCACGCCGTGCAGCGAGACGAGGAAGGCGATCTTCTCGAGGCTGACGTCGTCGGGGTCGGGCACGTCCCACGGGTTGATCCCGAAGGGGCTGTCGTCGGCGCCGATCTCGACGTGGCGGGCTCCCGCCACCAGCCGGGTGAGGATGTCGTAGTGGCCGGCGCGGTCGAGCACGAAGCCGCGCGCGCCCTGGGCGATGCAGCGCGAGACGATGACGTTGGCGGTCATCGTCTTGCCCGAGCCGCTGCGCCCGTTGATCAGCATCGTGTAGTTGGAGTGGGTGCGGTCGTAGGGGTCGAGGTGCTCGAGCGTCCGGCCCGGGTCGCTGAAGGCGAACGGGATCCCGCCCGGCGAGCCGCAGCCGGTGCCGACCAGCGGCACCGTGTCGCCGACGTTGCGCGTCGCGTAGCGGCGCGTGCGTCCGGCGACGTCGCGGCCGAGCGGCAGCGTCGAGGGCCACAGCTCGGCCTGCTGGAACTCGCCGCGGTTGACCCGGCAGTCCGACATCGACTCGATCTGGTCGGCGCAGTAGTCGACCGCCTCGCCGAGGTCGGCGAGCTGGTGGTGGGGCCCGCGCGCGCGGACCGACTGGTAGATCGAGACGCGGTAGAGGTTGGTCCGGTCGTGGCCGGCCATCTCCTCCAGCAGCGCCTGGGACTCGTGCTCCTGGGCGTAGCGGTCGAAGTCGGGCACGTGCCCCTTCGACTCCGCGGTCCGGTTGACGGCGAACAGCCGCCGGTGGCTGCGCTTGACCCGCTGGCGCTCGGTGGAGCGGTCGAGCGCGTGGACGTAGACGCTGAGCGTGAACGGCTGCCAGGTCATCATCGCGCCCATCAGCCAGCCCATCGAGGTGGCGTCGGCGGTCGTCGCCGCATAGAGCGTCTGCTCGACGTCGCGGTCGACCTCGACGTGGTGGCGCGAGGCGCCGAAGTCGAGGCTGGACTGGGCGATCCGCTCGCGCAGGCGCTCCGCGGCCGCGCGGGCGTCCTCGCGCTCGGACGAGGCGTCGAGCTCGCCGAGCAGCTCGGTCTCCACCCGCGGCCGGCGGCGGTGGCCGTCGGCGGTCGTCGGGTTGAACCGCGACCACAGCAGCGTCGCGACCTCCTCGCCGTCGAGGAAGCGGGTCGGCATCGACAGCGCCTCGAGCTCGGAGCGGATTGCGTCGGCGTGGGCGAGGCTCTCGCGCACCGCGCGGCGGTGCTCGCGGCGGTCGCGCTCGAGCGGCGCGACGGGCAGCTTCCAGCGGCCGGGCCGCAGCTCGTTGAGGATCGCGCGCTTGGAGCGGCGGCTCGGGAGGTACGGCACGACCACGTAGGCGTCGAACTGCACCGCGGCCTGGTCGTTGCAGTGGCGCCGCAGCGACTCCTCCATCGCCGCGTGCAGCCGCCAGCGCGACAGCTCGAGCGAGTCCGGTGCGAGGCCCGGCAGGTCCTCGGGCGGGCCGGCCCACGCCGCCACCTCGGCGCGCGCGTCGGCGAGCACCCGGTCGAGGTTCATCGGCTTGGCCTCGATGTAGAACTGCAGCGACTGCTCGGGCCGCAGCCGCGAGACGACGTGGCAGAAGGAGGCCGACAGCTCCTCGCGGTCCTCCTGGGAGAGCGTCATCGGGTTGGGCGGGATGACGTGCAGGATCCGCACGAGCGCGCCCTCGCTGGTGACCACCAGTCCCGACCGGTCGATCGCCTCGACGGCCAGCAGGTCGCCGGCCTCGGCGAGGCTGTCGCGGTCGGCGTCGTGGCGGTCCTCGCCGCGGCCGATCACCGGGACTCCCCCCAGAGCGCGGCGGCGTCCAGCTCGGCGGCCAGCCAGCGCGCCTCGGCGCCGTCGTCGACGGCGCCCCCGCTCACCAGGTAGCCGGTGGCGGACTCGCCGGGGCCGGGCACGTAGCGGCCGTCGCTGCGCCACCACGCCAGCGCCGAGCGGAGCATCAGCCAGGCGTCGAACTCGGTGACGTTGGCCAGCAGCGCGGCCCCGGCCGGGACGGCGGCGAGGTAGATCGACGTCGTCAGCGTCAGCATCGGCCCGAACGGGCTGACGTAGGTGCCCCAGACGATCGCGAGCCCGACCCCGGCGAGCACGGCCAGCCACTGGCCGATGCCCAGCTCGGCGATCCGCAGCTTGGCGTCGAGGTGCTTGTAGGCGATGTTCACTGGTTGCCTCCGGTGTCGGGAACGGTCGGTGCGGCAGGTGCGACGGGCGGCGGCTGCTGGGGTGGTGGCGCCGCGGGCGTCGCCACGGCCGGCGACGGCGTCGTCAGCGGCGCGAGGACGGGGGCGGCGGGCGCGGAGCCGATGCCCAGCGCGGCCATGCGCTGGTCGGGGGTCGCCGCGGCGAGGGCGTTGAAGGCGACCCGCTCCGAGGAGGTCAGGCGGGTGTCGGCCGACGCGGCCGCCAGCGAGCGCGTCACCGACTCGCTTCCGGCGCTGTCGCCGGCGACGAGCTGGCGCACCGGATCGGAGTAGCGGCCGCCGTCGGCGGAGTCGATCCGCTCGACCGCCCGCTGCAGGGTCGCGGCGTCCGGCGGCCGGTCCTGACGGCGGTCGAGCGCCGCCCGGTAGGCGCCCTCGTGGTCGGCCTCGGCTCCGCTCGGCAGGCCACCGGCGGCGCCGGCGCCGTTGCCGCTCGCGGGCGGTCCGCCGGCCGCGGGGCCGCTCGCCGGCGCCGTACCCTGGCCGCCGCCGCGTCCCTTGCCGGGGGCGGGGGTGGCCGGGCCGGGGCTCGCCGGCGTGGATCCGCCGGGGCCGGGGGCGGGCGTGCCGCCGGGGCTGCCCCCGCCCGGGCTGCCGCCGGGGCTGGGTGGGCCGCCGCCCGGGACGCCGCGCGCCGGCGTCTGCTGGGCGGGCGGCGCAGCCTGCGGCGTCACGCGCTGGCCTCCGAACCGGGCTGGGATGTAGCGGCCGGCCATGTTCGAGATCTGGCTGTGCACGGCGAAGCCGATCGCCCCGGCGATCGCGCCACGGCCCCCGGCAGCGATGTTCCACATCGCCACGGCATGGCGCGGGATGGCCAGCAGCGCGAACAGCTGCGCGACCCCGATCAGCGGCAGGACGAGCGTCTCGCCGATGGTCATCCCCTCGCCCCAGGCCGCGAAGTCCTGGTTGACCGCCCCGAACACCCGGAAGGCGATCGCCCACATCACCAGCACCGACGTGACCATCCCGAAGAAGCGCAGCGCGTAGGTCGCCGGCGCCGAGAGCGACGGCACCGGCCAGAGGGCGACCGCGATCGGGACGCCGACGTAGGCGATCAGCAGGCCGGCCATCAGGCCGAGCTTGGTCAGCAGCAGGGCCAGGAACAGCAGGACGAACACCAGCGCGATCGCGATGCCGACGAGCAGCGCGACCTTCGGGCCGCCGATCAGCCCCATCACGGTCCCCGCGGCGGTCAGGGCGAGGATCGCCTTGTCGAGCTCGTCGCCCGGTAAGAGCGTCGCCGTGACGGCGTTGGTGAGCGTGCTGACGTTCTTGAAGATGAACGGCCAGGCCAGGATGAACAGGCCCGCGCCGAGCGCCCGCAGCGTCCCGCTGAGCACGAGCGTCCCGGAGCTCTGCGCCATCAGCCCCGCCGCCCAGTAGTGGAGGACCGCGAAGGTCGCCACGGCGGCGAGCAGGGCGAAGGCGATCGACTCCGACAGCCAGCCGGCCTGGGCGATGTTGCTCTCGGGGTTGCCGGCGAAGTCGGGGATGCGCAGCAGCCAGCTGAGCAGCGGGGTGGCGACCCAGCCGTCGTCGTCCATCCCGAACACGGTCCGGACCGCCCTCGTGGTCATGCACTCGACCGACGGGACCGGGTTCCAGCCGCCCTCGTCGCAGGCGGGGATGTCGCCGTCGCCCGACGGCGCCGGCGGCGGGCCGGGCGTCGGCGACGGAGTGGGCGTCGGGGTGGGGGTGGACCCCGGCGTCGGCGTGGCGCCGGGCGCCGGGGTCTGGGCCGGGTCCGGGGTCTCCGCCGGCGGGGTGGGGGTCCGGTCAGGCACCGGCAGGATGCCCGGGTCGGGGACGCCCTCGCCGGGGGTCGGGGCGGGCGCCGGCGTCGGCGGGTCGGCTGCTGCGGCGGGGACGATCGCGAGCAGCGCCGCCACGGCGAGCAGCGCGGCGAGCGCTTGGCGCACGGCTCGCCGCGCGCGGACGCGGATGTCGGCTGCGCCAGCCATCGCGTCAGGCGATCAGGGCGTTGCCGAGGGCGATCGCGAACAGCGCGCCGAGCGAGAGCATCGCGATCCGCGGCCCGGTCTGGCTGCCGACGGCCAGCAGCGCCGCGGCGCCGAGCACGCCGAGCCCGGACAGCGACGCCACCGTGACGGTCGCCGGGCCCTTGATCGCGTTGATGGCCTTCTCGACGTCGCCGAGCCCGCCGGCCTTCCCGTCGCCGGTCAGGACGGGCTTGAGCAGGTCGGCGGTGTCGGCGAGGCCGATCAGCGCGAGGACGGCGGCGGCTGCCGCCGCGAGGACGAGCGGCCGGCGGCGGGGCGGTGCGCTCGTGGTGTCTGCGGTGTCCATCGTTGCCTCCATGTCGGGGTGCCTTCGTGGTGTCGATGGAGTGGGCGGCGCGGTCCGCCCCCCCTTTCTGCTCACCGCTCGAATCCGAACTCGTCGCCGGACGGCGCGGGCGCCGCGGGCGCCGGTTGGGGAGCGGGCGCCGGGGCCGGTGCCGGAGCAGGCGCCGGCGCCGGAGCTGGGGCCGGCGCGGGGACGGGAGCTGGGGCCGGCGCCGGCGCGGGAGGGGGCGCCGGCGCAGGCGCGGGAGGGGGCGCCGGCGCAGGCG
>JAAYBF010000116.1 GCA_012718975.1 Solirubrobacterales bacterium | reverse complement strand
CTCGTAATGAAGGGGTCCCCGGTTCGAGTCCGGGCGTCGGCTCTCGCGATCAGGTGGTGTCGCGGTAGCGGGCCAGGTTGGTCTCGACCTGCTTGATCGTCGCCGCCCTATCAGCGGGGATCTCGCCCTCGTCGTCCGGGTCGGCCAAGGCTCGAAGTAGCGAAATGAGCTGCGCGGCGCGAAGGATCGTGGGCTGAGGCTGAGTAGGCGGATCGATCGTCACGACGGATAGGTGGAGCCTAGACCGCGTGGTGTCCAGGTTGCGGCCTGTCCGGTTGAGTTGCCACTCTGGGGGCTCACCTGCCACACTTCGGGCTATATGGCACGTCCAGCGAGAGCGGTCCCGTTGCGTATCGGGCCCCAGGGTCGAGTGGTTATCCCTGCGGAGATGAGGCGGACTTTGGAGATCCGGCCAGGGGAGACGCTCATGGCGCATGTGGAGGAGGATCGACTCGTCCTCGAGCGGCGCGAGCAGATCCTTGAGCGGTTGCGCGGCGAGTTGCGCGGGACTGCTCCCGCTGGGACGAGCATGGTCGATGAGCTGATCGCTGAGCGGCGCGCCGAGGCGCGCCGCGAGGCTGCCGAGCATGGCTGACGGGCCCGAGGCGGTTCTCGACGCTTCAGCGGTGATCGCCCTGCTCTGGGAGGAGCAGGGGTCCGACGCTGTCGAGGGGTTGCTCGGCGCCGCGGTCGTCTCGGCCGTCAACTGGTCCGAGGTGCTCCAGCGCTATAACGGGCTCGGGTTGGATACGGCAGGCAGGCGAGACAGCGTCGAGGCACTTGGGATCTCCATCGAGGATTTCACCGGCGACGATGCTGAGATCGCGGCGCGCATGTGGTCATCGACCCGTTCGGCTGGCCTGTCGCTCGCCGATCGGGCGTGCCTATCTCTGGCGCGACGACTTGGTCTTCCCGTGCATACGGCTGATCGGGCCTGGGGGACCGTCGATGTGGGGGTCGAGGTCGTCTTGATTCGCTGAGTAGGCGCGTTGACCGTTTCCTGGGACGTGTCCCGAACCATGTCCCCAACTCGGCAAATCTGACCCGAGCCAACCCAGCCAAACTGGCGATACCCAAGCCAATCCGCCCCAACTCGATGTCTTTTCAGCGATCTCGTAATAGCGGGGCCCCGGCTCGGGCGTCGGGTCCGAGCTGCCCGAGGAGCCGGCGGCATGACGCGCAGTAGGTCTCTGGCCGCCATCGGTGCCGTGGTGCTGGTGGGGGTGGTGGTGGCGGCGCTCGTGCTGACGGCCCCCTGGCCGTCCGGCCCGGGGAGCCGTGAGAAGTCGCACCCCGGCGGCGCCCCCACCCCGCTGGCGGTCGCGAGCAAGCTCCTGGGCGGCAAGGCCCGCTTCGTCAACTGCCGGCAGCAGGGGCGGGAGCGCACCTGCGAGGCGGTGGGGCCGACCGGCGAGCGGGTGATCTGCTCGATCTTCGAGGGCGAAGGCCCAGACGACATCGAGTTCTCTTGCTTCGACCGCTACATCCGCGAGGACCGCTAGCCGCGACCGCAGCCCGCGCCCGCCCGAGCGGCTTCGAGATGGAGCGGAGCGGCTCGCTTGACGTCCTCGCCCCACGCCACCAACATCCCCCCATGGACCTCAGAACCGTTCAGGCGCCGCTGAAGGAGGGCTACCGCGAGGACCCGACGGGCGCCCAGATCACGCTCACGGCCCGCGGGCGCGGGGCGGGGGAGTCGCCGGTCAGTTGCTCGGTCGACATCGGCCGGGCGATCCAGGAGGCGCAGGCGCACGTCGGGGTCGGCGGGCCTGGGACCGGCGCCTGCTCGGGCGACCTGCTGCTCGGCGCGCTCGCGGCATGCGCCCAGGTCACCTGCCAGATGGTCGCCGCGGCGATGGGGATCGAGACCGAGCGGATCGAGGTGGTCGTCGAGGGCGACCTGGACCTGCGCGGCACGCTCGGCGTCGACCGCGACGCGCCCGTCGGGTTCGCGGCGATCCGCCTCCGCTACGCGATCGATGCGCCCGGTGTCGAGCAGGAGCGCATCGACGCCCTCTGCGAGAAGGCCGAGCGCTACTGCACCGTCCTACAGACGCTGCGCCAGCCACCGCCGATCTCCGTCGACTGAGGCGTTGGCGGTGCAGGGCCGAAGTGCCCAGAGCCCGATGTGCCCGGTCGACGTTTCCGGCGGTCGGGCCCGGGTAGGCGCTGAACACGATGAGCAGATTGAGCCGACCGCCACTCGCACCGCGCACGGCTCGCGGCCGGCGGCCGAAGCTGTCGATCGGCGACTACCTGTGCTCCGACCACGACCTCTATCGCGTCGAGCACGTGGGCCACGAGCGGGCGCTGCTCGAGGACTGCCGCACCGGCGGCCTCATCGACGCATCGTTCGCAGACCTCGGGTCGCTGCGGCTCGTCCGCCGCGCGTCCGGGGCCTGATCCGCCGCTCGCCGGCGGCGAGGCTGTCGAGCGACGCTCAGCCGGTGCCCGACAGCGTCGCCGCGGCGACGAGGCCGAGCGCGAGCAGCGCCACAGTGGCGCGCCGCAGCCGGCGCGGGGTCAGCCACGCCCAGCGGCGTGTCCCGAGCCAAGCCCGGATGCCGGTCGCGCCAGCTGCCGCAGTCGCCGCGGCCGCCATGCACTGAGCGCACATTGAAGGCACGGTAGCGGGTGCGCTCTGGGATCGTGCGGCGGACCTGGAGGGCAATTCAGAGACCCAGCCGCTGCCGGACCTCGCCGTCGTCCATGTCCGCGACCGCCAGCTGCTTGTCGCGGGCCGTCTGGCCCCTGGCGACGGTGACCGAGCTCTTCGGGGCTCCAAGCGCCTTCGCCACGAGCCGGCAGACTGCGGCGTTCGCCCTGCCCTCGATCGGTGGTGCGGTGACTCGGACGACGAGGCGTCCGCCTCGCTCGCCGGCGATCTCCTCGCGCGCGGCGCGCGCGACGACCCGGACGTCGAGATGGGCTGCCACGGAGGCGACGTTACCGTCTCGACGCCGCCAGGCTCAGTGGGCGAATCCGGTCTCGTCCAGCCGCTCGCACAGCTCCGCGGCCGACTCGAACACCGCCGCCGCGCCCGCGTCGCGCAGCTCGCACTCGGCGAAGCCGCCGGTGAGCAGCGCGATCGACTCCACGCCCGCCCGCGCCGCGGCCTCGCAGTCCCAGACGGAGTCGCCGATCATCACCGCCGGCCCGCCGCCCGCCTTGTCGAGCGCGGCGCGGACGAGATCGGGCTCGGGCTTGGTCTGCTCGACGTCGGCGGAGGTCGTCCAGTCGGTTGCGAGCTCGCGTGCGTCGAGCAGGTCCAGGTAGGCATCGACCTCCCACTCCTTCGCCGAGCTGGCGAGCACGACCCGCGGCGCGCGGTCGGCGAGCGCCTCGAGCAGCTCGCG
>JAAYBF010000115.1 GCA_012718975.1 Solirubrobacterales bacterium | reverse complement strand
TCCTGCCGCTCGCGCACTCGCTCGCGCGCGTCGTGCAGTTCGTGGTGCTCGACGTCGGCGGCACGGTCGCCTTCTGGCGCGGCGATCCCACCCGCGTCCCCGCGGACCTCGCCGAGCTGCACCCGACCCACCTGCCGGCGGTGCCGCGCGTGTTCGAGAAGATCCGGACCCGCGCGCTCGCCACGGCCGAGGACGGCGGCCGGCTACAGCGCGTCGGCCTGGCCTGGGCGCTGGGGGTCGGGCGACGGGTCCGCGTCGCCGAGCGGGCCGGTCGGCCGGTCGGGCGGCTGCTCGCCGCCGAGCACCGGGTCGCCGACCGGCTCGCGCTCGCCCGCGTGCGCGCTCTCTTCGGCCCCGACCTGCGGCTCGCACTGACCGGGGCCGCGCCGATGCCGCGCGAGGTGATCGAGTTCTTCGACGCCTGCGGCGTGCTGATCCTCGAGGGCTACGGGCTGACCGAGACGACCGCGGCCGGCACCCTGAACACCGAGCGGGCGGTCCGCTTCGGCAGCGTCGGGCGGCCGCTGCCGGGCAGCGAGGTCGCGATCGCCGCCGACGGCGAGATCGTCCTGCGCGGCCCGCACGTCTTCCCCGGCTACCACGACGACCCGGCCGCGACGGCCGCCGCGCTGAGCGAGGACGGCTGGCTGCGCTCCGGCGACCTCGGGCGGATCGACGGCGACGGCTACGTCCACGTCACCGGCCGCCAGAAGGACCTCATCATCACCTCGAGCGGCAAGAACGTCAGCGCAGCCAACGTCGAGGCGGCGCTGCGCGAGATCCGCTGGGTCTCCCAGGCGGTCGCCTACGGCGACGGGCGGCCCTACCTCGTCGCGCTGCTGACGCTCGACCCCGAGGAGGCCGGGGCGCTCGCCGACCGGGTCGGCGCGCAGACGGCGGCGATCCCCACCCTCGCCGCCGACGAGCGCGTCCGCGCGCTGCTGGGTGAGGAACTCGACGCCGTCAACCGCCGCTTCGCGCGGATCGAGCAGATCAAGCGCTTCGACGTGCTCGACTCGGACCTCACCCAGGCCGGCGGCGACCTCACCCCGACCCAGAAGGTCAAGCGGGCGGTGGTCCACCGCCGCCACGCGGCCCGCTTCGCCGCGCTCTACGACTGAGGCCCGGCGGGGACCCGGACGCCGCGGCAGAGCGCGTGCAGCTCGCGGTCGAACCCGTCGGCGAGCGCGCCCGGGTCCGGCACCAGCGCGGCGTCGGTCATGAAGCCGGCGGTCACGGCGCCCGCATAGCTGAAGATGCTGACCGTCATGCCGAGCCCACCCGAGCAGGGCGCCCAGACGAGCACCCCCTCGACCGGCACCCCCGCGAAGCCGACCGGCTCGCGCGGTCCGGGGACGTTGGTGACGACCATGCTCGCCTTGTCGGTGAAGAAGCCGATCAGCCGGTCCTCGACGGCGGGCGGGGTGCGGCCGATCGCGGTCAGGATGCCGTAGGAGATCGGCGCCTCGTGGGAGTCCTTGATCGCGTTCATCCGCTCGCGCACCGCGAGCAGGCGCGCGCGCCGGTCGGCGACCCCGACCGGCAGCGACAGCAGGATCAGCGCGAAGTCGTTGCCCAGCTCGGGCGGGGGCGGCTCGTCGAGCGGGCGCAGGTTGAACGGAACGAGCGCGCGCAGCTCGTCGGGGGCTTCGCCCGCGCGCTCGAGGTGGTCGCGCAGCGCACCGGTCAGGGCGGCGACCAGCACGTCGTTGACGGTCGCCCGCACGCGCCGCCCGGCCTCCTTCACCCGCGCGACCGGGAACGGCGGCGACCACGCGACACGGCGGCTGCCGGCGAGCGGCCCGCGCAGCGGGGTGTCGGCGTCGGCGCTCGCGCCGAGCAGCTTGGCGACCGTCGTCCCGTCGCGCAGCGCCGCCGACGCGAGCGCGCGGGCGTGGCCGGGATGCAGCAGCGTCTCGACGCTCTCGTGGACGGCCGCCGCACCGGCCGCCGCGCTCGCGGTCACCGTCCGGTGGACCAGCCCGTGGTGGGGCGGGACGCCGCGCTCGACCCAGCCCGGGCCGCCGTCGGCGACCGATAGCAGCACCCGCGCGAGCGCGATGCCGTCGGCGACGCAGTGGTGGATGCGCACCAGCAGCGCCGCGCCGTCGCCGTGGCCCTCGATCAGGTACGCCTGCCAGAGCGGGCGCCCCGGGTCGAGCCGGCCGCCGATCAGGTCGCCGACCAGCTCGGCGAGCGCGGCGTCGTCGCCGGGCTCCGGGAGCGCGAGGCGGTGGATGTGGTCCTCGACGGTGAAGCCCGGCGCGTCCTCGAACAGCGGCGCACGCCCGCGCCGCTCGTGGATCCGCTGCGAGAAGCGCGGGAAGCGCTTCACGATCCCGTCGTCGATGACGGTGGCCAGCCGGCCGCGGTCCGGCACCGCGCCGAGCAGCACGAGCGCGTTGACGACCATCGGGTTGTCGGGCCGGTCCATGTGCAGCCAGGCGGCGTCGGCGGCTGACAGGGGCTTGGCGGACATCGTGCGGCGAAGCTACGCCCGGCGGGCGCGGCGCGCATCCGGGCGGCGCCGAAGCCGGGCTTCGGGTAGGCCCCGATAGCGCGGCCGCCGCCGGCGAGGACGATCGGTCGCGATGGGAGCCGCCGGGCGCTCGGCGCTCGATGAGTGATCGTGCCGTCCAGGGCGGTCTTATTACTCATCGGAGCCGCGCCCGGCGGGGATCGGGCGGGCGGCTCAGACGAGGCTGTGGTCGCGCCGGCCCGCGAGCGGCGGCGCGAACCGCTGGCCGGAGAGCACGGCGTGCGGGAGGCCGCGGACGATCAGGTCGATCTCCCCGGGGTGCAGGCCGCCAGCCTGGAGCGCCGCGACGCCGGCCGACAGCCGCGCCGGGCGGCCGGCGCGCGAGCTGTGGGCGTCGCTGCCGAGCAGGTGGACGAGGCCGCGGCGGGCGAGGTCGAGCATCACCGGGCCGCTGCCCGGCTCGGCGAGGAGCGCGGCGGTCACCTGGACGAGCGCGCCGCGCTCGACGAGCCGCTCGAGCCGGAACAGGAGCTGCTCGTCGGCGTGGCGCTCGGGGTGGGCGACGATCGTCCCGAAGCCGCGCCGGTCGAGCTGCGCGACCGCCGCCTCGAGGCCGTCGGCGAGCGGGCCCGGGGCCGGCTCGACGAGCACCCAGCGGCCGCCCCCGAGCGCGACCTGGGCCAGCTCGCGCCGGTCGAGGCGGTCGAGCGCGGTCTCGGCGACCTCGCCGCCGGTCTCGACCCGGACCCGCAGCGCGGCGCGCGCCAGCTCCCGGTTCAGCGCGGCGACGCGCTCGGCGATCTCAGCGACCACCACGTCGTGGTCGTGGCGGATGTGCGGGGTGGCGCAGATACGCCGGACTCCGTCCTCGGCGGCCTGGGCGGCCATCGCGACCGCGTCGTCGAGGTCGACCGCCCCATCGTCGAGGCCCGGGAGTATGTGGCAGTGGACGTCGATCACGCGCTCGGCTCGCGGTGGCTCGACGTCGAATCTCACCCGGACGGCGGCCGGCCCGCATCCGTGCTCGGGTGCGGAGTCGCTGTGGAAATCCCACAGCGACTCCGCGCCCCCGGCGGTCAACCGCCGGCGGGCGGGGCGTAGCGGTGGTGGAGCATCAGGTCGTTGCCGTCGGGGTCGCGGAAAAGCGCCATGTGGCAGACGCCGGTGTCGATCGTCTCGCCGAGGAACTCGACGCCCTCGGCCTCCAGCTCGGCGCGCGCGGCGGCGATGTCGTCGACGTGCAGCGCCGGGTGGGCGTTGCGCTGGGGCTCGAACGGCATCCCCTGCTTCTCCGGCTCCCAGATACCGAAGCAGGTCTCGCCGACCCAGAACTCGTAGTCGGACCGCTCGTCCGGGCGCAGCCCGAGGACGTCGATGTAGAAGGCGCGCGTGCGCTCGGCGTCGCGCGATGGGATTCCAACGAAGTCCAGCCCGGTGACGGTCATCGGCTTCTCCTCGGTGCGGTTTCGGAGCCGCCCAGCTTAGGCCCCGGCCCGGCCCGGGCGGGCGGCGGACCGGAGTGGCGGGCCGCTGGGCGACGGCACGCAGTGGCGGGCCGCTGGGTTAGGCCCCGGCGCAGCGGGTACCGCACGCGCGGGGGCGCGTCCCGACCGAGAGAGGGGAAGTGATGGCCGACAGCAGATCCGCACAGCAACGATCCCGGAAGAAGAACGCGAGCCGCTCGGCCAACGGATCGGCCCCGAAATCGTCGGGGTCGAAGGCCAAGGGCGCTTCCAACGGCTCGCGTGCCGGCTCGGGAGGCTCCTCGAGCCGCGCCAAGTCGGCGTCGAAGCCGAGGACGGCGAGCCGATCGGCGGGCGGGGCCAAGCGGGCCGCCACGTCGAGGCGGGCGGGCGCCTCGACCAGCCGCGCCAAGTCGCGATCGGCGCGCTCGGGCGGTTCGTCCGCCGGCTCGCGCCGCGCCGGCCCGGCCGCGAAGGTGGCGGACCGCGCCGAGAGCGCCGCCGAGTCGGTCAAGGAGACCGCAGGGTCGGTCAAGGAGACCGCAGGGTCGGTCAGGGACACCGCGGCCAGGGCGGCCGGCAAGGCCGCCAAGCCGGCGCTGGCGGTCGGAGCGGCGGCCGCCGGCGTCGCGGGCGGTGTCCTGCTGCGCGACCGCCTGCGCCACCGCCGCGTGCTCGGGGTCAAGCTGCCGCGCTCGCTCGACGGCGGCATCGACGCGAAGTCGGTCGCCAAGGCCGTCGGCGATGCGAGCGGCAGGTTCGCCCGGACGTCGAAGGCCATCTCGCGCGACATCGAGCGCGCCGGCGAGCAGGCCGAGCGGATCGGACGGATCCTCGGGTCCGACGACGCGCGCGGGGAGAGCCGCCGCAGCTCGCCGGTCGAGGTCGTCCTCGACGGCCTCACCAACCGCCGCGGGCGCGACCGCAACTAGGAGCGGGGAGGGCTCGGGGCGCGGCCAGCAGCTGGCGCCCCAAGCCCCTCCCCGTCCGCTAGAAGCCCCAGTGGCTGGCGCCGGCGCCGCCGGCCCAGAGCCGGGCGGCCATCCGGTGGTGGGCGAGCCGGTCGGCCGAGCTGTCGACCGGCCAGGGCACGCTCCAGCCGAGGAACTGGTACGGCCCGCGGGCGCCTGACGAGTAGTTGTAGGCGCCCCACGAGTAGCGCGACTCGCGGTCGACGATCCCGCACGGGATCGCGAAGCGGCCGTGGTGGCCGCAGTCGTAGGGGGTCACGCGCCGCACCGCCAGGCGGTACAGGTGCCGCGCCCGGTAGCTGGCCCGGTGCTTGCGGATGATCCTGCGCGAGGCCTTCGGCCGGGCCTGGCAGCGGACCACGCGCTTGAGCGTCCTGCGCTCGTGGCGTGTCGCCGCCGTCTTGCCGTCATAGGCCTGCTTGGCGATGCGGTGGAAGTCCGCCCGGTCGTAGGTGGCCGGGCACTTGGCCGCCTGGGCGGCCGTGGGGAGGAGGAGTACAAGGGCACATGCGATGGGAAACAGCAGCAGTCGAATAGGGGATCAACTCGTTCGGTCGGGGTCGAGACAGGCCGGAGATCCGCGTCGTACTCAGCGGAGATCGGCTCGGGCGCGCTTGTCGGCTTCACGCCTGCGCCCGGTCTACTCGGTCGGACTTCCGTCCAGACCGACGGGCAACAGTAGCGAAGTCCCGCGCCGCGCCGATACCGATTGGTCGGACCGCGCACGGGTCCTGGGCCGATGCGCCCTGCGATGCGACCCCCTGCCGCTGCCCTCTGCGCGCCGCGATCACAACTTTGCAAACAGCTTCGTACCGCCGTACCGTCCCTGCCATGCACCGATTGCTGATCGCGATTGCAACAGCAACTATTGGAGTCGCTGTAGTGGGTACTGCCCTCGCCATGAACGAGCCGGATGGACTCAATCCCGCTGCGGTCGAGCCTAAGAAGGCGGCCGTCGACGAACTGGTCGACGACCCCGAGGCCAACAGTCCACCGATCTACCCGCCGTACCGACACACCGACAAGCCACCGACGTACGTTCCCGGTCGCGCCCAGCTCATGGCACCTTCCTCAGAGATCGCGCGCACGGTCAACCCCGACAAGGATCCAACGATCAGGATCTGCAGGAATCCGGATGGGACTTACATGGTGATCCACACGACCCCGGCCCCCGGCAAGAACCCGTACCCGAATGATCCAGAGGACCTAAGGAACCGCCCGTGCTGACCTTGAGCGCGACGACCCACCGGAGCAACATGACCCCTGTCGGCCGACGCAGAAGCGTGGCATGCCACGAGGAGGGACACGCGCTCGGGCTAGAGCACCGACAGCCTTCCAGCAGCTGCATGATGTCCGTTCACCCGAACAACCTTCCGGCGGTTCCCGACGACCACGACTTCAACCAGCTCTACAACGCCTACGGACACACCCACTAGCGGCCGTCCCGGTCACGCCGACCGGGACGACGCTCGCCGCTTGAACAGCGGCGAGGGGAAGCGGAAGGTGACGCGGGCACCGTCGATCCAGGCGGCGAGGCGGTCGGCCTCGGCGGCGAGGGCGGCGCGGGCGTCGGCGCCGACGTCCTCGAGCAGCTGGAGCTCGATCGCGCCGTCGGGGTCCTGGCGCCAGCCGCCGACGATCCGCCCCTCCCACCAGGCGGTCGGACCGGCGTTGCCGGCGCGGTCGAAGAGCTCGTCGCGGTGCGCGCCGAGGTAGAAGTCGCGCTCCTTCCAGCCCATCGTCGTCGGGTCGAGGCCCGGCAGCAGCGCCGCCCACGGCTCGACGGGCTCCGGTGGGTCGAGGTCGTCGCCCAGCAGGTAGCCGACCTGCCCCGCCCCGAGGTCGACCGCGACCGCGCCGACGTCGGCGAGCGCGCGCCGGACCGCCGTCTTGGTCGAGCCGAGCCACCAGCGGACGTCCTCCTCGGTGCCCGGCCCGAACGCCCGCAGCCAGCGCGCGACCAGCGCCGCCGTCGCCTCGGCCTCCCCGAGCGGCTCGATCGGCGCGCCGAGCCAGGCCTCGGTCAGCGCCCACAGCGGCCGCGACGCGGTCCAGCCGCCGGCGTTGGAGGAGCGCACGACCAGGCCCTCGGCCGAGAGCACCGTCAGCACGCGCGGGGCGATCGGCACGTCGGCGCCCCACTTCGTGCCCTCGCCGACGCGGATCGTCCCGGCGAGCGGCGCCAGCTCGGCGCGCAGCTCGGTCGAGGTCGCCTCCCGCCCGCCGGCGAGCGCGTCCAGGACGGCCCGCGACGCACGCCGCCACCAGCGGGCGCCGTCGCGGTGCAGCCCGGCGCGCTCGACGTCGCGGATCAGCCGCCGCCGCTCCTGGCCGGCGACGCGCGCGCTCGCGCCCGCCTGGACCGCCGGCACCGTGGCGCGCGGCGCCACCCAGAGCGTCCGCCGCATCGCCATCAGGCGGACGAGTCCGCGGTCGACGTAGAGCTCGCGCGCGAGCGCCTCGCGGTCGGCGACCGGCGTCCGCGCCCAGACCGACAGGTAGACGGTCGCCGGGTCGGTGGCGTGCAGGGCGACGACCGCGTCGGCCGCGGCCACGGGGTCGGCGGCGCGGGCGGCCGGGGCGAGCGCGTGGCGGCGGGCGAGCCGGGCCCGCCGCTCGGCGGCGTCGACCGTGCGCGCCGGCTCAGCCGCCATGCGGCTGGAGGTGCTCCTCGGCCATCCGCTTGAGCCCGGTGCGGTCGATCTTGCCGGTCGGGTTGAGCGGCATCTCGTCGAGGTAGACGATCTCCTCGGGCGCCTTGTAGCCGATCCGCTCGCGGGCGAAGACGATCAGGTCGGCCGCGGGCGGCGGCGCGGCGCCGTCGCGCAACGTGACGTAGGCGCGCACGCTCTCGCCGTGGACGGTGTCGTGGACGCCGACCACGCCGGCGAGCGCGACCGCCGGGTGCTCGAGCAGCGCGCCCTCGACCTCGTAGGGGCTGATGTTGGACCCGTCGTGGACGATCACCTGCTTCTTGCGGCCGAAGAACCAGAGGTAGCCGTCGCCGTCGGCGCGGGCGAGGTCGCCGGAGTCCAGCCAGCCGTCGTGGAGGATCGCCGCCGTCGCGTCGGGCGCCTCCCAGTAGCCGCGCATCCGGCTGCGCGTCCTGATCCAGACGCGGCCGACCTCCCCCTCCCCGACCTGCCCGCCGACCTCGTCGCGCAGCGCGACCGCGAAGCCGCCGATCGGCGGGCCGATCGAGCCCTGCTTGATCGGCCCCGACGGCGGGTTGAGGGTGGCGATGCCGACCTCGGTCATCCCGTAGCCCTCGTCGATCGGGAACCCGGCCTTGGCGGCGAACTCGGCGAGCAGCTCGGCAGAGACCTTGTCCGAGCCCGAGCGGCAGACGCGCAGCGACGCGAGGTCGGCGGGCGCCAGGTCGTGGTCGCGGACCAGCGCGGTCAGCGCCGCCGGGATCATCGCGAGCACGGTCGGGCGGTGCTCGCGCAGCAGCGGCAGCAGCTCGTGGGCGTCGTAGGAGCGGGCGACGACCACGCGCGCGCCGACCGACAGCGCGCTCAGCGCCCACAGGAACGAGCCGATGTGCGACATCGAGGAGCCCGGCCGGAAGGTGTCGGCGGCGGTCAGCTCGAAGCCGGCGACGGCGCTGGCGATCATCCAGCGCAGGGACTCGCGCGTGTGGGTGACGCCCTTCGCCGGGCCGGTGCTGCCCGAGGTGAAGAAGATCGCGGCCGGGTCGCCGTCGGCGGCGGCGGGCAGCTCGCCACCGGCCGGCGCGCGCGCGAGCAGCCCGTCGAAGGCGGTCCCGTCCGGCGCCCCCGCCGGGAGCGGGAGGTCGGGATCGGCGTAGACGACGGTGCCGTGCGCGAGGCCGCCCGCCAGCTCGCTCGCCGCGACGTCCTCCCCGCGCTCGGCGTGGGCGACCAGCGCGCTCGCGCCGGAGACCGCGAGCGCATGGTCGATCTCGCGGTGGGTGTAGCGGTAGTTCAGCGGCGTCGCGACCAGGCCGGCCTTGAAGCAGGCGAGGTAGTGGACGAGCAGCGCGACCCGGTTGGGCATCAGCGACGCGACCCGGTCGCCGGGCGCCAGGCCGTGCGCGAGGTAGGCGCGCGCGAGCGCGGCGCTCTC
>JAAYBF010000114.1 GCA_012718975.1 Solirubrobacterales bacterium | reverse complement strand
TTCGGTTGAGGCGGATGCCTCAGCCCAGATGGGCCAGCACGGCGACCAAGAGCAGCGCCACGATGTTGGTGATCTTGATCATCGGGTTCACGGCAGGACCAGCGGTGTCCTTGTAGGGGTCGCCGACGGTGTCGCCGGTGACCGACGCCGCGTGCGCCTCGGAGCCCTTGCCGCCGAACTCGCCGTCCTCGATGAGCTTCTTGGCGTTGTCCCAGGCACCGCCGCCGGAGGTCATCGAGACCGCGGCGAAGAAGCCGACGACGATGACGCCGATCAGCAGGCCGCCGAGCGCCTGGTAGCTGAGCAGGCCGACGACGACCGGGATGACGATCGGGATCAGGGCCGGCAGGATCATCTCCCGCTGGGCGGCCTGGGTCACGATCCGCACGCACTGGGCGTAGTCGGGCTTCTCGGTGCCGTCCATGATGCCCGGCTTCTCGGCGAACTGGCGCCGGACCTCCTCGACGACGCCGCCGCCGGCACGGCCGACGGACTCGATCGAGAGGGCGGAGAACAGGTAGACCATCATGCCGCCGATGAGCAGGCCGACGAGCACCTCGGGCTGCGAGATGTCGAAGCCCTTGAGGACCTCGAGCGCGCTGTCGGCCTCCTCCTCGAGCTCCTCGACGAAGGCGGCGAACAGCACGAGCGCGGCGAGTACGGCGGAGCCGATCGCGTAGCCCTTGGTGACGGCCTTGGTGGTGTTGCCGACCGCGTCGAGCGGGTCGGTGATGTCACGGATCTCCTGCGGCAGCTCGGCCATCTCGGCGATGCCGCCGGCGTTGTCGGTGATCGGGCCGAACGCGTCGAGGGCGACGATCAGGCCGGTGAGCGACAGCTGCGCCATGACGGCGACGCCGATGCCGTAGATGCCGCCGAGCTCGTTGGCGACGAGGATGCCGATCGCGATCACGATCGCGGGCGCCGCGGTGGCCTGGAAGCCCTGCGCGAGGCCCTGGATGATGTTGGTCGCGTGACCGGTCTCGGACGCCTTCGCGGTCGACCTGACCGGACGGAAGCGGGTCGAGGTGTAGAAGTCGGTGATCACGAACAGCAGCGCCGTGATGCCGATGCCGACGAGGGTGCAGATCCAGATGTCCATGCCCGACGGCGCGCCGTCGAGGCCGCCGGTCAGCAGGTTGGAGGCGTCGGGGACGAAGCTGAGGTCGTCCATCAGCCAGAGCGAGACCGGCAGGAACGCCGCTGCGGCGAGGACGCCGGAGACGATCAGGCCCTGGTAGAGCGCCCGCTCGACGTTGCCGGCCTTGCTGCGGACGGCGTAGGTGCCGATGATCGACGCGAGGATCGAGACGCCGCCGATGACGAGCGGGTAGACGGCCGCGGCGTCGATCTGCTCGAAGGTGAGGACGCCGAGCAGCATTACGGCGACCGCGGTGACCGCGTAGGTCTCGAAGAGGTCGGCGGCCATGCCGGCGCAGTCGCCGACGTTGTCGCCGACGTTGTCGGCGATGACGGCCGGGTTGCGCGGGTCGTCCTCGGGGATGCCGGCCTCGATCTTGCCGACGATGTCGGCGCCGACGTCGGCGGCCTTGGTGAAGATGCCGCCGCCGAGTCGGGCGAAGACGGAGATCAGCGAGCCACCGAAGCCGAGGCCGATGAGCGCGTCGATCGCGTCCTTCTGGTCGACGTCGAAGAGGCGGAGGATCCCGTAGTAGCCGGCTACGCCGAGCAGCGCGAGGCCGGCGACGAGCATGCCGGTGACCGCGCCGCCCTTGAAGGCGACGTTGAGGGCGTTGCCGATGCCGCCGCGGGCGGCCTCGGCTACGCGCGAGTTGGCGCGGACCGACACGTTCATGCCGATGAAGCCCGCCGCGCCGGAGAAGGCGCCGCCGATGACGAAGCCGATCGCGGTCTCGATGTCGAGGGCGATCGCGAGCAGGATGGCGAGGATCACCGCCACCACGGCGATGATCTGGTACTGGCGGGTCAGGTAGGCCTTGGCGCCCTCCTGGACTGCGAGCGAGATCTCCTGCATCCGGTCGTTGCCGGGAGACTTCGCCAGCAGCCACCTGGTGGTGACGAGGCCGTAGACGACGGCTGCGCCCGCGCATGCGAGCGCGACGATCACGCCGTAGTCGGTTAGAAAGTCGGTCAAGGGAGTCCTCCGTCTGGGTCTTCGGTGTCGGGCGGGCGCAGGGGCCGCGCGTGCGACGCGCGCGAGTTTGCTGCACCTGCAGCAGCCGCCCGGTCGAAAAGCGCGGGCAGTCTATCGGCCATCCCGGCGCGATGCGGTCTGATCAGGTGCCGGGCGGCGTCCAGATCTTCGAGCGGGCCTTCGCGCGCTCGTCCTCGGCGGGGTCCGCGCCGGGGCCGCCCGGCGCGGGCGGGGCCTGCGACTGGCCGGCCGCGGGGCCCGCGGCGGCTCCCGGCGCACCGGGCGCCGCGGACTCGGGCCCGCCGGCGGCGGGCGCGCCGCCGCCGGCCTCCCTGGCGTAGACCATCTGGAGCTGGCTGAGCGCCGGCTGGATCTGCTCGACGACCTCGCGCGGGCAGAGCGGCAGCAGCGCGCGCACCGACTCGATCGCCAGGTGGGCCTGGGCGAGGTCGCGGCCGGCGCCGGGCTCCTCGCCGGCGGCGGGCGCGACCCCGAGCCGCTGCGCGCCGAGGTTGACGAGCGTCACGACCGTCTGGACGACCACCTCCTCGACGCGGATGTTGCGCATCTGCTCCTCGAGCGCCGCGCGCAGCTCCTCCTCGCTGGGCTGTCCGCCGGGCCCTCCGGGGCCCGCCTGTCCAGGCTGCTGGTCGTTCACGCCGTCACCTCCGGGTTCGCGTAGGTCCGCCCCGCGGTCTCTGCCTCGGCGGCGAACACCTCCTCGATCGTCGCGCCGGCGGCGAGCGCCCGCCGCTGGCGCTGGGCGCCGTTCTCGCCGCCGGGCGGCGGCTCGATGCCGAGCGCGGCCCGCGCCGGCGCCGTCCAGGCGGCGAGCCGCTCGGCGATGTCGGCCGCCGGGTACTCCTCGAGCGTGTCGAGGTCGATCATCCGTCCGTCGAGGCCGTGGCGGATGGCCCGCCAGAAGTTCTCCTCGACCAGCCGCCCGGACGGGTCGTCGAACGGGACCCCGGCGTCGTGGTCGAGCGCCGCCTGGGCGACGCAAGCGACGATCGTGCCGGCGAGCGCGGTGGCGGACTGGGCGTCGGACTGGGCGTCGCAGATCCGGACCTCGACGGTGCCGAAGGCGTGGTGGGGGCGCACGCTCCACCACAGCTGGGTGTGCTCGACGATCGAGCGGGTGCGGACGAGCATGTCGACGAAGTCGGCGTAGGCGCGCCAGCTCCCCCACGGGTCGGGGATCCCGCAGCGCGGGAAGCTCTTGGTGAAGATCTGGCTGCGCGCGGTGTGCAGGCCGGAGTCGCGCCCGTCGAGGAACGGCGAGTTGGCCGAGAGCGCGAGCAGCTCCGGCAGCAGCGGCCGCAGCCGGTCGCAGACGGCGATCGCCCGGTCGGCGCCGCGCACGCCGACGTGGACGTGGAGGCTGAAGGTGTTGTTGCGCCAGGCGACGTACTTGAGCCCGTCCTCGACGCGGTGGTAGTGCTCGGTGTCGATGATCCGCTGGTCCTGCCAGGGGCTCCAGGGGTGGGTGCCGGTCGCGGCGAGGCGGGCGCCCTGGGCGCGCGCGAGGGCGAACAGCCGGGCGCGGCGCTCGCGCTGGGCGGCGACGGCGGCGGCGAGGCTCTGGCCACGGCCGGAGCGGATCTCGATCTCGGACTCGATCAGCTCGCCGGCGACGGCGTCGGCGAGCAGGTCGTCGGCCTGGGCGGCGCCGGACAGCTCGGGGTAGCGCTGCGCGAGCGTGAGGCTGTCGGGGTCGAGGATCTGGAACTCCTCCTCGAGTCCCACCGTGAAGTCCTCGGAGGCCTCGAAGACCTCGCGCGCGCGGGCCATGTCGAGCATGGTCAGGTCAGGTAGAAGTAGAGCGCGTACAGCAGGTCGACCGCCGGACTGGAGGTGTGGACGGTCACCTCCGGCGGCACCTGCAGGAGCGCCTCGGAGTAGTTGAAGAGGATCCGCACCCCGGCGGCGACGAGCTGGTCGGCGACGCCCTGGGCGGCTGCGGTCGGCACGGCGATCACCCCGACGACGATCTGCTGCTCGCCGACGACGCCGGGCAGCTCGTCGATCGGCCGGACCTCGAGCTGGTCGCTGATCGGGGTGCCGACCTTGGTCGGGTCGTCGTCGAAGATCGCGACGACGTTGAAGCCGTGGTCGGCGAAGATGTCCGAGCCGGCGATCGCGCGGCCGAGGTGGCCGGCGCCGACGAGCGCGATGTTGTGCTGGCCGGCGGTGCGCAGGATCTTGCGGATCTGCGAGACCAGCGACTCGACGTTGTAGCCGACGCCGCGCTTGCCGAACTTGCCGAAGCCGGACAGGTCGCGCCGGATCTGCGTCGAGTTGACGTGGGTGTAGTCGGCCAGCTCCTGGGAGCTGATCGTCTCCTTGCCCATCTTGCGCGCCTGGGTGAGGACCTGCAGGTAGCGCGAGAGGCGGGCGGCGACGCCGAGCGAGAGGCGTTCGCGGACGTCGCCGTCGGCGGCGGCCATGTCGCGTAGGGTCGGCTCGACGCTCACGGTGCGTCCACTCTACCGAGCAGCCGCGCGATCTCGGGTCCGTCGACGCCGAGCTCGCAGGCCTCCTCCCCGTCGACGGCGACGACCGGGATGCGCTCGCCGTAGCGACGGTGCAGGACCGGGTCGACCGAGACGTCGACCTCCTCGACGGCGAAGCCGAGCCGCTCGCCGAGCGCGGCGAGCTCGGCGCGCGCGTCGTCGCAGAGGCAGCAGCCCGGCTTGCCGTAGAGGGTGACGGTCGCCATCAGGCGAGCCGCGCGGCGGCGTCGAGGTCGAGGTAGCCGGGGTAGGCGACAGGCTCGCCGAAGCGGGCGGCGGCGGCGATCATCGCGGCGTTGTCGGTGCAGAGGGCGATCGGCGGCGTCCAGAGGCGCGCGCCGATCCGCTCGCAGAGCGCCTCCGCCCCGGCCCGCAGCGCCGAGTTGGCGGCCACGCCGCCGCCGAGCGCGACCCGCTCGACGCCCTCGCGGGCGACCGCCTGCTCGAGCCGGGCGAGCAGCGCGTCGGCGATCGCCGACTGGTAGGAGGCGGCGAGGTCGGCGCGGCGCTCGGCGGCCTCCTGCTCGCCGAGGTCGCGGACGCGGTAGAGCAGCGAGGTCTTCAGGCCGGAGAAGCTGAAGTCGAGGCCGTCGCCGGGCAGCGAGCGCGGGAAGTCCAACGCGGAGGCGTCGCCGTCGCGGGCGAGGCGGTCGACGATCGGACCGCCGGGGTAGCCGAGGCCGAGGATCCGCGCCCCCTTGTCGAACGCCTCGCCGGCGGCGTCGTCGAGCGTCTGGCCGAGGATCGCGTAGGTCGACGGCTCGTCCACGCGCGCGACGAAGGTGTGGCCGCCGCTGGCGACGAGGCAGACGTACGGCGGCTCGATCGGGTCCGGTTGGAGCGTCGAGGCGACGACGTGGCCGTGGAGGTGGTCGACGGGGACCAGCGGCAGCCGGCGCGCGGCGGCGATCGCCTTGGCGGCGGAGAGGCCGACCAGCAGCGCGCCGATCAGCCCGGGCCCGCGCGTGACGGCGACCCGATCGATGTCCTCGAGCGTCGCCCCGGCCTGCTCGAGCGCGTCGGCGACGAGCGCGTCGGCGAGCTCGAGGTGGCGGCGGGAGGCGATCTCGGGCACGACGCCGCCGTAGCGCTCGTGCAGGAGCCCCTGCGAGGCGATCGCGTTGGAGCGGATCTCGCCGGCGGCGGTGACCACGGCCGCGCAGGTGTCGTCGCAGCTGGTCTCGATCGCGAGGATCACCGGCCGGCCTCCCGGTCACCGGGAATCGCCGTGGAATCGTGACGGGCCGGCTGGCCCACCGCGACTCCACTTCGGCTCCGGGCCGGCGCGCCGGCGGTCCGCCACATGATCAGCGCGTCCTCGCGGTTGTCGTGGTAGTAGCCGGGCCGCTTGCCGGCGGCGCGGAAGCCGAACCGCTCGTAGAGCGCGATCGCGGCGTCGTTGGACGGCCGGACCTCGAGCGTGTACTGCTCGCCGGGCCGGTCGGCGCGCTCGAAGAGCCGCTCGAGCAGCGCGCTCGCGATCCCCTGGCGGACGAGCCGGTCGTCGACGGCGACGTTCATCACGTGCCAGACGGTGTCGTAGCGCGAGCAGACGAGGTACCCGACGATCCGCCCGCCGCGCGTCGCCGCGAGGCAGATGCCCGACGGCTTGGACCGCTCGAGGACGAACATCGCCAGCGACCACGGGGTCGTGAAGGCGCGCCGCTCGATCGCGATCACCTGCGGCAGGTCGGCGTAGGAGAGGTCGCGGATCTCCAGCGGCTCGCTCATGCGGCGCTCGGCACGGCGTCGGGGTCGCGCAGGTAGTCGGGCACGACGGCCTCCGCGGCGACGGGCGCCACGGTCACCGCGAGCCGGCAGGTCGCCAGCGCCGAGACGGCGTGCGCCGGCGCGTCGGGCGGGGCGATCTCGACCCCGGCGGCGACGAGCTCGTCGCGGTGGCGCAGCGCCCCGTCGCCGACGGCGAGCGGCGGCGCGGCGGCCGCGGCGGCGCGCGCCGCCACCTGCGCGGGCGCGAGCGCGACCGGGCCCCAGTCGGGAGCCGGCGCGGCGGCGGCGCGCCCGGGCGCCGCCGGGCCGCGCTCCTGGCGGGCCCCGGCCGATCCGTCCCCGCCGGTCGCGCCGGACGGCGGGTACAGGGCGGCGAACAGCTCGCCGCGGCGGGCGTCGATCAGCGCGAGCAGCGGCCGCGCGCCGGCTTCGGGGATCGCGGCCCGCGCGCCGGCGGCGAGCGCCGCGAGCGACGGAACCGGGTGCAGGGGCAGGCCGGTCGCGGTCGCGAGCGCCCGCGCGGTCGCGACCCCGATCCGCAGTCCGGTGAACGCGCCGGGGCCGACGCCGACGGCGATCGCGTCGAGCCCGTCCCAGTCGAGCCCGGCGGCGTCGAGGCAGCGCACGGCGGCCGGCAGCAGCTCGGCGGCGTGCGCGGGCCGCTCGCCCAGCCGCGCGACCGCCGGGAGCTCCTCGAAGGCGGCGCCGTCGGCGCGCAGCACGCAGGCGGCGCTGGCGGCGGTCGAGGTGTCGAGGCCGAGCACGTTCACGCGGCCGCCTCCCCCGCCCCGCCGGCCCATTCGACCGCGATCCGGCGCCGGTCGCCGCCGGCGTGCTCGAGGGTGACCCGCGCGACGACGCGGTCGATCGCCGCGGCGCCGACCGCCGGCCACTCGACGAAGCCGATCCGCTCCGGCGTCAGGTAGTCGTCGAGCAGCGCCGGGTCCTCGCCGCCGAGCCCCTCGAGCCGGTACAGGTCGAGATGGGCGACGTCGGCCGCCGCGCCGCCGTAGACCTGGCCGATCGTGAAGGTCGGGCTGGTGACCGGCGCGGTCACGCCGAGCGCGCGGCAGGCGCCGCGCACGAACGCCGTCTTGCCGGCGCCGAGGTCGCCGGACACGAGCACCACGTCACCGGGCCGCAAGCGGGTCGCCAGCTCGGCGCCGGCCGCCGCGGTCCCTTCGGGGGTCTCGGTCTCGAGCTCCACGCCCGCAAGTGTGACCGACGCCAAACTCCGGCGCCGCTTCCGCCTCGTCGAGCTCGCGCGGAGTTTTCTTGGGGGTTGACCCCCAAGAAAACTCCACGCGGACCGCGGGCGGCCGTCTGGTGGCGCCCCTAGGTCGCCGGCGCCTCCGCTGCGAGCAGCTCGCGCAGCCGGGCGAGCTCGTCCGGGGCCATCGTGTAGCCGTGCTCGGGCTCGGGGTAGCGGCGCGTGCGGACCTCCTCGGCGTAGGCGCGCACCCCGGCGATCATCTCCTCGCGGACCGACGCGAACCGCTTGACGAAGCGGGCGGCGTGGCCGTCGTAGATGCCGAGCAGGTCGTGCATGACCAGCACCTGACCGTCGGTCGATGGCCCGGCGCCGATGCCGATCGCCGGGATCTCCAGCCGCGGCATCAGCTCGTCGGTGAGGTCGCTGGGGATCGCCTCGATGACGATCGCGAAGCAGCCCGCCTCCTGCAGCGCCAGCGCGTCGCGCGCCACCTCGAGCGCCCGGTCGGCGGTGCGGCCCTGCGACCGGTAGCCGCCAAGCGCGGTCGCCGTCTGGGGCGTCAGGCCGATGTGGCCCATCACCGGGATGCCGGCCTCGACGATCGCCCGCGCCCGCTGGACCGAGGTGCCGCCGCGCTCGAGCTTGACGGCATCGCAGCCGGCCTCCTTGACGAACCGCTGAGCGGTCGCGATCGCCTGCTCGTCGGATGCCTCATACGAGCCGAACGGCAGGTCGCCGACGAGCATCGGCGTGCGCAGCCCGCGCCGCACGGCCGCGGTCAGCATCAGCATCTCGTCGACCGAGACCGGCACGGTGCTCGGGTAGCCGAGCACCGTCATCGCGGCGGAGTCGCCGACGAGCACGACGTCGACGCCGGCCTCCTCGGCGACCTGGGCGCCCGGGTAGTCGTAGGCGGTGACCATCGCGATCGGCTCGCCGAGCGCCTTGCGCTCGGTCAGCGACGAGAGCGTGACCGGCTTACCCTTCGCCGGCGGGGCGGTCGCGATCCGCGGCCGGGCGCTCACGACAGCAGCTCCGCGACGGCGTCGTCGACGGTGACGATCGCGTTGTCGGCGTCGACGTGGACGACGACGGGCTCGTAGGCGTCGAGCTCGGCCTCGTCGTACTCCGCGTAGGAGACGACGATCACCTTGTCGCCGCTGTGGACGAGCCGGGCGGCGGCGCCGTTGACCTGGACGTCGCCGCTGCCGCGCTCGCCCGCGATCGTGTAGGTCTCGAAGCGCGCGCCGTTGTCGATGTCGAGCACGTGGACCAGCTCGTGCTCGCGGATGTCGGCGGCCTCGAGCAGGTCGGCGTCGACGGTGATCGAGCCGACGTAGTTGAGGTCGCTGCCGGTGACGGTTGCTCGGTGGATCTTGGACTTGAGCATCGTCCGTCTCATTGGGTGGGGGCTCCTTCTCCGGGGGCGCCGGCCGCCGCGGGGACGGCTGCCGGCTGGGGGACGGGTTCGAGGACGGTGTTGTCGATCAGCCGCGCACGGCCGACGCGGGCGGCGACCGCCAGCAGCGTCGGGCGCGTGACCGCGGTCACGGCGGTGAGATCGTCGGCGTCGCGCAGCTCGAGGTACTCGGGCGCGATCGCGGCGGCGTCGAGCTCGGCCCGCGCGGCGGCGAGCACGGGCTCGGAGGCGGTCTCGCCCGCGGCGACGGCCCGCTCGGCGGCGACGAGCGCGCGGTGCAGGGCCGTCGCGCGCTGCCGCTCGGCCGCTGTCAGGTAGGCGTTGCGCGAGCTGAGCGCGAGGCCGTCGGGCTCGCGCACGGTCGCCAGCGCCTCGATCCTCACCGGGATGTCGAGGTCGCGGACGAGCCGCCGGATCACCGCCACCTGCTGGGCGTCCTTGCGGCCGAAGTAGGCGACGTCGGGCGCGACGATGTTCAGCAGCTTGGTCACCACGGTCGCGACGCCGTCGAAGTGGCCGGGACCGCGGCGGTCGGGGTCGCCGCAGAGCACCTCGGTGATGCCGCGCACGGTCACGGCGGTCGCGAAGCCGTCGGGGTAGATCTCGGTGACCGGGGGCGCGAACAGGAGGTCGACGCCCGCGGCGGCGGCCAGCTCGGCGTCGCGGGCCTGGTCGCGCGGGTAGGCGTCGAGGTCCTCCCCCGCGCCGAACTGGGTCGGGTTGACGAAGAGCGACACCACGACGGCGTCGCAGGCCTCGCGCGCGGCTGCCATCAGCGAGAGGTGGCCGGCGTGGAAGGAGCCCATCGTCGGGACGAGTCCGACGGACTGGCCGTCGACGCGGCGGGCCGCGACCGCGGCGCGCAGCTCGGCGATCGTCCGGACGGTCCTCACGCCGCCGCCCGCGTGGAGGGGGTCGGCGCGGTGACGTCGCCGCGGGCCAGGGCCGCCGTCGCCGCCACCAGCTCGTCGAAGAGCGGCGCCAGCTCGGGAACGTGGCGGTCGACCGCGGCGCGCTGACGGTCGACGGTGGCGCGGTCGCCACGCGCGACGGGGCCGGTCAGCGCCGCCTCGGGCCCGCGCGCGGCCCAGTTGTCGACCGTCTGGCGCACGAGCGGGGCGAGCAGGGCGCGGGCGTCGGCGGGGGCGATCCCGGCGACGCCGGCGAGCCGCTCGGCCACCGCCTGCAGCGTCACCGTGAAGTTCGAGGCGACCGAGGCGGCGGCGTGGTAGGCGGCGCGCTCGGAGTCGCTGACCGCGATCGGCTCCATCCCGAGCGCGAGCGCGAGCTCGCGGGCGGTCGCGAGCGCGGTGGCGGTGCTGCCGGCGATGGCCGCACCGGTGCCGGCGAACGCCTCCGCGCCCTCGCCGCCGGCGAAGGTCTGGAGCGGGTGCAGGCCGAACGCCTGTCCGCCGGCGGCGGCGAGCGCGCCCAGCGGAGTCGCGCCGCTGACGTGGCCGACGAGCCGCTCGGGCCGGGAGCCGGCGCGGCCCAGGGCCGCGGCCGCCGCGGCGATCTCGCCGTCGGGAACGCAGAGCAGGACGACTCCCGCGGCGGGGTGGGCGTCGCGGCCGAGCGGTCCCTCGACCGGCACCCCGGCGTCTTCCAGCGCGCGCACCAGTGCCGAGCCGAGCCGGCCGGCTCCGACGATCGCCACGCCGCTGTGGGCACGGCCTCGGGGTTTCGTTGCCTGGGGCATCGTCCGTTCCGGTCCTCGCGGGGTACCGGTCGGTGTGGGGGTTCGACGGTCCACTCCCGGGTCGGGTAGCGGCCGTGCCGTGAAGGATACCCATGCCACGGGATCTCGCAACGACAGGCCGCCGCGACCGGGGTCGGGGCTAGGCTTGCCGCCGATGGCGACGCCCGAGCGCAGGCGCGAGCAGCTCGTCGAGCTCTACCGCGATGTGCGTGCCTGCACGCTCTGCCCGCTGCACGAGACCCGCACCCAGGCGGTCTTCGGCGCCGGCAACGCGAACGCCGACCTGATGTTCGTCGGCGAGGCGCCGGGCCAGCAGGAGGACCTGCAGGGAATCCCGTTCGTCGGCCGCGCCGGACGGCTGCTCGACGAGCTCCTGGCCGAGAACGGCCTCGAGCGCGGCGACGTGTTCATCTGCAACGTGCTCAAGAGTCGGCCACCGGGCAACCGCGACCCCGAGCCGGAGGAGATCGCCGCCTGCAAGCCGTACCTCTTCCGCCAGGTCGAGCTGATCGAGCCGACCGTGATCTGCACGCTCGGGAACTTCGCGACCAAGCTGCTCACCCGCTCGAACACGGGCATCAGCCGGGTCCACGGGGTGCCGCAGGTCCACCAGGTCGGCGGCCGCGCGGTCCAGGTCTTCCCGATCTACCACCCCGCCGCCGGGCTGCGCACCCCGCGCGTCAAGGAGCTGCTGCGCGAGGACTTCGCGAAGCTGCCCGCGCTGCTGGCCGCCGGCCCGCCCGAGCAGCCGGGGGCGGCCGCAGAGCGCGCGCGGGGCCCCGCGGCCGACGCGCCGGCGCACGTGCAGCCCGGCCTCTTCGACTGAGCCGCCGGGCGGACTCTTCGCACCTTTTCTGAGATCGCCGTAATTCGCGGCCCCCTCCCCGGTTGGACGGGCACTGACCAACCCGTCCGACCCAGGAGGACCGCAATGCTCAGCAGGATCAAGACCCACGTCAACCCCGCCTCGGTGCTCGCGCTCGTCGCGCTGTTCGTCGCCCTCGGCGGCGTCTCCTACGCCGCCGCGACGATCCACGGCAAGAACATCAAGAACGGGACCATCACCACCAAGAAGCTCAAGAACGGCACCGTCACCAACGCCAAGGTCAAGAAGGGCTCGCTGAAGGCCAACCGCCTCTCCCCCGGCGCCCGCGCGGCGCTGAAGGGCGACGCCGGCCCGCAGGGCGCCGCCGGCCCGCAGGGTCCCCAGGGCCCGCAGGGTGCGCCGGGCACGGCCGTGGCCTACGCCCAGGTCAACGACAACCCGCTCGGATTCGTCGCTCAGCGGACCTCGGGCTTCGCCGGCCTGACCCGTCCGTCGGCCGGGCTCTACTGCCTGGCGCCGACGGCCTCTGTCGCTGATGTCGCCTTCGACGGCGCCCAGCCGACCCGGCCCACGGTCGCCTCGGTCGAGTACGGCAACACCGGCACCCAGACCGACACGCTGATCGTCGAGCCGCGCGGCGGCACCTTCACCTGCCCCGGCGGCACGTTCGAGGTGCGCACCTACCGCAACGGCGCGCTGGCCAGCGACGTCGCGTTCACGCTGATCGTGCCGTAGGGCCGGAGCCACACCAAAGCCACCCACCACGACGGGCCGGGGCCTTCGCCCCGGCCCGTCGACGTTTCGTGGGTGACGGGCGCCCGGCTCAGTACTCGATCTCGCGCAGCACGCGCGCGGGGGCGCCGGCGGCGATCGCCCGCGCCGGGATGTCGGCGGTGACGACGCTGTTGGCGCCGATCACGGCGCGCTCGCCGATCGTGACGCCGCTGGTGACGACGACGTTGGCCCCGCACCAGACGTTGTCGCCGATCCGGGTCGGCCCCTTGCTGGTGAACCCCTGCCACGGGACCGGGGTGTCGGGGTCGTCGAAGCGGTGGGCGCCGTCGGTGACGAAGCAGCCGTTGGCGAGCATGCAGTGCGCGCCGATCTCGACCAGCTCGACCGCGGCGACCATCACCCCGATGTTGAGGAAGCTCCCGCCGCCGATCCTGATCCGCGCCGGGTCGGGCGCGGTCAGCCAGACGTTGGGCTCGAACAGGACGTGCTCGCC